>WLNW01000227.1 GCA_009699605.1 Actinomycetota bacterium | reverse complement strand
GAGGTGAGGGAGTCGGCGCCCTTGCCGACGAGGATCGACACGCCGAACAGCGCGAGGCACACGAACACCGTGAGCACGGCGGCGACGGTGAGCCACACGTTGCGCCACAGGTTGGTTCCGGTCTCCCGGATCAGATATTCGACTCGCAAGGCCACTACTTCATCACCTACTCGTAGACGCCACGCGACTGATCGCGCACGATGTTGCCCTTGTCGAGCTCGATCACCCGACGGCGCATCGTGTCGACGATGCCGCGGTCGTGCGTAGCCATCACCACGGTGGTGCCCGTGCGATTGATGCGATCGAGGAGTCGCATGATGCCGACCGAGGTGGCGGGGTCGAGATTGCCGGTCGGTTCGTCGGCGAGGAGGATCAGGGGCCGGTTCACGAATGCCCGAG
Organism: Actinomycetota bacterium; assembly: GCA_009699605.1. GTDB lineage: Bacteria > Actinomycetota > Acidimicrobiia > Acidimicrobiales > WLNW01 > WLNW01. The sequence goes on along the minus strand of WLNW01000227.1, from coordinate 4,040 downwards.
CGATCGACACGCGCTGCTGCTCGCCACCGGACAGCTCGTCGGGGAAGTTGCTGGTCTTGCTGCCCAACCCGACGAGGTCGAGGATGGCCGGCACCTGCTTCTTCACCACGTGCTTCGGTCGACCGATGACCTCGAGCGCGAACGCGACGTTCTCGAACACCGTCTTCTTCGGCAGCAGCTTGAAGTCCTGGAAGATGCAACCGATGTTGCGCCGCAGGTAAGGCACGCGCCACCCGGAGAGCTCACCGAGATCCTTGCCCGCAACGATGATGCGTCCTTGATCCGGTGTCTCCTCCTTGTTGAGGAGGCGGATGAAGGTGGACTTGCCCGACCCCGACTGGCCGACGAGGAAGACGAACTCCCCCTTCTGGATATCGGCCGACGCATCTCGGAGCGCGACGGTGTCCTGTTTGTACTGCTTCGTGACGTTCTCGAGCTTGATCATCGGTTGACGTACGCCTCGCGGGCTAGCCGGATCGAAGATGAGGACCGCTGGACCCTACCAGCGCACCAAACCGAATCTGCGTCATCCCCGGCACGCTGCGTGGTCACGAGGCACCGGCTTCGGCCCGTTGCCAACGCAGCACGGACTCCATGAACTCGTCGATGTCGCCTTCGAGAACGCCGTCGACATCGCCGGTCTCGTGGCCGGAGCGCAGGTCTTTCACCATGCGATACGGCTGCAACACATAGCTGCGGATCTGGCTGCCGAAGTCGACCTTCTTGGCCTCACCGGCGATGGCCGAGATCTCTGCGTCGCGCTTTTGGCGCTCGAGGTCGAGCAGCTTCGCTGCGAGCACCTGCATGGCCCGGGCGCGGTTCTGGATCTGGCTGCGCTCGTTTTGACACGACACGACGATGCCCGACGGAAGGTGCGTGATGCGCACGGCGGAATCGGTGGTGTTTACGTGCTGGCCGCCTGCGCCCGACGAACGGAACACGTCGACGCGCAGTTCCTTCTCGTCGATCTCGACCTCGTTGGCCATGGCCTCGAAGAACGGCGCGACGTACAACGACGCGAACGCCGTCTGGCGCTTGCCCTCGTTGTTGAACGGCGAGATGCGCACCAGGCGGTGGACGCCGTGCTCGGCGCGCAACATGCCGTAGGTGTTGCGACCGCGCACGATGAACTCGGCGGTGGTGATGCCCGCCTCCTGGCCCTCGTTCACCGCGTCGAGCTCGAACCCATAGCCATTGCGCTCGGCCCAGCGCCGGTACATGCGTAACAACATCTCGGCCCAGTCCTGGGCGTCGGTACCACCAGCCCCGGCCTTGATCGTGCACACCGCATCGCCTGCGTCGTATTCGCCGGTGAACAGGGCGCGCATCTCCAACTGCTCGAACTGCGCGGCGACCTGGGCGATCGCCTCGCGCACCTCGGCCTCGACCGAATCGTCGGCCTCTTCCCGGCCGAGCTCGAACAGCGTCTCGGCGTCTTCGATGCGTTGGGCAAGCCGATCGCAGACCGCGAGATCGTCGAGCACCGCGCTCATCTCGGTCTGCACCCGGCGCGCTTCTTCGGGATGATCCCAGAGATCTGGCCGGCTCATCTCGGCTTCGAGCTGCGGACGCCGCGCCCGGAGGTCGGTGACGCGCAAGAAGTGCTCGGCTTGAGCCAAGCGTTCGCGGAGCGCGCGGAGGTCATCGGTGAAATCCTGCATCGAATAGTCTCCGGTTCAACGCCCGTGACAGAGCTTGAACTTCTTGCCGCTCCCGCACGGGCATGGTGCGTTGCGCGGGGTCTTCTCGAGATCGGACTTCACGACCGGCCGTTGGACAGCCTGAGCATCGTCGTCGTCATCGGCGGTCAGCCCCAGGCCGTCGCTCGACGCGTTGGCGATGGCCGCCATCCCTCGCGGGGTATCGTCGGCGGCCAAGTACTGCACGTTGCGGAGCTCTTCGGCCGGTGCCGGCTGTTCCTCGACCGCGACCTGCACGTGCGTGATGTAGCGGACGAAGTCGTCGTTGATACCGGTCATCATGTGGCCGAACATCTCGAAGCCTTCGCGCTGCCACTCGACTGCGGGATCTTTTTGACCCATGGCCCGCAGGTGGATGCCCTCGCGCAGGTAGTCCATCTCGCCGAGGTGCTCACGCCAGCGGGTGTCGATGATGCGCAGCATGACCTGGCGCTCCACGTGGCGCATGATCTCGGGGCTGAGCTCGGCTTCGCGACGCTCGTACAAGGCGGATGCGTCGCCCATGAGCAGCTCGTAGAGCTCGTCGGACGACATCGACCGACGAAGGTCGTCGACGGCGAGGCCGGTGGGCCAGTAGTTGTGGACCTCGGTGAGCAGGCCGTCGACGTCCCAGTCCTCGGCATAGTCGGCGGCAGCATGCGCGGTGACGAGTCCGTCAACGGACGCCGCGATGGCCTCGAGGGTGCTCTCGCGAAGGTCGCCACCTTCGAGGATCCGGTCACGGCGCTTGTAGATGACCTTGCGCTGCTCATTCATCACTTCGTCGTACTTGAGCACGTTCTTGCGGATCTCGGCGTTGCGCTGCTCGACGGTGTTCTGGGCGCGCTCGATGGCCTTGCTGACCATCTTCGCCTCGATGGGCACGTCGTCGGGCAGTGCCTTGCCCATGACCCAGCTCATCGCGCCGGTGGCGAAGATCCGCATGAGCTCGTCGTCGAGGGACAGATAGAAGCGGCTCTCGCCCGGGTCGCCCTGGCGTCCGGAACGACCACGCAGCTGATTGTCGATACGGCGCGACTCGTGGCGCTCGGTGCCGAGCACGTAAAGGCCGCCGAGCTGGCGCACCTGGTCGCCCTCGGCCTTGGTTTTCGCGCGGTGCTCAGCCAGCAGCTGGTCGTAGCGCACCGCACCTTCGGGCGATTCGATCTCGAAACCCTCGGCGTTGAGGTCGTGCAGCGCCAAACCTTCGGGGTTGCCGCCGAGCAGGATATCGACGCCACGACCGGCCATGTTGGTGGCCACCGTGACCGCGCCGAGGCGGCCGGCCTGCGTGACAATCTCGGCCTCGCGGAAGTGCTGCTTCGCGTTGAGCACCTCGTGGACGACGCCGCGCTTTTCGAGCAGACGGGACAGCTTCTCGGACTTCTCGACGGATGCCGTGCCGAGCAGCACGGGCTGGCCGGAGTCGACGCGCTCGATCACGTCGTCGATCACCGCGTCGAACTTCGCGTCCTCGGACTTGTAGATGAGATCCGATTGGTCCAGGCGCACCATCGAACGGTGCGTGGGGATCGGCACGACCTGGAGCGAGTAGGTGCTCGCCAGTTCGGCGGCCTCGGTCTCGGCGGTGCCGGTCATGCCGGCGAGCTTGTCGTACATGCGGAAGTAGTTCTGCAGCGTGACGGTCGCGAGGGTTTGGTTCTCCTCTTTGATCTTCACGCCCTCCTTCGCCTCGACGGCCTGGTGCAGGCCTTCGGACCAGCGCCGACCTTCGAGGATGCGGCCGGTGAACTCGTCGACGATCTTCACCTCGCCGCCCTGGATGATGTAGTCCTTGTCGCGCTTGTAAAGCTCCTTGGCGCGCAGCGCGGCGGTCATCTGGTGCACGAGGTTGGACGACAGCTCGTCGTAGAGGTTGTCGACTCCGAGGGCGCTCTCCACGGCGTGCACGCCATCCTCGGTGGGCGCGACGATGCGCTTCTCCTCGTCAACGTCGTAGTGCACGTCACGCTGGAGCCCACGCACGATCGAGGCGAACCGGTAGTAAAGCTTGGCGGCGTCGGCGACGCGACCTGAGATGATGAGCGGCGTGCGCGCCTCGTCGATGAGGATCGAGTCGACCTCATCGACGATGCAGAAGTTGTGGCCCCGCTGCACCTTCTCGGCGAGCGACATCGCCATGTTGTCGCGCAGGTAGTCGAAGCCGAACTCATTGTTGGTGCCGTAGGTGACGTCGCACGCGTACTGCGCCCGCTTGTATGCCGAGTCGAACTCGCCGGGCACGACGAGGCCGACCGACACGCCGAGGAAACCGTGCACCTGCCCCATCCACTCAGCGTCGCGGGTGGCCAGATAGTCGTTGACCGTGCAGACGTGCACGCCCTTCGACGAGATCGCGTT
>WLNW01000226.1 GCA_009699605.1 Actinomycetota bacterium | reverse complement strand
TCGGATCCGGGCGGCGCGGCGGGCTTGGCCAACGTTCCTGCGGGCCAAGAAGATGCCGTCATCGAATCTGCCGACGAGTGCCCCGGCGAGTGCATCTTCATCGAGGTCGAGTAGCCGTCCGCGACTGCGACTGCGGGTGCGTCGCTACGACGCACCCGATGCGACGTAGCAACGAAGACGTGGTGAGGAGGGAGCACTTCGGTGCTCCCTTCTTCGCGTCCGGGCAGCCGTCACCCGTCCGCTTCGACCGCCGGATCGAGACTGGTGTCGGCGTCGGCGTCGGCGTCGGCGTCGGCGTCGAGTTGGGGTGTGGGTCGCTCGCTCAGCAACCGGGCGTGGGTGAGGAAGCCGGTATGGGCCACCATGCGGTGATCGGGACGCACCGACGCGCCCTCGATGTGCCACGTGCGGTTCAGGACCTCGACGGTACCGGCGAGGTCGAAACCGTACGCCTCGAGGATCTGTCGGGTCTGTACCGCCTGCAGGATGCTCGGGGTGTAGGCGACGATGATGCCGCCGGGTCGCAACGCCTTGGCGGCGTGGGGGACGACCCGCCAGGGCTCGGGCAGATCGAGCACCACGCGATCGAGGTCCCGTAGTTCCGTGCCCTCGTAGCAGTCGCGCAGTTCGACGTGGTAGCGCGACATGGCCTCGTCGCCGAGGAAGTCGGCAACGTTGCGCTGGGCGCGGCGGGCGAAGTCGTCGCGCATCTCGTAGCCGTGGATCACGGCACCGGCGCGCAGCATGGTCATCGACAGCGCTCCGGATCCAATGCCCGATTCGAGCACGCGCGCCCCGGGGAAGATATCGGCGAGCATCAGCATCGGCCCGAGATCCTTCGGGTAGATGACCTGGGCACCTCGCGGCATCTCGATCACAAAGTCGGACAGCGTCGGACGGAAGACGGTGTACGTGCCACCGCGGGTGGAACGCAGGGTTGCACCCTCGGATTGGCCGATTACCTCGTCGTGGGGCACAAAACCCGCGTGCGTGTGGAACTCGGCACCCGGGGTGAGCGCGACGAGGTAGCGGCGCTTCTTGCGGTCGATGAGCATGGCGCGTTCGCCCGGCTGGAATGGTCGGATCACGGTGCGTGCCCCTCGGCGGTCGAACGATCGGTGGTTGTGGCGGTGTTGGCGGCGCCGCGGCGGCGGCGCGGACCGAGGTGTACGGGTTGGGGCGTGGTCGCGCGCTCGACGAGGCGGCAGAACGCACAGACCTCGGCGGAGCATGGAGCGCCACAGCGCTCGCAGCGACTGAGTGTGTCGTCCTCGTCGGCGATCCGAAACGCCGGCGCGGCCGCGGTGAGGAACCGGTGGTAGAAGTCGAACTTGGCCCCGGGTGAGCGCGCCTCGACGCTGTTGAGCGACTCCTTGTACTGGAGGTGCCGGTTCCCCGCAGCCATGGGGCATTCCTCGACGATGTAGTCGATGCCCTTCAAGACGCAGTAGGCCGCCATCTCTCGCTCGCCGAGGCGGATGAGCGGCTTGGCCTTGCGGGGAAAGCCCGCGCGCGCGGGGAGCACGGGCGACTGACGGCCGAGGTACTCGGTGTGCCAATGCAAGACGTTGCCGAAGAGCACGGCCGCTTCGTCGTCGAGGTTGTGGCCGGTTACGACGACGTCGTAGCCACCGTCGACTGCCGCCTTGTCGAACAGATGGCGCTTGGTGAGCCCGCACGCCGAGCACGGGGTGCGGCGAGCCGCCTTCGAGCCACTGGGGATGTCGTACCCGTACTCGTCGGGCAGGTTGACCTCGAGGAGGGTGGCCCCGCGACCGGTCGCGTAGTCACGGGCGTGCTGGGTGGACGCCGCGCTGTAATCGCCGATGCCGAGCCCGATGACGAACCCGTCCGCCCGGTAGCCGAGCTCGAGCAGGATGTCCCACACTGCGAGCGAGTCCTTACCCCCGGACACCGCGACGAGTACCCGATCGTCGGGACCGAACATCTGGTGGTCCTTGATGGCCTTCGCGGTCTGGTCCCGGCAGAGGCGAAGGAAGTGATCGGGGCAGAAGTAGGCGTTGTGGCGTCGGATGTCGATGACCGCCGGCTCGCGGCACACGGTGCACTTCACGCCATGCCCCCGGAGATGACCGGACGCACTTCGACGGTTGCATCATCGGGGACGAGCGCGTCGCCGGGAACAAGCGTGCCGTCGATGATCACGAGCACGGTTTCGCGCTCGATGTCGAGGCGCCGCAGGATGACATCGACGCGGAGTGGGCCGGGCATGTCGACGTCGCGACGAGGGTTGCGCAGTTGGATCTTCATACCCCGGAACGAGAAGCCTTGCGGCGCTCGCGGCGCGAGGGCTGCACGATATGGGAGATCACGTAGGTTGCACCCGGCTCGAGCTTCTCGCTGAAGCGGATGGGCATCACGCCTCGCTTGAGGACTTTTTTGAACTGCCGTAGCACCATGCTCGCGAAGAACACGAACATCCACGGGCCCTGGCGGCCGAGTAGGCCTTTGCGGAGCGCGTTGTGGCGGAGCCAGCGACGGAGGTATCCACTGCGGAGGAAACGGAACACGGAGGGCCAGCGATCTCGGTCAGATCCGGCGGATCTCGACGATGGTCGACTTGGTCTTCCCGACCCGCTTACCGATGAAGTAAACGAGCAACAGCACGAGGACGCCGGCGCCGATCGCGAACGGCTTGGCCAACTCCTTGGCCGCGAACGCACGTTGGTCGACGCCACCTTTGACGTCGCGGAACTTGGCTTCGAGGTCCTCGCGGGAGATCTTGTCGGTCTGCTCAGCCACGGAGGTCTCCTTTCAGGACACGCCGGGCGAACAGATAGGACACGATTGCGCCGACCGCAAGCACAATGAAGTACGGCGCAAACGACCAGCCGTGGTCGAAGGCATCGAGCTCGGTCTGGAGCACACGGAGCAGGCCGATCAGCAGGAAGAGCCAGCCGATGCCCAGGAGGAGCGCGCCCGGTATGGCGAACTTGAGGTAGCCCCCGACGGTGCGCAGCGGATCGATGGTCTCCTGCTTGGCGTAGGCCCTGACGAGATTGAAGGCCTCGCCGATGTCGCCATGTTTTGTGTCGGGCTGCTTCTTCGAGGTGTCGTTCGGTGCCACGCTGATTCTCGTACTTCGGAGCCGCCGGAAGGCTGCGCAGTTGAATCGTGAACCCTAGTCCGACGGGTCCTCGTCTGCCTCCATGGCAAGCCGCGTCTGACAGAAGGAGCGGTCGTCCTCGAGCAACGCCACCATCTGCTCTAGGCGCTCGGTCGGCCCGGGCGCGGCGAGCAGGTTGAGGTGATCGAACGGTCCGAACGGGCAGGACGCGGCGAGCTGGTAGCTGGCCGCCAGGGGGCTGGGGCTGACCTCGAACGTGGCAGGTGCCACCGCCTCACCGAGTTCGGCCCTCATCGCGAGGACGCTTCGCAACAGCTCGGTGGCGTGGGTGACGAGCGTGTCGATCGGTTTCGTCGCGGCCGTGTCGGGTAGCGACTCGATCTTCGCGCACGGGTACGGGTCGTCGGTCAGCCATGCCGTGACCCGGATGCGCTCCGTGCCGATGGCGACGATCGACCAGCGGCCATCGGGATACGGCTGGGCATGGATGATCCGGGCCAACGTGCCGAGGCCGTTGCGGACGTCACCGCCCCCGACCTCGCTCCCCCGTTCGATCAGCACCACGCCGAACGACTGGTCGTCGCGAAGGCAGTCGGACACCATCTCGCGATAGCGCGGCTCGAAGATGCGCAAGGGAAGCATCTGCGCCGGGAACAACACCATTCCCAACGGGAACATCGCCGAGCCGGTCATTCCCGGACACTACTTGGCCCGTGAGGTCAGGCCGAAGCGGTCGGTTCTGGCGTCACTGCGGCGCGAGCTGCGCCAGGGTGGTTCCCTGCGGGTAGCTCACGAGCCCCAAACCGAGCTGGTCCTGCACCTTGAGGTTGGCGTCGATGTTGAGGTTGGTCTGGTTCGCGATGTAGGCGAAGGTGAGCGTGCGCTGGTCGCTCGCCGCACCCGCGTCGGCGAACCCTGCGAGTGCCCGACTGTTGCGGAGCGAACCAGTCTTGGCCCGGATGCGGCCGGCGGCCGCTGACCCGACGAACCGCTCGGCCAACGTGCCGCTCTTGCCCGCCACTGGGAGGGCCTTCGCGATGTCGGACGCCGCCCCGAGCCGCTCGAGAACGGCGGCGAGGAGGGTGCACGTAAGGCGGTTCGAGCGATCGAGTCCCGAACCATCGACTATCGAGACGTTGTCGAGTGGCAAGCCGGCCTTCGCCAATATGTCGCGTGTCGCGGCCACCCCGGCGGCGGTGCTGCCCTCGCCCCCGACCTTGAACCCGAGCTCTTTGGTGAGCGACTCGGCGGTGAAGTTGTCGGATTGGCCGAGCATCTCGATGACGATGTCGCCGAGGTTGGCGGTGACCCGCGCCACTTCAACGGTGGTCGCCGGTGCGCGCCCAGAGCGCGCGGCGCCGGTCACGCGGATGCCGCGTCCCACGAGCTGATCGCGAATGACGCTCGCCGCCAGCTGGG
>WLNW01000225.1 GCA_009699605.1 Actinomycetota bacterium | reverse complement strand
GCGACGCGCGTCGCGGCGGATGGCTGCGGGTACGGTTGCTCGCTGCGCCGAACATGTACGGGAGGGTAGGCGATGCCAGACACCAGTTGGGCACTCGTGCACGATGACGGCCGGCCGTCGGTGCACGTGGCCGAGCTGTTGATCTCGCGGCTGCTAGCCGATCCGTCCGACTCGAGCGTCGAGCCACTCCTCACGAGGTGGTCGACGTTCGTCCGTGGCCTACCACCCAAGGCGGCCTTCGCCGCAACCGCCGACAACGTGGCCGTGCTCGAGGACGAACTGCGGCTGGCCTGCGACCTGCGCTCCGGCGTCGAGCCGCTCGACGACGATGCCACCACGGCGCGGCTGTGCTGGTACCTCGCGCGCGCACTGGTCGTCGCGGGCGCAGCCGGCGATCCCGAGCTACGGGTGGAACAGCTCGCGTTGCATCTCGCTGGGCGATGCGGATGGACCGTTTCCGAGGCTGCGCTCGCTCGTGCGCTCACCCACGAAGCGCAGCTGCGCTCCAACCTCGACATGCTGGATCTCGTCGTCGAACTAGTCACGTTCGACGACGAGAACCTCTGGACGATGCCAATCGCGCTCGGACGCGGCGCCATGGTCGCCGAGGTCATCGAGCGCGCGCTGGCCGCCGCGTGGGACGAGCTCGCGCGCGTGCGCCGCGATCGTGACGCGGCCGAAGCCTCGGCCGTCGAACTACAAGCCACGAGAGCGTTGGCGCTGAGCCTCGGCGAGGAGCTTCACCGTGACGAGTGGATCCGTGCCCGCCTTCGCGTAGTGAAAGCCACACGCCCGTTCAAGCTCGCGATCGATCTTCGGAAACGGGCACTCAGACGTCGATGAGCATGCGGATCACGTCGGCGTCGTCAACCGTTTGCCGACGCCGAACGCGCCGTCTCTCGCGCAGCGTCGGCACCAGCAGGCCCACGAACCCGGCATAGGCCCGTGTGTGGATCCACGCACGACGCACGTTGCCGTGCAACGCGTAAGACGCCGCCGACAACGGGAACCGCAGCACCGCGGCGAACGCGAGGCGCGCGGGCGCGTTCTTCACCAGCATCAGGAGCCGGTTCCGTTCGGTGTAGTAGAGCTGCATCGGCGAACCGGAACCGGCGGTCGCCGCGTGTTCGTGGCGCACGATCGAACTAGGCACGAACCGGTAACGCCACCCGCGTAACTGCCCGCGCCACGACAGGTCGGTGTCTTCGTAGTAGAGGAAGAAGCGCTCGTCGAACAGGCCGACGTCGGCGAGGTACGCCGGCCGCAGCAGCACTGCGGCGCCGCACCACCCGAACACATCGGCCTCGGCGGCGAACGACGCCAGGTCGGTGGAACCGAAGCCACGATCGCGTCCGTAGCCGTTACGCAGCACCTCGACGCCGGCGTTGTTGATCGTTGGCACGGCAGTCTGCGCGAAGAGCACCATGGCATTCGCTGCGCCGACGGACGCGTCGGCCGCCAGCACGGCGACCAACGGCGCGAGCCAGCCCGGATCGACGTAAGCGTCGTTGTTCACCAGGGCGACGTACGCCACATCGCCGAGGTCGCGAAGCGCGAGGTTGTTCGCGGGAAACCCGGCGTTGGTCGGCGAGTGCTCCACAGTGATCGCCGGGTGGGAAATGGCCACCGCCGCGTCGCTGCCGTCGGTCGATGCGTTGTCGATGACAACGATCTGGAGCGATTCGGCCGGCCACTCGGTGCGGGCCAACGCGTCGAGACACCGCACGAGGCGCTCGCCACCATTGTGGTTGAGCACCACCACGCGCACGCGGGCTGACACCGCACTCGCCGGGGTCGACATACCAAAGGCGTAGCACAACGTCGCGGTTTGCGACACACAGCCCGGCGTGGCGATGTCCTAAGGTGAGCGGCCGACCCGGCCGGAATCGGAGCCCATGACCGCCGACGCAGTCACATCCACGAACCGGGGACCCGCGCCCGCCGATGCCCATACGGGATGCGGGGACCGGTGGCACCCAACGTGGGCATGGCCACCGAATGGTCTGTCGCCGTTGTACGTCGCGGCCATCGCCTTCGCCGGTGTCGTGCTGCGCGCCTATGTGTTGCAGAGCCCCATTGGTGGGTTCGACGCCGACGAGGCGACGAGCTCGTTGGTGAGCCGGCAGATCCTCGACGGCAACTTCCCGGCGTTCATCCGGCCGCTTCACCACGGTGGCGCGCTTCTCGCGTACCCGCGCGCTCCCATCCTCTGGTTGTTCGGCCCGAGCCCGGTGGTGATGAAGCTCACCGAGACACTGGTGTACGCCGCTGCGTGCTTCGTGACGTGGCGGCTCGGCCGACGCATCTTCTCCGAGGCATCAGCCCAGCTCGGCGCAGGCGTCATGTGGGTCTACCCACCGGCCGCGGTGTGGGAGTCGACGAAGGTGATGCTGTACTACACGCCCGCAGTTCTGCTGGCGGTCACCGCGTTGCTGCTTGTCGTTCGGCTCGCACAGGAAGACCGGCGGCGCGATGTCGCGTGGTTGGGCCTCGTTCTCGGCCTCTCGGTGTGGACGCATCCGATCGCGCTCTACGCAGCACTTCCCGCGTGCGCCTGGCTCGTCGTCAACCGACCGAAGATCGTGCGCCAGTTGTGGCGCGCCGTACCCACCGGGCTCGTCGGCGTGTTCCCGTGGCTGTGGGCCAACCTGAACAACAGCTGGGCCTCGCTCGAACAGCCCACGGGCGCCGCGAAGTCGACGTTCTGGGCCCGGCTCACCGGCTTCTTCGAGGCGCTCCTCCCCCGCCTCGCCGGGCTGCGCGGGCAGTACCTGGGCCGCTGGTACCTCGCGCCGATTTCGGGCGTCATGTACGCCGCGCTCATGATCGCGGCTTTGGTCGCACTTCGCCGCTGGAAGGGCGAGCGCACGCTGTTGCTCACGGTGGCCATCGCGTACCCGTTCCTGTTCTCGGTCCCCCGCAACAGCGTGTTCGTCGACGAACCGCGTTACGGCCTGGCCCTACTGCCCGTTCTTGCCTTGTGCGTCGGCTACGGCATCGAGCGACTCTTCCGACGACGGGTGTTCACCGTGGGCGTCGTGGGCCTTCTCGCGTTGATCTCGCTGGTCTCGGTGCGCCACGTCGTGGTCGACACCGCCGGGCAGCCCGGGCTCGACGTGCTGCGGCCCGTCGCCACCGACGAGCTTTGGCAGACCCTGCGAGACGAGCAGATCGACGCTGCGTACGTCGACTACTGGATCGGCATGCGCCTCCAGTTCGAGCAGCGCGAACCGTTCACGCTGCTGCCCATCAACTCCTACTACCTCGATTACCGCTACACCGCGCCACCTGCGGGCAGCCGGTACGCCATCTTCCCCGACGGCTCACCGCTTGTCGACCGATGGATCGAGTTCGTCAGCGCCCGCGGCCTCACCACCGAGTTGCGGGCCACGGAGCACTTCGTCGTCGTCGAGACCAACCAGCCGGTCCCGTTCGCCGCGACGCTGGGTGTGATGGAGTAGTTCGGGCAAGTCGTACCCCGGGTAGGCTCACCCCCCGTGTGGCATGGGAAGACGATCGCCGTTGTGCTGCCCACCTACCGTGAGCGTGACAGCATCGCGCGTTGCATCAAGGCCTTCGAGGCCCTTGGTGTGGTCGACGACATCGTGGTCGTCAACAACAACGCCGAACCGGGCACCAGCGACGAGGTGGCCGGCACCAGCGCCCGCGAGATATTCGAGCCGGTGCAGGGGTACGGCGCGGCGATCCAGCGCGGCCTGCGCGAGGTCGACGCCGACCTCGTGTGCATCTGCGAGCCCGACAACACCTTCGACCCGTCCGACCTGTTCAAGCTGCTCCCCTTCACCCGCGAGTGTGACGTCGTGTTGGGCTCGCGCACGGTGTCGACGTTCATCTGGAGCGGCGCCAACATGGACTGGTTCCTCCGCTGGGGGAACTGGGGCGTCGCCAAGCTCATCGAGGTGTGCTTCAACACCGCGTACCTGAGCGATGTCGGTTGCACGATGCGCGTCATGTCGCGTGGCTGCATCGAACGCATCACCCCCGGCTTCACCGCCGACGGCTCGCGATTCGGCCTCGAGATGCAGGTGCTGTGCGCCGTCAACCGGGAACGCATCGTGCAGGTGCCCGTGAACTACCTGCCGCGCGTGGGCACTTCTGCGGTCACCGGCGACCGCCGCAAGGCCTGGGACCTCGGCATCGAGATGATCGGCTTGGTCCTTCGAACGCGCCTGCACGCCGACGCGGCGCGAGCCCGCCTCGGAAAGCGATGAACGATGCGAGCGCGTCCCGGCGAGCAATGAACGATGCGAGCGCGTCCCGGCAAGCAATGAACGATGCGAGCGCGTCCCGGCGAGCAATGAACATGGCCGACGGTTATTACGACACCCGATACGCACACGACCCTCGCCGGCAGGCGATGTGGCGTCATGTCACCCGACATCTTCAGCAATGGGTGCCCTCCGGTGCCGACGTGCTCGAGCTCGGTGCCGGCTATTGCGACTTCTCGAACAACGTGGTCGCACGTTCACGCGTCGCCATGGACCTGC
>WLNW01000224.1 GCA_009699605.1 Actinomycetota bacterium | reverse complement strand
GTCTGTCGTCGTGGCCCGTACCGAGAGCGACATCCCGCAGCTCGTCGCGTACGTCGTGACCCACGCGAATCGCAAGGCCGACAGCGACATGATGCGCAAGCACGTCGCGGAAGAGCTACCCGAAATCATGGTGCCCGCAGTCGTGGTCATGCTGGCCTCGTTCCCGCTCACCCCCAACGGCAAGGTCGACCGCAAGGCGCTGCCCTCCCCACCGGCCGGAGCCCACGCCGCGACAAGCACCGCGAGCCTCGTACCCCCAGCCGACGAGCGCGAACGCCTCGTCGCCGAGATATGGACCGCCGCGCTCGGCCGTGCCGTGGGGCGCGACGACAACTTCTTCGAGATCGGCGGCCATTCGCTACTGGCGGTGAAGGTGTTCCGGCACCTCACCGAAACGACCGGCGTCCCACTCGCGCTCACCGATATCTTCCGCTACCCCACCATTCGCGCCTTCGCCGCGCACCTCGCCACATCCGCGACGACCGCGGCCGGTGCCGAGGTGGGCGACGGACCCGACACCGGCGTATCAGCCGTCCCCAGCGCGACCGACCGTGGGGCTATGAGACGCCGCGCGCTCAACCGCCGCGGCGGCGAATGAGCCGTCCGCACAGCGGCATCGCACCGATCGAGGACACGCACTGCATGAACGCTGACAACCTGCCCGAATCCGACATCGCCATCGTTGGCATGTCGGGCCGATTCCCCGGCGCGCCCGATGCCGATGCGTTGTGGACCCGCGTGCGTAACGGCGACGACTGCCTCGTCGACCTCGATCCCGAGGCGTTGCTCGCCGCTGGTCTCCCAGCGTCGTTGGTGCAGTCGACCGATTACGTCAAGCGCGCCGGTGTACTCGCGGGCGTCGATCACTTCGACGCCGCGTTCTTCGGCATCGGCACACGGGATGCAGCCATCATGGATCCCCAGCACCGGCACTTCTATGAGGTCGCCTGGGAGGCGATCGAGTCGGCCGGTTACGTACCCGAGCGCTTCGACGGCGCGATCGGTGTGTTCGCCGGCTGCGGCATGAACACCTATCTCGTGAACAACCTGCTGACGAACCCGCAGCTCGTCGATCAGGTGGGCTGGTTCCTGCTGCGCCACACGGCGAACGACAAAGACTTCCTCGCCACCGGCGTGTCGTACCGCCTCGACCTTCGCGGCCCGTCGATCAACGTGCAGACCGCCTGCTCTACCTCCCTCGTCGCGATCCACCTCGCGGTACAGAGCCTGCTCTCCTTCGAGACCGACATGGCCATCGCCGGAGGCGTCACCATCGAGGTTCCGCACGGTCGCGGCTACCGGTACCACGAAGGCGAGATCCTGGCGCCCGACGGCGTGTGCCGCGCGTTCGATGAACTCTCGGGCGGCACGGTGCTCGCCAGCGGAGCAGGCGTCGTCGCGCTGCGCCGTCTCACCGACGCATACCGAGACGGTGACCCGATCCTCGCGGTCATCAAGGGAAGTGCGGTCAACAACGACGGCGCCCGCAAGGTGAGCTATCTCGCGCCCAGCGTCGACGGCCACGCCGACGTCGTAAAGGAAGCGCTCGCAGTTGCCGGCCTGTCCGCGCGCGACATCACCCTGCTCGAGGCGCACGGCACGGGCACCGCCGTCGGCGACCCGATCGAGGTCGCAGCCCTCACCGAGGGATTCCGCGCGACCACAAAGGACAACGGCTTCTGCCGGCTCGTGTCGACCAAGCCGAACATCGGCCATCTCGATACCGCGGCCGGCGTCGCGAGCATGATCAAGGTCGTCCAAGCACTGCGGCACGAAACGCTGCCCCCGCTCGCCAACTACACCGGCCCAAGTCCCCTGATCGACATCGAAAGAACGCCGTTCGTGCTCTCCGGCGAAGCCGCGCCTTGGCCATCGGCTCTCGGTACACCGCGCCGGGCCGGCGTGAGCTCGCTCGGCGTCGGCGGTACGAACGCACACGTGATCGTCGAAGAAGCCCCCGCCTACGAACCGACACCCAACGCAGCGCCCGAACAGGTGCTGGCGCTCTCGGGGCGCACTGCCAAGGCCGTCGATGACGCGGCGGCTCGCCTGGCCGACTTCCTCGAGACCGAGCCCCACGCCAACCTCGCCGACGTCGCCTACACGCTCACCACCGGCCGCCGTGAGATGAGCCATCGTCGCGTCGTCACCGCCACCGACGTGGTCGACGCGGTTGC
This sequence comes from Actinomycetota bacterium, assembly GCA_009699605.1. GTDB lineage: Bacteria > Actinomycetota > Acidimicrobiia > Acidimicrobiales > WLNW01 > WLNW01. The sequence continues at coordinate 2,401 of WLNW01000224.1, read as the reverse complement.
GCAGTTGCGCAGCCCCGATCGTCGGCGCAGCCACAACGGCCAGACCGCCGATTCGGCTCCCGGTGTGGCCTTCATGTTCCCGGGCGGCGGGGCTCAGTACGTGGGCATGGGCGCCGGGCTCGACGAGCGGTTCATCGTCTATCACCAGACCATGCGCGAAGGCATCGAACTCACCAAGAAGCTCGCGAACGGCTTCGACCTTGCGCCGCTCCTCGCCGCCGATGGCGATGACGACGCGCTCCGACAAGCCGACGCCTCGTTGCCAGCGGTGTTCATCACTTCCGTCGCCATGGCCAAGCAGTTCATGGCCTGGGGCATCACACCGAAGACCTTCGTCGGTCACAGCCTCGGCGAATACGCGGCTGCCCACCTCTGCGGCGTGCTGAGCTTCGAGGACACGCTGTTCCTCGTGGTCACCCGCGCCCAACTCATGGCGCGCGTCGGCGGGGTGGGCGCAGCGATGCTCGCCGTACCCCTGCCCGAGGCAACGGTGCGCGAGCTCCTCCCCGCGTCGATCTCGCTCGCCACGGTCAACGCATTCGACGAGTGCGTCGTGTCGGGTCACGCCGTCGACGTCTGCGGCTTCGAGGATCAACTCGCCGCCGATGGCATCATCTGCACGCGCATTCCGCTCGCGGCCGCCGCACACAGCTCGTTGCTCGACCCGATCCTGCCCGAGTTCCTCGCCGCGGTCCGCAAGGTCACGCTCTCGCCGCCGCAGATGCCGTACCTGTCGAACCTCACCGGCACGTGGATCACCCAGGCCCAAGCCACCGACCCGCAGTACTGGGTCGACCACCTGCGCAACACCGTGCGCTTCGACGACTGCCTCGCAACCGCCCTGGCCGACGGGCCACTTGCGCTCGTCGAGGTCGGCCCCGGTCAATCGTTGTCGTCGCACGCGCGACGCCAGGAGACGAACAAGCCTGTTGCGGTCATCTCGTCGCTACGCCATCCGAATGACACCATCGGCGACACCGCCCACTCGCTGCACGCCTTCGCGAAGTTGTGGACCGTCGGCGTGCCGGTGGCCCTCGAACAGTTCTGCGGCGATGGTCATCGCCGCCTGCGCCTCCCCACGTACCCGTTCCAAGGCGAGCGCCATTGGATCGAGCCGGGTAACGGCTACAGCACGACCGAAGGTTCCGCGGCGGTCAGGGTCACGGCAACCGGCGGCGCAGATGCCCCCGAGTCGAAGCCCAGCGGGCCGACCCGCATCGACAACCTCGACGACTGGTTCTGGGAACCGCAGTGGGTCGAGAGCGAGCTCGTGTCCGTGCGCACGCCCACCGTCGGCCCGTGGCTGCTCATCGGCGACGACGATCCGCTCGTCAACGCCATCTCCGCCGAGCTCCGCCATCGCGGCGAGATCGTCCGCACCGCTTCGTCGTTCGATGCCGAACATCTCGGGTCCGCGCGCGCAGTCGCGGTAGTCGGCCCGGGTGGCGTCAACTCCTTCGACTTCGACCGCGACGGGGCGCGCTGGCTACGCGACACCGTCGACGCCGCACGTGCGCTCGGCAACCATCCAGACGGCGTCGCTCGCCTCGGGGTGGTCACGCGCGGGGCGACCACAGCGAGCGGGGTGGCCGCACGGCCCGTCGACGCGCTGGCTCTCGGCACCGTGCTCGTCGCCCCTGCTGAATATCCCTACCTCACGACCGTGCTCGTCGACCTCGACGCAGGCGCGGGGGTCACTAGTGCCGTCGTCGCGGTCGACGAGCTGCTCGCCGCGACCGACCGCGTGGTCGCTCGGCGCGGGGCGGCACGCCTCGTGCCCGAACCCGTACGCGTGCGCGTGGCCTCCCCCTTGCCCGACGTGGCCACGTTCCGCCGAGGCGGCACGTACCTCGTCACCGGTGCGCTCGGTGGGGTCGGTCACGTGCTCGCGAAGCATCTCGCCGTAGCCCACGACGCATCACTCATCCTCGTCTCGTCGGAGGCAGTACCTGAAGGCGACGAGCGGCAGCGCTGGCTCGAACGTCACGGCAACGACGACGCAACCTCGCGTCGCATCCAGCGCGTGCTCGAGCTCGAAGCGGTCGCGGTCAAGGTCGTCACCGTCGTCGCCGATCTCGCCGACGATGCATCGCTGCGTCGCGCTCTCGACGAAGGCGAGCGCCGTATCGGTCGAATCGACGGCGCAATCCACGCCGCCGGCCGGCTCCAGGACCGCCTCATCGAAACAGTCACGGCCGAAGATCACGAGGCCGTCATCGGCCCCAAGGCCCGCGCCGCAGTCGTGCTCGTCGACGAGCTCGCGCGACGCAACGCCGAGCTCCTCGTCCTCGTCGGCTCGACCAGCACCACGCTCGCCCCTGGCGGGCAGACCAGCTACGTCGCGGCCAACGCCGTCCTCGACGCACTCGCCGGCCAACGCGGCTCGCTGCGCGTCGTCACC
>WLNW01000223.1 GCA_009699605.1 Actinomycetota bacterium | reverse complement strand
CCCGGACAAGGGCGGCGCCTACATCGTGGGCGCCGGTTGGTACGAGGAGCAGTACCCCCAACAAACCAACACCGGAGCAGAACCGCGATGACCGCAAAGATCTGGACGCACTCCGCCGATTCCCATCTGCTCGAGCCGAAGGACCTCTGGCACCAGTTCCTTCCCCGGGCGCAGGCCGAGCGGATGCCACGCATCGAACAGATCAACGACGACGAAGAACGCGTCCACGTCGACGGGAAGAGCTTCGTGCGCCCCTTGCCCAAGATCATGAAGGTCAAAGGCTCCACAGGCCTCACGATCGCCGAGCTCTCGCACCGCCCGCCCGGCTCGCGCGACATCCACGCACGCCTCGCCGACCTCAACCAAGAGGGCGTGTGGGCCGAGGTGATGTTCCAATCGATCGGCTTGTGGTGCGGTCTCATCGACGACCCCGAGCTCATCCGCGCCGCGGCCCGTGCCGAGAACGAGTGGCTGGCGACCGAGATCCAGGCCGTGGCGCCCGATCGCCTCGTACCCGCGGCGCTCATGCCCCTCGTCGATGTCGACGCGGCGGTCGCCGAGCTCTACCACGCGGCCGAAGTCGGCCTGCACCTGGTCAACATGACCACCGGCCACCCCCGAGCAGCGAAGGACTACAACGACGACTCGTGGGAACCGCTGTGGGCAGCCGCCGAGGAGACCGGCCTCGTGGTCGCGTTCCACATCGGCACCGACGGCGGCGACCAGGCGTCGATGTTCCGCGGACCCGGCGGCGCAGTGCTCAACTACGTGCAGGCCGGCATGGGCGGCCAGTACGCCGCCATGAAGCTCGTCGCGAGCGGAGCACTCGAGCGCCACCCGAGGATGCGCGTGCTCGTCGCAGAAGGTGGCGCGAGCTGGGTTCCGTTCATCGGCGACCGCATGAACGAGGCCTACCGCCAACACTCGATGTTCGTGCGACCTCAACTGGCGCGCCCCCCGAAGGACTACCTCTACGAGCAGGTGTACGCGAGCTTCCAACACGACGAGACCGCGCCGGCGGCCCTCTGGGCGATGGGTTACCGCAACGTGATGTTCGGCACCGACTACCCGCACCTCGAAGGAACCTTCGGCCACACCCAAGAAACGTTGCACGGGTTGTTCGACGACATGACGCCCGAGGTCCGCCACCGCATCACCCGCGGCGCCTTCGAGGAGCTGTTCCCACACGTCTCCGCGCCGCCCGCCTGACGACGGGACCGAGCCGGCGATCATGCGATGCCTGCACGCTCAACGATCGCGATGGTCGCGAGCGAGACCTGCCTCGGTGGGATGCGGGTACGGGTGGTGCGCAACCCCGGTGCGACGAGTCGCGAATGAGGCGAGGTCCGCCGCAAACGCCGCGAACCGGGCGATCAACTCGTCCTCGGCCTCGTAGTCGAACGGGTCTCCCAATCGTCGTTCGATCTCGCCTCCAGGCTCCGGTCGATGCTCGACGTACCAACGAACGGTGCGCGCCAACGCCTCCACCGCCGGCACGACATCGCGGTAGCCAAGTTGCTCGCGGATCTTGGTCAAGTCGAGAAGCGCGTGCGAGTGCCAACCGAGCGACATCGCCTGCGCCGGGAACGCCAGCTCACGGGGAAGGTTCACGATCTCGACCTCGCAGTCCATGGCCGATGCGATCACCTCGACGATCTGCGCCAGCGAAAGCTGCACGTCGTCACCGCAGTTGTAGATCTGACCCGCCGAAGCCTCCGGCCGGTCAACCGCGAGGAGCACCGCGTGCGCCAGGTTCTCGGCGTAGCCGTGCGTGACCAACGTGAGCCCACCGTCGGGCAGCACGATCGTTCGACGACCGTCGAGGAGACGTCGGATCACACACCACTCGCGGGGCACGACCTGGTGCGGTCCGTACACGTACGGGTAACGGAACAGTACGGCGTCCGGGTGTGCGGCCATCACCGTCTCCTCGGTCTTGGCCATCAGCCAGGAGAACCGTTGCTCGTCCTCCGACGCCACGACGGGAAAGTCCTCGGCGACGGGCACCGGGAGCCCGGTCGGGGTGAGGTCGCTCGGGTACACGAACCCGCGGTACGTCGCGAACCCGCCGACTGCGACGAAGCGCCCGGTTCGCCCCACCGTTGCCTCAGCGAGATGCCGGAGGCGGCCGTAGGACGCCACGACAAGGTCGAAGGTCCGCGAACCCAAAGCCGCATCGATGGTCTCGCGAAAATGGGGATCGCCATGGATGTGCACGACGTCGTCGGGGATCTCCGGGACCTCATGCGTACCCCGGTGAAAGATCGAGACCTCGTAGCCGCGCTCGCGCAGACCGTTCACGATGAACGGCCCGGTGGGACCGGTACCGCCCACCACCAACGCCCGCATCGTCATGTGCTTCTCGATCGGGTCACACGAGATACGTGAGGTTCATGATGGTGTCGTCGTTGTCGACCAGCACCACCTTCTTTGTCGCGATGCGCACCTGGCCGTCCTCGAGCACGAGCCGATGGGTGACGCGGCCTGCTACGACATCCAGACGTCGCCGGCGATGTGCACTGAGGTTGAAGGTGCTGTGCACGACCAGCGCGTCGGGCGACGAGTCTTGGTCGAGCTCCACGTTGGACACGACCCGCGACAAACGCGACGGCGGGTCTTGCGCGTAGTGCGCGCCGCTCTTCAGCCGCTGAACGCGGTCCTCCAAGCCGGGCCGGTCCTCGTTCACGAGCGACACGTGGCGCGTGACGTCGATGTCATCGCCGTTACAGGGGATCCAATAGTGCGCAGTGCGCGCCCAAAGCTCGAGCCATGTGTCGTAGGCGTGGGTGTCCATGAGACGCGCCTCGCGATAGAGGAACTGTTCCACGCCGTGATGGTCGAGCATCGAGCTACTCCTCCGTCGATCTACGGGGTGACAGCCGCACCGACGCTTCGCCCGACATCACGCGTCGCCAGTGACCGAGGATCGCGCGGTTGCTGAGCTCGCTCGTGATCTGCGCCGAGACCGTGCCGTCGTCAGCCACCACCTCGCGGCCAAGGCCACGGTCGATGCGGATCCAAGGGTCGACCTTGGCTCGCAACCCCGCGGTGACGCGCTCGAACACCTCGAGGTCGTCGGTCGCGCCGCCACCCGCCGGGCCATAGAACGACTCATGGCGGCGCAGGCGTTCCTCGTTCATCTCGGGCGGCACGTCGCTCAGCAGCGTCGGATAGATGAACACCTCGGTGCGGTCGACGGCCACGGGTCGGATCATGCGCAGCTGCGACGCGATGATCACCAGGTTCGGGAAGATCGCGACGTGGCCGGCGCCGTGTGACAGCACTTCGTCGGCACGCGCTTGACCATGAGCCGACACCAGCAAGTCGTAGTAGTCGCGCGGCCAACCCGGAGTGTTCCGCAGTCGTTCGATTGCTGCACCGCCGAACCCCGCCGGCGACAGGTCCCAGGAGACGTGACCGTTGCCGAGACTGTGCACGAGCGCGGGCGACGCCGCCGTCGCGAACCTCATCGCGTCACGGCCCGAGCGTTCCTCCTGGATCCGGAAGTAACTGCGATGCAGATGGGTGATGTGGTACCCGTCGACGCTGTTCTCGAGCTGCAGCTTCCAGTTGCCGCCGTAGCCGAACTTGTGCACGCCGGCGGTGACCTCGAGCCGACCGCCGGGCGACAGGTCGCCCGCGATATCCATCTCGGCCAGCACACGCGGGCCGAGATGTTCGACGAGCGGCACGACGTCGACCGACAGGCTCGCGAACACGAACCCGCGATACGAATCGCATCGCGGCACCGGACGCAACCCGAGCGCGTCACGGTCGAACGAGTCGCCGTACTGCTCCGGATGCGGAACCCCGACGAGACCGCCGCTGTTTCGAAACGTCCAACCGTGATACGCACAGGTGAAAAACCGGCTGTTGCCCCGCTCGTATGGGCACACCATTGCGCCTCGATGCGTGCAACGGTTCATCAACACCCGAACCACGCCGTCGTCGCCGCGCGCGAAGATCACCGGCTGGCGCCCGAGCTCGCGCGACCGGTAGTCGCCCGGTTCGGGTACCTCGCCTTCGTGGCCGACGAACACCCACCCGTGATGGAAGATCCGGTCGATCTCCTCTTCGAAGATCTGCGGATCGGTGTACACCGAATCGTGCACGCGGTCGTCGAGCACGAGGTCGGCGTAGCGGATGGGTGCGCCGGCGGTCACGACCGGCTCCGGCGCCGAGCCAGGTGGGCCATCGTGCGGGCCACGTCTTCGGGCGCACCGACGATGTTCGCGCACAGTTCAGTCATGCCTGCGGCGGCGAAGCGATCAAGGTGCGCGTCGACTTGGGTCTCCGATCCGACCACCGCGAGATCGACCGGCTGCGCCACACCTTCGATCGCGAGCTGTCGCGCGTAGGCGGGCATCCGGGCTGCCATGTTCATGTAGGTCGCCATCCTTGCGCGGGTCGATGCTGCATCGTCGGTGACGCACACGGGGATGCCCACCGCGACCCGCGGTGCCGGTCGACCGGCCGCCGCGGCCGCGACCTGCAGCCTCCCCGCGACGCTGCGCACCGCCTCGGGGCCGGACATCCAGGTGAGTGTGCCGTCGGCGTGGGTGGCCGCGAGTCGGATCAT
>WLNW01000222.1 GCA_009699605.1 Actinomycetota bacterium | reverse complement strand
TGTTCGTAGAGCGCGAGGATCTGTTGGCCGACCAGCTTCTGGGCGTTGCTCACGTCCAACGGCTCGGTGCGCCACCGCCCAGCCGCAGCGACGAGCTCTTGCGCGGGACCCTCCGATTGCGCGTACCACTCGACCGCGGCGTCGTTCCGGCCGATGTCGCCGGTGGCTGCGGTATAGAGGAAACGGACGGGGAACAGCACGCGCTTGGTGAGATGGCGCGGTCCCTCCGCGACGAGCGCCGCGGGATCGCGCAGCTCCGCGATCACCGACCGCAGCGAGAGCCGGTCGACCGCGAACCGCACCGACTCGATGATCAACTCGTCGGTCGACGGGCGCGCCACAGAGTCGAGGTCGAAGGCGCCGCAGAGGAGCCGTCCATGCATCGCGAGATCTAGTCGATCGACCGCCGGGAGTCGCCCACCGAGCTCGCGGTCAACGAGCATCGAAGGGCTCGCCCAGAACAACGACAGACGAGCCGCCAGGCCACCTTCGGCGCGGACCGTCTCGGCGATCGCGTCGGCGCTCGCGTCAATGAGGTGAGCGTCGCCGGGATCGGCGACGACGATCACCAGATCGACGTCGCTCACCAGCGGGCAGAAGCCGCCGTGCGCCAGGCTGCCGATGGCGAACGCCGCGAGCAGCCGATCACCGAAGTGATCGGCGGTCACCTCGACTGCGGTGGTGAGCACGGCCTCGGGATCTTGCACATCGCCGGTTCGCCCCATGCGGGCAACCTACGGGTCGGTTCCCGCGATGGTGACGTTGGGGGCACGTAGATCGACAACATGACACGCGCGCTCGATCGCGCCTGATGCCCCGGCGCGCTGTCGAGCGAGGGCCCGCTCGAGCGACCAGCGACCAGCGAGCTGTTCGGGGAGCACTGGGTGCTCGCGCGATGCGGTGATCGGCTCGTCGCGTGTATTGATGAGTGCGCCGTTACGGGGTGTCGTCGGTAGCCGCGGCTTCGAGTCGATCGCGAACTGCGGCCAGTGCGTTGAAACCCGTGACCGACTTGAGCGTGCCCACGTAGACGAACAACTGACTCATCAACGAAGCGATCTCCTCGACCGTTGCACCCGCCGTGATCGCGTTCGCGACCCACGTCTCGATGTAGGGCTGCTCGCCCAGGCCGATGAGACACGACACCGTGCACAATGCTCGCGTCTTGAGGTCGACCGTGTCGTCGGCGTACGACCGGCCGCGAGCGATCACTTGGATCAGCGCGGCGAGCTCCGGATCGAGCTCGGCCATGCCGTTCTTGGCCATCGGTGAACGCCCGGTTGTGTAGAACCGGTTGGCCACGTCTTTGGCCCGCGTCTCCCACGACTCCAGCGGAAATGTGCTCACAACCACCCCACGGTCGGCAACGGGTCGCGAAGCCGACCCGGTTCGCCAGCCTACGTTCGCGCCCAACAGTCACCGGATGTTCTGCGGAGATTCGGTCAGCGTTCATCGCGCGTTGGTCGTGGTGTTCGCCGGGTCGGCGACGATCGTCGGCATGGGCGATCATCTCATCGATCTGGCCGACGCCATCACGTCATTGCGCGAGTTGACCTTGGCCGAGCTGCTCGATCGGGGCTTGTCGGTCAGGGGCACCTTCGACGAGATCGATGACCCGGTGCTCGTGGGTGCGGACGGTCTGCCCGTCGAGACGTGGCGTGAGGGCTATCCCTACGACGAACGACTCAGCCGAGACGCCTACGAAGAATCGAAGCGCTTCCTGCAGATCGAGTTACTCAAGGCGCAGAGCTGGATCAAGGAAACCGATCAGCGACTCGTGGTGCTGTTCGAGGGACGCGACGCGGCCGGCAAGGGTGGGAGCATCAAGCGTTTCATGGAGCACCTGAACCCACGCGGTGCAAGCGTGGTCGCGTTGTCGGCGCCGTCGCCGCGCGAGCAGGGCCAGTGGTACTTCCAGCGGTATGTGCAGCACCTGCCGACGCGTGGCGAGATCACGTTGTTCGACCGGTCCTGTTACAACCGTGCGGTCGTCGAGCGGGTCATGGGGTTTTGCAGCGACGGCGACTACGAGGAGTTCATGGCGCACGCGCCGGAGTTCGAGGGGATGCTCGTACGGTCGGGCACGATCCTCGTGAAGCTGTGGTTCTCGGTGTCGCGACGCGAGCAGCTGACGCGCTTCACGATCCGTCGTATCGACCCGGTTCGGCAGTGGAAGTTGAGTCCGATGGATCTCGCATCGCTGGATCGTTGGGACGAGTACACCGACGCGAAGAACACGATGTTCCGCCGGACGCATCACGACGCCGCGCCGTGGACTGTGGTGCGCGCCAACGACAAGAAGCGAGGCCGCCTCGAAGCGATGAAGTTCGTCTTGAACTGCCTCGACTATCCCGATCGCGATCCCGATGTGGTCGGACGTCCCGACCCGTTGATCGTCGGCCCGCCCGACGTGGTCGCCGCCGATGCAGGCGAAGACACGGCGAGCGATCGCGTCCGGTGACGATGGCGAGGATTGCTGCATCAGGTCTGCTGCGCGGGCGATGATCTGGCGGTGTTGCCCCGGACCCCGCTGACCCGCCCTACGCGAAAACCAGGACGTGGACGTGACAGGAATCGATGCGAGTGGCATGAACGACCGGGTGCTCGAGGTCCTGGCGCACGAGGTGTGGCTGGTGCCGCGGCGCGACAACAGCGTCGGGCGGATTGCCTTCGACATCGAGGACCGTTCGGTCGGCGTTTGCACGATCGCGACGACCGTTGGGCCTCCGACCTGCGCGGATACCGGTATCTGGCGGAGGGAGGGGGATTCGAACCCCCGGAGCCCGGAGGCTCAACGGTTTTCAAGACCGTCGCATTCGTCCGCTCTGCCATCCCTCCGGCCACGAAAGTACCAGCGTGCCATGGTCGGTGCGAGCCGCCACGACAGGGATGCGTCGCGACGAGGTCGCGGCGTTGCGTTGGGATGAAATCCATCTCACGTGCGCGGTGCCAACGGAGCTGCAGGTCGCAGCTCACGAACGCGACGCAGAGAAGTCAGCTGCTGTTTGCCACGAGCACAGCTGGCGATCAAGTGCGGCTGTCAGCCTCACGGCATGTGCATCACGCACTGAACCGGGAGGCGTTCGATGAGGTTTCGTGACAAGGGCAGATTTGCGAGAACGGTCGTTCTCGGATGCGGAGCCGCCTTGGTTGCGGTGGGCGTGCTCGCTCCCATCGCACCGGCGCAGGCGGTGCCCGGCTCGGTCTTCGTCTCGGAGGTTTCGCCCTGGTCGAGCGCGAGCAGCCCGGTCGCTGCGGACTGGTTCGAGTTGACGAACACCACCGCGAGCCCGGTTACGATTACCGGCTGGAAGATCGACGACAACTCGAACTTGTTCTCCGCGTCGCTCGCACTCACGGGTATCACGACGATCGCAGCTGGTGAATCGGTCATCTTCGTCGAATCGGCGTCAGCCACGATAGCGACCCTGTTCCGTACCACCTGGTGGGGCAGCGTGGGGGCATCGCCCGCGTCGTTGCAGATCGGCAGCTACACCGGGACTGGCGCCGGCCTGAGCAGCTCGGGCGATGCCGTGAACATCTACGACGCTTCGGGCAACTTGATCTCGAACGTGAGCTTCGGTGCCTCGACCGCGGCACCGACGTTGAAGAGTTTTGACAACGCGGCCGCTGCATCCGGCGCGATCTCGACGCTCAGCGCGGTGGGCGTGAACGGCGCGTTCGCCGCGGCCACACCGACCGTCGGCTCGACCGAGACCGGCTCGCCGGGCGTGATTGCCGGGTCGCTACCCCCCACCACCACTACGGCGCCGGGTGCGACGACGACGACCCCGCCGGCCACCACCACGACGGTCCCCGGGCCGAGCTACGGGGCCTGGCTTGGCAGCGCAAATGTGTCGACCGTTGACCTTGCGTCGACCTTCACGAGCAACCTGAGCGGTTTGGACTACGAAGGCACCGGTAGCAGCGTTCCTGGCGTGATCTGGGGTGTCGTGAACGGTCCGGGCACGCTGTATCGCCTCGTGTTCGACGGTTCGAACTGGATCCCCGACACGAGCAGCGACTGGGGTGCGGGCAAAGCGCTGCGCTACCCGACTGGTCTCGGCGATGCCGACTCCGAGGGGGTCACGTTCGTCGGTGATTCGTCGTCCGTCGACGGCATCTACGTGTCGACCGAACGGGACAACGGCGCGAGTAGCACGAGCAGGCTCAGCGTCTTGCGGTTCGACCCGACTGCAGCGGGGACGTCATTGACGGCCACGAACGAGTGGAACCTCACGTCGGACATCCCGGCTACGGGTGCGAACCTCGGGCTCGAGGGCATCACGTGGATCCAGGATTCGTTCCTGACCGCGAACGGGTTCTACGACGACACGAAGGGGCATCTGTACAACCCAGCCGAGTACCTGAACCATGGCACGGGCTTGTTCTTCGTCGGTGTCGAAGGCAGTGGGATCGTCTACGTCTACGCGTTGAGCCCCGACAACACGTTCGCCCGCGTCACGAGCTTCACCGCCGGGTTCTCGCCGACGACGGTCATCGAGCTGCAGTTCGACCGTGACCTGAACGACCTCTGGGCCGTGTGCGACAACTCGTGCACCGGTCGGATGAACGTCCT
>WLNW01000221.1 GCA_009699605.1 Actinomycetota bacterium | reverse complement strand
CGGCGCCATGTCGGGGTCGTCGTTGACGTGGCCGTCGGTGGGCGGGATCAGCTTGTGCTTCATCGACAACACGACGGCGATCGCTTCGATCGCGCCGGCGGCGCCGAGCGCGTGGCCCGTGACGCCCTTGGTGGAGGTGACGATGGGGCGGAGATCGCCGAACACTTCGGCCATGGCCGCCGCCTCGGCGGCGTCGTTGAGTGGGGTCGACGTGCCGTGTGCGTTTACGTGACGCACCTCGGCGGCGGTGACGCCGGCGTCGGCGAGTGCTTGGCGCATGCAGCGGATGGCCCCGGCACCCCCGGTAGCCGGAGCAGTGATGTGATGCGCATCGGCGGTCGAGGACGACCCGAGCACCTCCGCGAGGATGGTGGCGCCGCGAGCGACGGCCATTTCCCATTCCTCGAGCACCAAGATGCCAGCGGCCTCGGCGATGACGAAGCCGTCGCGGTCACGGTCGAAGGGTCGGGATACGCCCGACGACGACAACGCCGTCATGTTGGCGAAGCCGGCCATCGCCGTTTGACAGAGGCTGGCCTCGCTGCCGCCGGCAACGACCACATCGCACACGCCGTGCTGGATGAGCCGGGCACCATTGCCGATGGAGTGGGTACCTGCGGCACACGCGGTGACCGTGTTCTCGCACGGCCCCTGAAAGCCCCAACGCATCGATATCGATGCAGTGGCGGCGTTGGCCATCATCATGGGTACCAGGAACGGCGACACGCGATTGAGGCCCTTGTCGTGGCCCACGATGATCTGTGCCTCGAGGGTGAGGATGCCACCGACGCCGGTGCCGACCCACACGCCGATGCGCTCCGGGTCGGCGGTGAGGTTGCCGGCCTGCCCCAGTGCTTCGGCGGCCGCAGCAATCGCGAACTGCGTGAAGCGGTCCGCGCGGCGCGTCTCTTTGGGGTTATCGAAGTAGGCCTCGGGATCGAAGTCGTCGACACGTCGTTGTGCCGTCCCCGGTTGCGGTGCGTTCAAGCCGCGCCAGAACGCATCGATACCGATGCCCACCGGCGTGACCGCCCCGATTCCGGTGACAGCGACCCGCCGTCCGGCCATCAGAGCTTCGACTTGATCAGATCGAACGCGGCGCCGACGGTGTCGATGCCTTCGAGTTCTTCCTCCTCGACGTTGACGTCGAACTCCTCTTCGAGGGCCATGACAAACTCGACCAGGTCGAGGCTGTCGGCGTCGAGGTCATTGGCGAACGAGGCGGTCAGGGTGACTTTCTCCGCCGGGACGGAGAGGACCGACACGGCACAGGCGCGGAACCGCTCGAAAATATCGTCACTCACGTGATGCTCCATTTCCCTACTTGATGACTCTGCCCGGTGGACAGACGTGGTTGCGATGCATGCGCGGCGAATCCGCCGGGCAGGTTGGGCGCCCACTTTAGGCGGGCCGACGACGCGCACGCGCCCACGGGCCTACCGAGATCGGACCAGCCCTTCATGAGCCCATGGCCATTCCGCCGTCGACCGGCACGATCGCGCCGGTGATGTATCCGGCCGCGTCGCTGGCGAGGAATCCGATGGCCGCAGCGACGTCCTCGGGCGAACCGAGGCGGCCCACCGGCACGGCGGCGAGCATGGCGGCACGTTGATCCTCGGACAGCGCGTCGAGCATGTCGGTGGCGATGGGGCCCGGGGCGACGATGTTCACGGTGATACCGCGGGTCGCGTACTCCTTGGCCAGTGAGCGAGCGAGCCCGGCAAGGCCGGCTTTGGACGCGGCGTAGTTGGCCTGGCCGGCTTGCCCGGCGAGACCAACTATGGAAGAGACGAAGATGATGCGCCCGAAGCGGGCCTTCATCATCGACTTGATCGCCCGCTTGGCCACGCGGAACCCGCCGGTGAGGTTGGCGTCGATGACCGAGGTGAAGTCGTCCTCGGACATGCGCAGCACGAGCATGTCGCGCGTGACGCCGGCGTTCGACACGAGGATCTCGACCGGGCCGAGTTGCTGCTCGATCTGGGAGAACGCCGAGTCGACAGAGGCCGAGTCGGTGACGTCGCAACGCACCGCGAGGATGCCCGCGTCGGCGATGTCACCAGACGCGTCGCCGCGGCTGGTGATCGCGACCCGATGACCAGCGGCCGCGAACGACTTGGCGACCGCGAGCCCGATGCCTCGATTGCCGCCGGTGACGAGGACGACGCGGCCGGTCATGGCTGCCAACGCAGCACGACGCTGGCCCAGGTCATGCCGGCACCGAAGCCCGAGAGCAGGAGCAGATCACCGGGCTTGATGCGCCCGTCGTTCGCGGCGGTGGCCAACCCGAGCGGGATCGTGCCGGCGCTGTTGTTGCCGGTGTAGCTGAGGACGTTGACGACACGGTCGTGGGGGATGCCGACCTTGTCGGCTGCGCTGTGCATGATCCGGATGTTGGCCTGATGGGGGATGAACCAGTCGATGTCGGACGCGGTGACGCCGGCGACCTTCATAGCGTTCTCGGCGGAGGAGACCACCGCGCGCACGGCACGACGGAAGACCTCCTTGCCGTCCATCGTGAGGTAGCCGCCGATGTCGCACTCGAGGATCTTGGCCGCGGCGCCGTCTGCGCCGAGGTCCCAACCGAGGATGGCATCGTGCTCGGTTGCTTCGAGCACCACGGCACCGCCGCCGTCCGCGAACAGGATCGCGGTGCCGCGATCGGTCCAGTCGGTGATGCGCGACAACGTGTCGCACCCGATGACGAGGATGCGATCGAGCCCGCCACCTTGGATGAGCGCGTGGGCTGTGACGAGCGCGTACGCGAAACCCGAGCACGCCGCGTTGAGGTCAAAGGCCCCGCATCGCAGACCGAGTTTGTGTTGCACCACAGCGGAGGTGGCCGGCACGTGTTGATCGGGCGTGGTCGTGGCGAGGATGAGCAGGTCGATCGACTCGGGGGCGCAACCCGCGCGCTCCAGCGCTTCGCGCGCGGCCTCGGTGGCGAGGCCTGCGGTGGTGCCGCCGACGCGGCGTTCCTGGATGCCGGTGCGATCGCGAATCCAGGCATCGGAGGTGTCCATGGCTAAGGCGAGGTCGTCGTTGGTGACGATCTTGTCGGGGAGAGCCGAACCCCAACCGGTGATGTGTGCGCCGCGCATGCCGGTCACGCCGTCCGGAGCCAGGCGATGGGCTGGCTCGAAGTGACTCGCTCGGTGTCGACGGCGAGGTAGCCCATGAGCAGGCCGGCGAAGGGGGAGCGCACCTCGAGCGTGCCGACGCGACCTATGGCCTGTCCGGGTTCGACGGTGGTGCCGACGTCGACGCCCGCCAGGGGCGTGAAGACGCCGGCGCCCGGGCTGACGACGAGCCGTTCGGTGACGAACAGATGCTCGCCTTCGATAGCGATATGAGGCGGTTGTGGAGTACCCGGTGGCGGACTGGCGAGCGCCGCCAGCATCTTGTCGAGATCGTCGGGGCTGCCCACCGACAATGTGCGCGCCCCGTCGACTGCGCGCTTGGCCATGCCGGTGAGGGCCGAGCCCGGGCCGAGTTCGACGAAGGTGGTGTAACCGAGGCCGACGAGTGTTTGCAAGGACTGGCGCCACCTCACCGGACTGGTGAGCTGAGCGTCGAGCAGGCCCTGCCAGGCGTACTGGTCGTCGTGCGGCGCCGCGTCGACGTTGGCGACGACGATGCCTTGCGGCGCACGGAACTCGACCTGGTCGATGGCCTTGCGGAGCCGATCTCGAGCCGCCGCCATGAACGGTGTGTGGAACGCTCCCGACACGGACAGCGCCATGAGCTTCTTCGCGCCGAACTCTTTGGCGATTCGACCGGCCTCGGCTACGGCGTCGGGGTCGCCGGCGATGACCACCTGGCCGGGAGCGTTGTAGTTCGCGACCCAGACGTCGCCGGCGACACAGGCGCACGCCTCTTCGACTTTTTCGTCGTCGAGGCCGAGTATGGCCGCCATGGTGCCGGTGCGCTCTTCGGCCGCGACCTGCATGGCTTCGCCGCGTTCGGCGACCAGGCGCACGGCGTCGGCGAAATCGAGTGCCCCCGATGCGGTGAGAGCGCTGTACTCGCCGAGGCTGTGGCCGGCATGAGCCGCCGCCTCGCCGCCGACCCGATTGACCGCGTCGAGCACCACCATGCTCAGCACGAACGTGGTGAGCTGGGCATTGCGCGTCTGCTTGAGCTCGTCGGCATCGGCCTGCAGTAACAGGCGTTCGACATTGCGATCGGCGGCCGCGGAAGCCTCGGCGACGAGCTCCCACGAGGGGTGGTCCTGCCAGGGCGCGCCCATGCCCGGTTTCTGAGATCCCTGACCGGGATAGGTGAAGACGATCATCGTCGGTTCCTCGTTCGGGGCTTGACCGACCATTCGGCACTCATGGAGTGAGCAGTATGACCTACGGGGAGGCTCGGGGGTTACATTCTGACTACCTGATGGCGTGTCCCACGGGACGCCGGGCGACGCGGGCTACGATGTCGGCTCGACACCTGCCCGGGTGGCGGAATGGCAGACGCGGCGGACTCAAAATCCGTTGCCTTCACGGGCGTGCGGGTTCAAGTCCCGCCCCGGGCACGAGGTACCGAGACTGGTCAGAGCGCGGGGTGGTCCGGCCAGTCCCGGTGGATT
>WLNW01000220.1 GCA_009699605.1 Actinomycetota bacterium | reverse complement strand
GAGATGGACGGCCCGGTACCGCTCTCTCGCTACCTCGAGGAGCTCCGCGCCGGACGCCCGGATCTGCTCGACGCCTACCCACAGGTCCCCGGGCACGACGTACCGGGCTACCGCGAATGGGCGAGGGTGTTCGGACGCGAGCAGGTTCCGCTCCCCCGGCAATTCGTCCCTCCGGCGATCCCCGCGGCTGCGGCGCCGTACGTCCAGGCGGGCGTGAACCTCGGCGGGTTCCTCACCGCCGAACTGGGGGTCGGCGAGGTCGCCCGGCGGATCGCCGGCGCGCTACGCGCCGCGTCGATCCCGTTCGCGACCACCACGTTCGAGCGCACCACCAACCGGACCGCGGTGACGTTCAGAGCCGACTCCTCGCCACACTTCGACACCAACATCGTGTGCGTCAACGCAGATTCGTGGGGCGCGTTCGCGCAACACGTCGGCCCCGCGTACTTCGCCGGCCGCCACACCATCGGGGTCTGGTTCTGGGAGACCTCGATCTTCCCCTCAATGTTCGACAGCGCGTTCATCGGCATCGACGAAATTTGGGCGGCAAGCGCGTATGTGGCCGACGTGCTGCGCCGCAGCGCACCCGCCCACGTTCCCGTGGTCGAGTTCCCCATGCCCATCGTCCAACCTGCGGCATCAGCGCGCGACATGCGCGCCATGTTGGGCATCGCGCCCGAACGCCCGATGTTCGTCACCTCGTTCGATCACCACTCGGTGGCCGAGCGGAAGAACCCCTACGGGGCGGTGCAGGCTTTTCGTGCGGCGTTCGCCGACGCTGCGACCGGCGGGCCGGTGTTGGTGCTCAAGTCCATCAACGGCGACCGCCACCCTGCGGCCGTGTCACGCATCGAGGAACTGATCGGTGGCCGCGACGACGTTCTGCTGCACGACGCCTACCTCGACGCTGCCGACAACACCGCACTCCTGGCGCAGGCGACGTGCGTGGTGTCGCTGCACCGCGCGGAAGGTTTCGGGTTCAACATCGCGGACGCAATGGCGCTCGGTGTCCCGGTAATCGCCACCGCGGCCACCGGGAGCCTCACGTTCACCTCACCCGACGACGGATGGCTCGTGCCGGCAACCGACGTGGCGGTCGGGCCCGATCACTTCCCCTACCCGGCCGAAGCCCGATGGGCCGATCCCGACCTTGCCACCGCGGCGATGCACATGCGTTCCATTGCTGCCGACCCGGCCGGCGCCTGCGAACGCGCCGCTCGCGCACAGACCCGGGTGCTCGCGTCGTTCACCGTCGAGAGCACCGGCGCGTTCATCCGCAACCATGTCGCGACCGAGCGCTCCGATCGCGAGCGTCGCGCCGCTGAGCTCACTCATGCGGTAGCTGCCGCAGCCTCAGCGGCGGCTGCAGAACAGGCTTCGTGGCCCGCGCGTGCGGGCCGCCTGAAGCGACGGGTGATGAAATTTCGCTGATTGCTTCGCGACCGCGCTGAACGGGTCGCAACAGCTCAGCGGGCGCCGAGCATCCGCTTCACGCGGCCCGCTGCCTTGCGGAGCACAAGTGTCGCGCCACCTTCGGTGACAAGCGTCTTGACGATGCGCAGGTCTTGCCCGATTCCGCCACGATCGGCCCATGACGGCCGCTTGGGTCCGGTTCCGGGAAGCGGCACCGACTCGAGCAGGTCAGCCGCGCGCCGTGGCTCGCGACAGAACTGCACCAAGGGCTCGAGCACCTTCGACCAACGGAGATTGTCGGCAACGGCGACGCTGTTGGCCGTGCATCGGGCGCGCAGTTCGTGATCGTCGAGCAACGTGAACAGCGCGTGCTCGAGCGCATCGACATCCTCGGCCTGGACCGTGAGGCCGAGCGGCCGCGACGCGATGATGTCGGCGAAGGAATCGCCCCCGGTGGTGACGATGGGCAGCCCCACCCACAGGTAATCGAGGATGCGGGTGCGGAAGCTGAACGCGGTCTCGACGTGGTCGTAGTGCGTCGAGACGCCGAGGTCGGCTTCGAGCAGGTAGTTCTGGCGATCGTCGTAGGCAACCCATGACTCGTTGAAGAACACGTGCGTGCCGTTCACCCCGAGATCGGTGGCCAGGCGCCGTGCGTCGACGACCATGCGCATCTCGGGCACGTTCGGGTTGGGGTGCTGCACGCCGAGGAAGAACAGGCGCACATTCGGCCGACGGGCCCGCAGCTTGTCGACGGCGCGGATGAGGGTGAGCGGATCGAACCAGTTGTAGATGCCACCGCCCCACAAGATGACCTCGTCGTCGAGGCCGATGCCCGGCACAACGCCCTTGATCGCCGGTCGGGTCTTGCGCGGCACCTCATCGGAGACGCCGAACGGCGCGAGCGTGATGAGCTTTTCGAGGCTGGGGCTGTCGTCGTAGTTCGCGGGGTTGATGCGACCGACGGCCGACATCTGACCGAGCCAGAAGTCGCGTTGCTTGTCGCTCGCGCAGAGGAAGTAGTCACCACGGGTGAGTTGCTGGTTCAGCACCAGCACCGAGGACAGAACCGTGTTGCGGCGATCCTCCTCGCCGAGGTCGCGCGCCTGCTCGAGCTGTTCAAGGTGGAAGGGGTCGTAGATGTCGACCACGATGATCTTGTTCGAGGCGGCCACCACCGGGTACTCGTGCATGATGTAGCCCTGGAACACGATGATGTCGGCCCAGGCTTCGGCCTCGGCCATGCGCGCCGGGTCGACGATGCCGGTGACGAAATCGGGGTGGTTCAGCTCGCAGTTCACCGTCGACAGCAACTGCACGTCATGCTCTCGACACAACGCCAGCGAGATCTGCCACGCTCGAATGGCCGGGCCGGCCATGCGAGGGGTGAGGCTGTCACCGGTGACCACGAGCACCTTGCGCCGGGGCGCGAACGCGCGCTCGACGTCGAAGGCCTTCACGACTGCGTCGAAGCCGCTGGTGAACTCGGGCTGGGCGATGTTGGGATGCATCGGTAGCCGGAACATGCGCAGGATCTCGTGATCGGTACGAGTTCGTCGGGCCTGCAGCTCACGCCGGGTGTGGTCGAGCGATGCCATGTTTTCGACGAGCGCATCGATGGCGAACAACGAGGCCACCGTTTGCTTGTGCACGCTGAGGTGGTCTTCGCCTTCGCCGGTGACGCCACGCTCGATGTCGATGGCATGCGCGTCGACCCCGCCGAGAACCACACCACGACGAACCGACAACGCCATCGACGCGGCGAGCAGGCGGGCCATGTTCGAGTCGTCGTAGTTCTTGTAGATCGTAAAGAGGGCGTTGCGCTCGAGCAGGTAGTGCTCGCGCCAGTTCGCGTACCGCGACATCGACGCGTGATGGCGATGGAACACGAGCGAGGTGGGCACGTAGTGCACGCGCCAGCCGAGCATCCAAAGGCGCCAACCGAAGTCGACGTCCTCGAAGAACATGAAGTACCGCTCGTCGAAGCCGCCGGCCGACTCGAACACACGCTTGGGCACCACCATCGCGGCACCCGATGCGAACAGCACGTCGTGCGCCACGTCGAACTGCGGGTCGTTCGGCGCCCCCACGTGCAGCTTGAAGCCATGCCCGTAGAAGCTCAGTGCCGCGTCGACGAAGTCGATCGCGTCGCCATCCCAGGTGAGCACCTTGCTCGCCACGCAACCGATGTCGCGGTGCGCCTGGAGTTCCTCGACCGCGGTGGTCAGCCACTGAGCGTCGGGTCGTGCGTCGTTGTTGAGAAACGCCACGAACTCACCGCGAGCGGCTGCTGCGCCGGCGTTACATCCGCCGGCGAACCCGGTGTTGCGGGTGAGCTCGAGCATCGTGACATCGGGATGGGCCGAGCGAATTCGCTCGGCGCTGCCGTCGCCCGAGTTGTTCTCGACGACGACGATCTCGAGCTTGTGTGCGGGCCACTCGAGGTCGCGCAGACCGTCGAGACAGGTGATGGTGTCGTCAGCGCCCTTGTAGTTCACGACGACGACGGACACGACGCCCAGATTCGGATCGAGCCCGTTGGGGTCGTTCGTGGTGCTCATGTGCGATACCACGTCTGCTGGGGCAACATCGAACCGTGGAAAGCGCCGTCGAGTGACACGACGCCATCCACGTCGGGAGGCAGGCCGCCGGTCACCTCGAAACGATGGAAGCGATGCCGGCAGTCGTACGGATGAAGCATCTCGTAGTCGAACAATGTGACGCTGACGTCATAGCGACCCGGGGTGAGCAACAAGTTGGGCACGTGGTACTCGAGCGAGCCTTCACCGTCGATCATGTCGGGTACCCGATCGTGGAATCGTGTGTTCCCGGCCGCCACGGTCATGCCGTTGAGTGTGTGGAACTCGATCTTGAAGACCGGCTTGGGGACGGGACGCTCGCATCGATAGTGGATGCGGAAGACCGCTGCCTGGCCAAGCGAGATCCGCTCGATCGGTTCGAGCCCGCCGTTGAGCACCTCGATGCGGTTGATCTCGGCACCGCCCTCGCCCCAACGCGACCCGTATTCCCCGTCGCGGCGCACGTTGGTCTCGACTCCGCCCATGTAGGTGTCGATGACCTCGTCGGGGGTGCCGATCGCGATGAGCTTGCCGTGATCGAGCAACGCCACCTCATCGCACAGGTCGCGCACCGTGCCGAGCGCGTGTGACACGAT
>WLNW01000022.1 GCA_009699605.1 Actinomycetota bacterium | reverse complement strand
TGAGCGATGCCCCAGACCAGAACGCGGCTCGCACTATCGGCATGCCAACACCCCTCAGCTTTGAGTTTCGGAACGACCCGTTGGCCGCCATGCCGAAAGCTAACCCGTTCCGCACAACCGCCACAGTCCCCGCGCGGCATGCTTCGAGAAGATCACACATATCCCCCCGGGTTGGCTGAACGATAAAGAATGGCCGGTCGGGCGTGAACTCGTAGCCACGATGCCCTTGACCGTGGATCAAACGGTCGGGGGTACGAGTTCCCCTAGCCCGACAAGAACACTCCCGGTCAGCATGGGTGTCGAGCCCCCGACCCGGACTCGCAGGTCAAAGCGGACAGCATCGCAGACAGCAACGAGTGACTCCTTTCGCGAGAGCGGCCGTCGGGTCGAGCGCTGGCCACGACCTCAAGCGCGATGTGGCGCAAATGGGTCAGCTGGTTCAACGAGGAACGCCTCAACGGCGAGCTCGACGACGCCACTCCAGCGAAGGTCGAAGGAACCCATTACCGTGGGGTAGATAAGGCCCGAGCGGCTTGAGAAATCCAATCCGACGAGCCCCCGTCAAACCCAGGCCGAATCAGGATCGTGTTCGAGCGTCGCTTCTCTGACCTCGTCATCCAACGCATGGACGCAGGCGAGGAACTTTTCAAGAAGATCCTCGACGACGAAGAGTTCAGCCGAGTTCTCGTCGACCCATACCAGAGCGACGTGTGTTGCACGCTTCGCTCGGAAGGCAGTTGATGTTGATGGGTATGCGCAACAAGTACGTGAAGCTCACCGAATGGATGTCGATGCCGCATGCAGAGCCCTTGCGGGTCACGTTTGCTCAGCTCGATGCGCTCGTCGGTGGGCTGCCACCGTCGGCGCTACGGGATCGGAACTGGTGGGGCAACACGCTGGGAAACTCGCAGAGTGCAGCGTGGCTGAAGGCCGGGTGGCTCGTTCAGTCGGTTGAGCTGCGTACAGCACACGCGACGTTCGTTCGCGGCGCGCATCGACCCCGTTCCGACGCAGGATTGCGTCCCGCCCGAACCGGCGCCCCGAGGACAACTTGGGCCCGTGATCCGATCCTCCACGGTGCAACTGCACTTGATGATCTCGTGGTACGCGCAGGATGGTCATCTGTCGAAGCCGTCGTCGCCGCGAACACCGTGTTCTTGCATCCCGACACCGTCGCTCAAGCTGGCAGCGGTGCGGTGTTCCCGGTGGTGCGCGACCCCACGCGCAGAGGGCAACTCGGCGAGCTACCCGACGGTCGAAAAGTGCTCTTTGATGACAACGCCACGCCTACAGACGTGTTCTTGTGGGCTGCGAACCGCATCAAGGGCCCCGACGTACAGTTCAACCACGTGTGGTCACGCTCGAAAGACCCCGACTCGTACACCGCCCTGTGGAACCTCTGCTGCACGCCGGCCTTTCTGGCGAAGACGAGCGATTCGCACCCCGGTGTCGTGTCGATGCTCCGCTATCGCTCCTACGACCTATACGGCGTCCTGCCAGAAGGTGTGGGCGGGCCACTGCGCCCGGGCCACTACGGCGAGCTTACGTGGGCTGCTATGCCGCCCACGGTCGACGATCTCGAAGCGGTGTTTCGCGCACGCATGCGGTCAGCGCCGTTGCGCCGGGCGTCGGTGGTGGCGCGCACCATCGGCTGGGTGTTCTCCGACGGACCTGACATCGCGCTATAAGCCGAGCTCGTCGACGCTGTAGAACGCCGTCAGGTCACCGCAGTCGAAGGTAGCGTCGCGCGCGGTCGAGGTGTTTCAGATGGAAGGCGTCAGAACCCCCACCATGGAAGACCTCGCCCACCTCACCCGGCGATAACACCTACACCCTCATTCGCGAAGAGCCCGATGAGCGACGTCGAGCACAGCTCCGGCTCGATTCGTAAGGAACCAAGTGATGCCGACGATCACCGCCCCGGGCCAATTCCGCTCTGCAAGGCGCAAATTGGGCCGCCCGCGCCTGGGAGCTACGACGCGACTGTCCACCCGCTGCGCCGCTCCTCCAGGCACGTGCGGAGACTCTCAGAATCGCCGAACCGGGCGTCAGCGATAGCGAAAGCCAGGTCTGCAGGCAAGCAGTCGGCGAACTTCAACTGTTCGGCGCCCTTCGCTGCGAGCGGCGACGCCGGGAGGTGATCGACCTCTACCTCCCCAAGGCGCTGGTTCAGCTGCTCGATGCTCGCGCCGTACTCGACCTCCATGCGCAGGTTGTCGAAGCCCGTCGACGACGCCCGAAGATCACCCAGCGCGCCGTGCAACGACGCGTTGGCGCGCAGCCCGGCGAAGGTCCACCACCAAACCTTGCCGTCGGCGCGCACGAGCGCTGTCCCATCAGCGGTCGCCCACGGCGCCTCGGCACGAAGTCCGGCAAGTGCCGCCGTCGCACGTTTCGAGAGCGCGACACCGTCGGGCTCGGCGCCAGCCAGCACCTCGCGCATTGAGCGGCACAGCTCACCCGACAGCGGCACACCGTCGCCCATCCACTTCGACGCGCCCGATCCGCCGCTTGGCGACAGGGCAACGGTCTTGCGGTTCCAATCGATGCCCACGATGTCCCACGCCCGCCCGGCTAACAGCACCGTAGCGAACGATCGGTCGTTCGCTAGGAGCGAGATGGGGTGCAGGTAACCAATCTCTATCGCACCGTGCCGGGCGACGAACAACGGGTCGTTCGTGAAGGCCGAGGTGAGCTCCATGAAATGGCGGTAACCGTACGAGCGCTCACCTTGCGGACCCATCGACAGCATCCCGTTGTCGTCGAAGAGGATCTTTGCGTCGACGAGGTGGTTGACGATCGCGTCGCCGATGCCCGCGTCGATAGCCGCAGCGAACACCGGCAGCGCACGCAACTCGTCGGCCCAGAGGTTGCGGCCGATGCCACCGCGCTGCAGCACCAACGCCAACAGCTGCTGCGCGAGCAGGTGCCAGGGCATCGGTGGTGGCTCGACGGGTTCCACGTACCCGCCCGACCACAGATGCAGCAGGCCCGCGGCCTTGAGCGCGACCATCTCGCTCTTCGTCGTGAGGAAGAGCATGTTGCGCGTGGTGTCCGCACGCCGGCCCGCCCGACCGAGCCGTTGCAGGAACGCGGCGACGGTGCCCGGCGAGTCGATCTGGATGACTCGATCAAGATCTCCGACGTCGATGCCCAGTTCGAGCGTGCTCGTGGCGACGATCACGCAGTCGCGCGCCTCGGCAAACGCTTCCTCGGCGCGGCGGCGCTCATCGAGCGCCAGCGAGCTGTGCGACACGAACGTCGCAACGCTTCGCTCGCGAAGCTCGACGGCCAGCTGCTCGACGCGCGCCCGGCTGTCGCAGAACACGAGTCGCTTCTCACCCCGATGCAACGTGGAGATCACGTGTGCCGCGTTGTGGATCGAACCGACGTGGTCGAGGGTCAGCTCCGGCGCCGCGGGCGCACCCCCGTCGGGCGAGACGACCTCGGACCGCCGAGTGCTCGAACCGTTCAACCAGCGCAGCAACGACGCCGGCTCACCGACGGTCGCCGAGAGGCCGATCCTCTGGATGTCGCGCCCGGTCACGCGAGCGATCCGCTCGAGCACCGCAAGCAGGTGCCAGCCTCGATCGTCCCCACCGAACGCATGGATCTCATCGACGACGACCACGCGCACGTTGGCGAAGATCCGCTCGTGCTCCACCTTGCGAGAGATCAACATCACCTCGAGCGACTCGGGCGTGGTGAGCAGCACGTCGGGCGGATCGTCGAGGATCCGATCGCGTGCACCGCCGCGGATGTCGCCGTGCCACAGCGCGGCACGTCGGCCGACCATGGTGCAGTAGTCGCCGATGCGCACGTGGAGATTGTTGAGCAGCGCGCGCAGCGGGCACACGTAGAGCACCGACAGCCCCGACCAGTCCTGCTCGAGCATGGCCGACAGCAGCGGCAGCACCGCGGCCTCGGTCTTGCCGGCGGCGGTGGGCGCGACGGCTAAAATGTTCGAGCCATCGAGCACCGGATCGATCGTGGCCTCTTGGAGCGGCCGCAGGTTGCGCCAGCCGAGCGTGTTGACGACGTGGTGCTGCAGCGCGGGGTGCAGCCGGTCGAACCCCACCGCCATCGCTCAGTGCCCTCGCGCTGACGTCTTGGCGCCTTTTTCGCGGTTGCAACAGCGGTGGAGAATGTCGGCGTTCGCCAAGGTGGTCTTGCCACCTCGCACATATGGGTGCACGTGATCGATCGCGAGCTCCTCCCACCGTTCGATCGGTTTTAGGCACCACGAGCAACGCTTCTTCGCCGATGCGTTCCAGAGAATGCGCCGTTGCGTCGGGCTGAACACTCGGTTCAGATCGCCTTCCTGGAACACACCGTCGACGACCTTGCGCAGAATGGCCTCGCGCGCGTGACGTTGGCGCGCGCTATCGGTTCCCTCACGAACGGTGAACAGATAATCACGATGCTCAGTCTTCGCGGCAGGCACGGGCTTGCCTCGCTGGATGAGGTCTTGGACCTCGTCGACTCCTGCTCCGAAGTCGGTCAAGAGCTGACCGGCGAGCTTCTGGCGCGCGGAGTTGTGGTTGTTGACCAGCGCACCTTGGTCACGCAGCCGAAGGAGTAGGAGCACGAGCGAGTAGAAGTCGGACGATCGATGGAACCGCGTCGATTTGATGTTGGGCAGGACGGTCAGGGTGTTAGCGATCGCCGTCTTGACTGCTGTCGCAGCCGTGGCGAGTCGATGCTCGTCTATCGAACCGCCGGCGATCAGCTCATCGATCTGACGCTTCTTGTTCAGCGGCTGCCCGGCGTTCACCGCTGAGAGCAGGAGCTCCGTGAACAACTCCACGTGCTTCATGCGCTGGATCTGGGCGCGTGAGAGCAGGTTGTGTTGCTGGAAGGTGCTCACATGTTCGTCCGCCAACCTATGTGCGGTCTTCAGCGTTGCGCTGTGGTGGAAGTTCGCGTGACGCCGCTCTTGCGCCGTGAGCTTCTTGCCGGTCGCGTTAATCCGCACGAAGAGGTTGATTACGTCCGAAAGGTCGCCTTCGACCTCGATCGTCGGTAGCTCGGTCGCCTGGATGCGAGCCTTGACCGCCTTGGGCAGTTCGCGCCAGGACCAGTGGTCGGACGGGTCATCGTCGGGGATCGACTCGTGCACCGTGAACGGGCCCTCGTCCTGCGCTAGCGGACCCTTGCCCATGAAGAGCAGGATCGACTCGAGTCGCTGCTTGCCGTCGATCACGTCATAGACCGGACGTCCCGCTCTCCCGACCTGCTTGTACAGGTAAATCGACGGGAGCGGGATGCCGTGGAGGATCGAGGCGATGAGCAACTGCCGGTCTCGTGTGCTCCACACCGAGTTGCGTTGGAACGCCGGCTCGAGGTTGAGAGCCCCTGATCGGTACCAGTCGACGAACTGCGAGATCGTCGCTGTGCCGTGCTTCGTCCGTAGCGTCATTCGCCTTCGTCCTCCAACTCGATGTCGTCCACCGACGCGGCGCCGCGTCGGGCGTTGCGCTCGATCTCGCTCAGCTCCGCGTCGGCGATGGTGAGCGCGTAGTCCTTCTTCGGGTCGAAGTCGGCGAACTGGTCGATGCGATCGAGCAGATCGCCGACGAGCTTCTTCAGGAACACGCGCGGAGCGACTCCGACATTGCCGCCCAGGTTGCCGGTGACCGACTCTGCCAACGTCTCGATCGTGGCGTCATCGCATCGGGCGCGCACCCGCTCGGGCTGGCTCGCACCATCGGCGTAGATGTCGCGCACGTTCCGGCCGACCTCGCACAGCGACTCGATCGTGAACCCGCGCAAGCGCAGTTGGATAGCGCGCGGGTTGTCGAAGCGCGCGTCGGCCGTGAAGTCGGTGTGTAACCGCTGCGCGAGCGGAGGCAAGCGCGACGCCCCTTGTGGGCCATCGAAGAAGGCGGGTGTGCCGGTGATGAGCAGGTACAGACCCGGGAACCGCCCGGCGTCGACCTCGTCGATCAGCTGGCGCAGCGCGTTCAACGCACGATCGCGAGCATCCGACCGCATGCGCTGCAGCGTCTCCACCTCGTCGAGCACCAGCAGCAGTCCCGAGAACCCTGCGTCTCGCATCACCACCAACAAGCCCGAGAGGAACGCGAGCGCACCGTCGTGATCGAGATCGCCTTTGATGCCCGCCGATCGCTTCAGCGAAGCCGCTATGTGCGGCTGCCCACCTAGCCACGCAAGCAAGCCGTCAGCGGTCGCGGTGTCACCGCCAGCCAACGCTTGCCGGTAGGCGCGCAGCACGAGCGGGAACACCGGCGCGAGCTTGCTCACCTCAGCCAGACGACGGCCGGCAAGCTCGTCGGTGGCCTGCACGAGTCGATCGACGTCCTGATCGGAGATCGTTCCTTCGGCGAGCACGTCGTTCTCGAGCGCATAGAACCAGCCGTCGATGATCGATCGCATCGCGCCCGCCGGCTCATCGGAGGTCGCGAGCCGCTCCACCGCGCGCCGGTAGACGGTCTGCAGGTGGTGCAGCGGCGTCTCCCCTTCGGAGATCTGCACCTCGGACGTGACGAAACCGTTCTGGCGGGCACGCTCGGCGAGCCAACGCACGGTGAACGTCTTGCCGCTGCCGTACTCGCCGCGGATCGCCTTGAACACCGCACCGCCGCCCGCCACGGTTTCGAGTTCGGCGTCGAGCGCTGCGGTGAACCGTTCGGTGCCCACCGCCAGCGCGTCGAGGCCGCGCTGGGGCACGGTGCCGCGGCGGAGCGCGTCGATGATCTCGGTGCGACGCTTCGGGGAGATCACCTGATCTCGACCCCGAACTGGGTCTTCAGCAGCGAACGATCGAGCCGCAGCGTGCCCTGATCGTCAGCCAGCACGTCGTAGCCGTCGTCGTTGAGGAGCTGGCGCAGCACCGTCATCTCGCCCCGCAGTCGAACCGCCGGGGTGCCTACTGCTGCAGCAAGCGCATCGAACGTCGCGGTGCCACCGGCGGCGACCAGCGCGCTGAGGAGCACCCGCACCCGCGCATCACCGACGCGACGTCGCGGGTTGCGCTTCGCCTGGCGCTTGTACGTCGCCGACTCGAGCAGTTCGTCGAGCCAGCCGCCGGTGTCGGGGAAGAGCGACGGCGTCGCATCGGTGTCGACCTTCTTGCGCTTGCCCTTCACCGGAGCGGCCGCCACGGCAGGCACCGCACCGACGGGCGCAGCGCCGCTCCACCATGCCGGCGGCAACGGCGCGAAGGGAACCCAGCCCTCGGGAACTCGCCCGGCGCGCACGTACACACCGAACGGCACGAGCACCTCTTGGGGTGTCGCGCCGCCGTGGTAGCCGTGCTTCGTCGCGCCGTAGCAGAGCCGCTCGCTCCACGGCATCACCACTGCACCATCGCCGAGCAGCACGCGGGGCCCGCGCACCTCGATCTCACCCTCGCCGGGCGCCGGCGACGCGCGTCGCCACCGCTCCCCCGCGGCTTCGTCAGCGCGCACGAACTGCATGCCGTGGTCGACGACGTGCCCGTGGTCTGACACCACGATCACCGTGCGGTCGGCTTCGGCCGCTGCGTCGAGCAACCAGCCAAGCGGACGAATCGCATCGACGGTCCAGTCGACGCGCACCATCTGCCCCCGGGCCAGGTGATCGTCGACGGAGTTCACCACTGCAGCCACCACTCGCGTGCGGCGGTCGGCCACCGCAGCTCGCACTGCGTCGGGTAGCGCGTTGCCCCCCTGGCCGATCAGGTCGCCCTTGTGGTACAGCACCGGCGTGGGCGCGCCCGGTGCGTGCAGAGCCGGGTGGTTCGTCAGGCCGTCGCGCTCGACGCTCTGCGCGCCCACGGTGAGTCGACCGACGAGCAACGACGCACGCGACACCTCGGTCACCGTCGGCAACGCGGCCACCACGGTTGGCCACACCGGATGATCCTCATGAGCAATGCCCTGCCAGCCGTGCTTGGCGAGGTCCTCGTCGATGCGGGTGGCGATGGGCAGGCTGAGCCCGTCGAACACCACCAGCAGCACCGGCTTGTCGGCTGCGATGGGCGCGACGAGGTCGTCGATGACGTCCTCGATCGGCGTGACATCGGCATCGACCGCAGGTACCGACCGCGACCAGTCGGCGAGCAGCGTGGCGAAGCGGGCGTTGTGGTCGTGGCGCTCGCGCTGCAGTTGATCGAGCAGTGCGGTGTACGCCTGCGCGAGCACGGGCGAGGTCTCGCCGTCGTAGAGCAGCTCGCGTGCCCGATCGACCCAGCGCAGCTCGGCCTCGTACAGCTCGACCGCGGCGTGGAACGAGCGAGGCTCCGCCGATGGAGCTGCGGTGCGGCGACGAGCAAGCCGCACCGCAGCGTTGGACGCTTCGACCACGTGCGTGCGCTCCTCGGCCAGGCGATGCCCCCGCACCTGCGCGAGCTCTTGCTCGGCATGACCGATGGCGACGGGCGACGAATCCGCGATGGCGGCGAGAAGGGCATGACCAAGTCGCTCCCTGCGCTGCTCGAACGACGACGTGAGCACGCGACTGCGATGGGCGAACCGGCGGCCGCCGATCTCGTCGACGAGCGCCTCGGCGCGATCGAGCCATGCCGCACGATCGAGCGGTGCCGCGCCGTCGACCGCGGCCTCTGCGGCAGCGGCCCACCGGAGCGCGCCGGCCGACGTGACCCCGTCTCGGCCGATGTGCGGTTCGAGCCGCACCCTGGCGGCCACGACCTCCGCGACCTCGCGAGCATCCGTCGGTTCATCGGCGACGAGTCGCAGCACCAGACCGATCGGCACGAGGTCGTTTCGATGATCGCCGGCCGCGAGATCGAGGATGGTCGGAACTGGGTCGTGTCTGTCGTGGCGCCAGCGGTCGGCCACGATGGCGCGCCGCTCCGGGGTGAGCGTGGCGAGCGCAGTGCCTACTGCCGCAGTTCCGGCCGCCGCGAGCAGCGCTTCGAGCGACGCCGGTTGCTCGGCATGGCCGAACCGGACGAGGTGGTACGCCCGCCAGGCGGTGTCGAGGTCGAGCAGCCCGCTGAGCGGGCGAAACGGCAGGTATCCGTCGCCGGGGGCGAGCGCGATGAGGTCGTCGATGAGCCAACGGTGGTCGCGCACGAGCACCGGGTCGAGCGCCTTCGCGTCGAACATGGCCTGCACCGTCGACCACGGGTCGAGCTGGCGGACGCGTCCGCCGACGAGGCGAGCGACGACGTCGAGACCGAGGTCGTGCTCGGAGCACGGCGTGAGCACAGCAAGGCGCTCCTTCGCACCATCGGCGACCCGACGCTCGTGGTCGCTCATCGCCTCGCGCACCGCGAGCGGCGACGCGCACGCCGCGACTCGAACTGCGCCGGCCGGCGTGGTGATCACTTCGGGCCCGGCCCACGTCGCGTCGGTGCGCACGGCGAGCACGCGCTGCTCGTCCTTGAGCAGCGGCCCCGCGAAAGCGCGCAGCTGCGCCTCGGTGGCGACGGTCATCCTTCGTCCCCGGTGACGGTCCACTCGAGGTGCAAGCCCGCTCGGAGCTGATTGCTGAGCTCGCTGAGGCGAGCCTCAGCTTGCACCCGTGTGAGACCCGATGGAGGAGGTGGTGGGGGCGGTGGATCGTTCACCACCGGCGGTGTTGCCGCAGCCACCGCGCGGCCGATCAGGTCGGTCGCGTCACGCTCGGCTGCCGCAAGGCGCTCAACGAGGTCGCACACCGACTGATTGCGCGCGACCGCTTCGCGGAGCTTGTCGCCGATGAGCGCCGCTTCACCGGCGAACGCTCCGCCGAGAGCCAGGGCGTTCTTCAGAAGCACCCAGTTCATGCCCCGCAGCGCGACAGACACCGCACGTGTTTGCTTGATCGACGACCCGAGCGCGGCGGGCGAGGACGGTACGTATGCACCGGCCAGCGTGTCGGCCACCTTGTCGGGCGATTGCAGTAGCTCCTCCACGATCGACACCGCGGCCTTCGCTGTTTCGAGCCGGTCGTTGTCCTCCGCGATGCCCAGCCGCGCGCAGGCCGCGTTGAGCTCGGCGACGAGCTGCGGAAGGTCGTTGCGCTCCTCGCGCACCACGTCAGCCACACGCCGAGCGAGCTCGGACACTGCGGTCACCGAGGGCATCGGGCTGATGCCGGTGATGCCGAACATCTCGCCGGCGCGGCTCACCGCGATGCGCCACACATCCTCGTTGGGCGGCTGCTGCTGGTGCAGCTCGTAGGCGTCGTCGAGGTTGCCGATCTCAGGCTGCAGCGGTCGGCCTGCCGCGATCATGAGCCGGTTGGTCTGAGCGAGGTACACGGCGATCACGAGGTCGCTGAGCTTCTTCGGCATGCCCGCGGTCTTCGGTTGATCGATCCAGCGGCGCAGATCGCCCACTCGCAAAGGCACCGGCGCCTCTGACGCAAGGTACCGCTCAAAGTGATCGCGCCAGTAGGTGCTTGCGACGAAGTGCGCCGGGTACATCTCGCCGAGCTTCAGCGGCTGTGCGATGCGCGCCAGCACCGAGCGGTGCGACGAGTCGACGTTCTCATGGCGCAGGTTCGGCTTGCCGAGCGCGGTGCGCACCTCGGCGAGCACAGTGCGCAGCTCAGGGTCGGTGACGCGGCCGCTGATGTCGGGGTGCGCCGAGTACCGCTGCGAGAGCACCTGGTCGACGAGGTGCTCGAGCCCCAGGCGCAGCCCGGCGGCCACCGGCGGTTGCACGGTGATCGATCGGTCGAGCACCGTGAACTGGTCGCGCTGCTCGAGGGTGACCGACACGATCGCCGCGTCAGGCTGCTCGATGGCATACGCCTGACGCAGCGCGCGCTGGATCTGCTCGCGCAGCGCGCTCGCCTGGTTCTCGAGCTGGGTGCGGGCGGCCTGCCGGTCGACCGGCGCGAGGTGCCCGGCGTAGCTGTTCATGCGATCGCCCGACAGCACGTGCTCGATCTTCACGAGATCACCAAGCCGCGCCCGGGTCGCCTCGGTGAAGAACGACGGGATCCAGCAGATCGTCGGGGTGGCCGGCTGCTCGTTGATGAACGTCTCGACGCGAGCCCGGTCGTCGTTCGGACCGAAGCCCTCGTGATCGAACGGAAGGTCGATGACCACCTTCAGCTCGCCGCCGGCGCGCAGCACGTCGTTGGGGTAGGCGACGTCGTCACGGATGTTGGCGAACACCACATCGACCCGGCGCACGAAGCCGCGCCACAGCACGTCGATCGTCGGCGTCATCGACTGCTCGCCCTTCAGCTCAAACGCCTCGGCGAGCAGCGCCTGGATCTTCAGCTGCCGACGCCCGGCGTTGTCCTCGGGCCCCGCAGCCTTCAGGATCGGTGTGATGTCCACTCCCGAGAGCTGCACGGAAACGCTGGGGTCGCGGTCGTCGTCGCCGACGCGCAGCTCGCCGATCTCGGCCGACCACATACGCAGCCGGTCGAGCGCGACCTGGCGTTCGGTGCCGGGGATGAACGTGCGAATCGTTCCGTGGTTGAGCGCCACTAGGCGGCTGACGGTGAGGTTGCGCAGCGCCGGCACCTCGGGCACCAGCGCGGCGAGCAGCAAGCTCTTCACGAGACGCGCGTCGGCGTTGAACGCGGGTGTCGTCGCGTCGTCGTTGTGGTTGCGCACGAGCATTGGCTCGAACTTGGCGCGCCACAGTCGCTTCGCGTGCTCGAACTGCTCGCGCATGCCGGCGGTCATCGGGTCGTCGCCGCTGGCGATCACGTCGTAGAGGTCGCCAAGCGGGATCAGCTCGCCCACGTGCAACGTCTCGCGCTGACGGCTGAGCAGCTGCACCATCACCTTGAGCGCAGTGCGCTCGCGCTGCAGCGCGGCGCTCAGCGCGACGAGTGCTTCGACGAGCGCCGGGTTGAACGGGTACACGCGCCGGAACGCATCGATGCCGGTCTGGTCGGTAAGCAACGTGTCGCGGTTGCCCTGCTGGTCGACGCTCGACAGCGCGACGGAGAACGCATCATCGATCTCCTGGCGGGCCGCGTCGTTGCGCGGCCGCAATATGCGCTTCTCGGCGATGGCGATGAGGTTGCGGTCTTCGAGGGTGACGAGATCGAAGCGACCCTCCCAGAAGCGGAGGATGTCGCCGAAGTTCATCTGCTCCGCACCGGGCACGTGCTCGCCGACCAGCTCGCGCAGGTCACGCTGGCGGGCGATGAAGCTCACGATGGGCGCCGGGCGCTCCGACGCATCGCCTTCGACGAGCTTGGCCACCTTGGAACCCTCGCGGGTGACGAAGTTGTGATCACCCATGCGCGACGCAAGCCACAGGATGAGCTCGTCGAGGAAGAGCACCACGGCGTCGTAGCCGAGGCCATGCGCGTGGCGACTGATGGCCTCGAGGCCCTTGTCGAGCGGCACGAAGCCTTCGCCAACGTCGTTCATCAGCGTCGACATGCCGCTGAACACGTTGCGCATGAGCGCCGACACGAGTTGCTCGCGCAGGTCGCTGTCGGGACCCGCTTCGATCGCGTCGTCGAAGCGGGCCGCGTCCCACGCACCGCCGAGATCGCCCCACGCGTCGTCGGCCACGGCGTCGCCCGCGTTCAACATCTGGAAGAACGCATCGTCGGTGAGCTTCGAACGCATCTCGATGGCGTTCTGCAGCAGATCGTCGGCGAGGTACACCGCAGGCAGCGACGCGTCGGGGTGCAGCTTGCGCACGTGCTCGACGTAGCCGCCGAGCACCACCTGCTCCATCGATTCCATGCCGATGAAGTGGTACGGCACGAGCATGAACCGCTTGCCCGTTAGCTGCGGCTGATGATGTGCGATCACCTGGCCGAGCTCGGGGATGCCGAGCGCTGCCGGGTTGCCCTGCAGCAGAAGGTGCAGCACCGCCATGAAGTGGCTCTTGCCCGAACCGAAGCTGCCGTGCAGGTACGCGCCCTTCGACTTCGCGTCGGTCGTGGCGCTGGTGATGAGGCTGAGCGCGGCGTTAAAGCACTCGACGAGCTGCGGGGTGACCACGTACTCGGCGAGCGTGCGCTCGGGGTCGGTGACGCCCGAGGCGAGGCTGATGACGAAGTCGCTCTTGTGAACGGCTTCGGGGATGTCGATGAGATCGGCGAGAAGGTGATTGGTCATGTGCGTCGCTTGCGGGTCTTGGCGGCGGGGCGCCAGGCAGCCAGATCGGCTGCGGTCTTGTTGAGAGCGCGGGTCTCCGCATCGACCAGCGCAGCGATCTGATCGCCAGGTCGGTCAAGCATCGGATCAGGGCTCGGGTCGTTGTGCCACTGCTTCAGCCACGGCACCAGCTCGGCGAGGCCGGCGAGCAACGGAACGAGGTACTCGGCGTCGCGGCCTTCGTGCTTCGCGCCGAGGTACCACGCGGCCAGCGCACGAGCCCGCTCGGCATGATCCCAGCCGGCCCACCCGATCACGGGCGTCGTGTCGGCCCCGCGCTCCGCTCCGGGGTAGGAGATGAACCGCTCCTTCGGCACATCCAGCTTGCCGCGGTGCTCCCACCCAACCCGGAAATCCGTCTTCTGGTACTTCGGCGGCACCGGAATCTGGCCGACGTCCTCGCCGCGATCCTCGGCCGCCTGCAGATTCCAGGTCCGCAACCACTCGCCGTACTTGCGCATCCCGTCGTCGGTGTAACGGAGCGCCGCGAGGTAGGGCACTGTGTCGGCCACGACGAGCTCGATGACGAGCTTCGTCAGATCGACGGCGTCGGTGCCGGCGTAGAGCGCGGCGACCGACCGGAAGTCGGCGTCGCGCCCCGCCGCGTCGCCGAGCTGCGCACACGTGCGCATCATCGGCTGAGGCCACAGCGCCTTTGCCTCGAGCCGATCTAGTAGCCAGGTGCACAACGCCTCGGCCTGCTGCTTCTCCCACGGCTCGGTGTTCCACCGCCGCTTGTGCTCGGGACGTTCGATGAGACTGACGTTTCGGTCCGCCTCGATCACGTCGATGCGCCGCGCGACGAGGTCCCGATAAGCCTCTGGCCAGTGACTCGGGATCTCCGTGATCGGCTTTGACCCGTGTCGGGTGAACCACGACGTCTCCTCGTCGCCGCCTTCGGCCTTACGAGCGAGGACGATCTCGAAGGCCCGCTCACCAAGCGTCAGCTCGGGCATCTCGCCGGTCGGGAAGGTCAGCGGTTCGTCGACCAAGCCATAGAGGCCGTACACGTGCCAGTCGAGCTCCTCTTGAAGAGCGATCATGCGAGCGCGAATCCCGCCAAAGCGCGTGCGTGCCTCAGCGAGCCTGGCCGCGGTTGGTGCGGCCTGCTCCGCTACCGCCTCGGGTGTAGATGCGACGAGGTCTTGGGCCAGACCGTCGAGCAAACGCGCGTAGTCGAGGGCCGTTCCCTTCGGAAGCGGGAAAGACTGCAGCTTGGTTCCATCATGCTCGAAGAAGTTCTCCCACCCGTCAGATGCCAACTTTGCGTCGGAACCACCGCCACCTTTGTTGTGGAATACCTGCTTCATCCAGAAGCAGGCGACCGAGCTATTGAGGAGGCCGACCAACTCGAGATGCGCATCTTCGCCTTTCCCTGCAGGCAGCTTGAGAACGGGCGCCGAACGGTTGAAGACTTTCCCACCGCGGTCGAGCACAAAGTGGTTGTGCGTCGCAACGAAAGCGAACACGATGGACAACGGTGTTGAAAGGCGCTCGAAGGCGACTTGGTGCCATTCCCACCAGGTCCGACCCTCCTCGCGGTAAGTCTTGTTCGCGAACGTGGCGCGTGCCCACAGAACGGTCCGCCACGGCCAAAGGCTTTGCGCGGTCCCTCCGAGCTCAGTTTCACTAAGCAGGCGCGGCGAGTACGGGAAGAGGGCTGAGAGCGCTGATGCAACTGTCCAGTCTCGGATCTCATCGCCAACGGCGAGGCCCCAGATGGATGACGGCGGCACGTGCATATTGCGCAGAACTCGTGCCGGCAAAAGGAACGTTTCGTCCGCTGCACTGATAGCCCCGAACCCGATCGGGCCTGACAAACACTGTCGAAGGGTGCTCACCCCTCGCTGGTCGATTTCATCCTTGAGCTCCGCCGCACCGCCTCCTCCGATGCTCCAGGGGTGCTTCTTTAGGCGCGCTCGTTCTAGCTCAACGACACTGACGTACGGAGATTCGCTGCCCGGACGGTCGATGAAGTCCGTGATCGAGTTCCACACGACGCCTTTAGCCGGGTCTGCCGGGCGGGCCGGCTCGCCGCGGATGCCCATCACCGCCCGCAGGGTTCCGCTCACCGGCCGGCGCGATCGGCCGAGCAGGATCACCGTCGGCGTGCCGTGGCCGGGGATGTGCGCGCCGGATGTGTCGATCACGTGGGTCAAGTCAAGTTGCGGTAGCCACTTCTCGATGAGGTCCTTGCCGAACTCG
The DNA here is from genome assembly GCA_009699605.1 of Actinomycetota bacterium. Classification (GTDB taxonomy): domain Bacteria; phylum Actinomycetota; class Acidimicrobiia; order Acidimicrobiales; family WLNW01; genus WLNW01. The sequence continues at coordinate 15,764 of WLNW01000022.1, read as the reverse complement.
CGCTTCATGAACGAGTTGGCGGTGATCATGCCGACGTAGCCGACACGGGCCGGGTCGTGGGTCGATCCGAGGGCGAGGTGGAAGAACTGTTCTGTGAACGGCACGCCAAGGCTGTACTTGCCCCGGCAGGTGGTAAAGCGATGCCGATAAAGGTCGCGTAGCGCAGGATCCTTGACAGTTATGTACGGCGGGTTACCCACGACGGCGTGATAGCGCTGCGACAAGAACTTCTGCGCGAGCCCACGATCCTCGGTCGCTTAGCTGTGCAAGGACGCGCGGAGTTCGTCGTCGCCGATCAGCTGCCCTTGGCCGCTCACCCGATCCCCGTGAAGCAACGAGTCCCCGACCGCAACGTTGACTCGGTAAGCCGGAGCATTTCGCAGCTTCGTCACGCCCTCGGCGCGCAGTGCCTCCACTAGCAGCCGGAACCGGGCGATCGCAGCGGCGAACGGGTTCAGATCCACACCGAACACACCATCGAGCGCTCGCTGCACCAGCACCCGCTGGCTCGTCCCCGGCTCCGCATCATGCCACCGGCCCAGCAGCCGATGGAACCCACCGAGCAAGAAGTGCCCCGACCCGCACGTCGGGTCGATCATCCGCACCTCGCCCAACCCAAACGTGTCGATCGCCGGATCGAGCGTCCGGTCGAGGATGAACTCCTCCACGAACTCCGGCGTCTGCAACAACGCGTACTGCTTCTTCGCGTGCTCCGACAGATCCTGGTATAGGTCACCGAGGAACCGCGTGCTCAACGACGCGTCGGTGAAGTCATGACGGATCTGCTCGCCCGCAGCGTCGAGGCGCCACCACAGCTCGACCACTTGGCGTGCTCCGTCGGCCGACGGCGCCATGATCCACACCGGGTTGTGATCGCCGAACACCTCGCGCAGCGCCGGCAGCTCTCGGTATCGGTTGAATACGTCGCGCAACCAGTGCCGGTCATCGTGCGCGGGATGCTGCGCCAGGTATACGGCACGATGATCCTTCGCTGTCGCCAGCTGGCTGCCCGGCCCGCCGAGCAGCGGATCATCGACCAACCCGTTGTCCTCGCAGAACCGCACGAACACGCAGCCCAAAACCCACGCCACCGCGATCTGCGTGAGGAACCCCTCGCGCCACTCCGCCTCCTTGAAGCCCGTACGCCCCGCAGCCAACGCCATGCGCCACTCCGCGTCGAGAACCGCCGCACTCTCCGGATCGGCCGGCACCCAATCCTGCAGATCCGACACCAAGCTCCTCACGAGCCGCTTCGTATCGGTGAGCAACGCGGCGGCATCAACGGCCATCTCAGGCAGCTCCTGGTTCGATCTTGTGGGCGTTCTTCAACCATGCCTCGGGCAGCACCATCCACTCGCTGCCGTTGACGATGGGGATGATGGTGCCGTCGACGCTCGGACGCGCCGACGGATCATCGGCGGCGACCAGCACCCACAACGTGCGCAGCGTCTGCGAGCGATCCACGGTGACCGTGGTGCGGTTGCGCAGGCGATCGAGCATCGGGGTGAGCAGTCCGTAACGAGCGAGCAGACCGGTGCGGGTGACCAGCACGTCGCGATGGCTGAGCAACGCCGCCTCGGTGGCGTCGGCCGCGCTGCGTGCGATCTGGCGGAGGCGGTCCCAGTGCTGGCCGGACTCACCGCCGGCGTCGGCCGCGATGATGCCGGTGTCCCACTTGGCGCGCTTTTCGATGGCGATGCGGCGCATCTCATCGATGACCGACGCTTCAGCATCGAATGGCTCGACCACGAACTGCTCGCGCAGCACACGCTCGGCGAGAAGCAGACGATCCTTGCTGACCGTGAGCACGAGGAAGCCGCCACCGGCGAGGCTGCGCTGCAGTCGATCCTCCGCGTCGAGGGCGGTCCGCACCTCGTCGCTCGGCACGAGGGTGGACGTACCAGTGCGATAGCGGGTGTTGTGCCCGCCGAACATCGAGCTGGTTGGGGAGGCGTTCGGCGGGGGCGGCACGCGGAAGCCGGCCTGCGCCCGCACCGGATCGGTGAACCACTCAAGGCCCACCAGGTTCTTCAACGGCGCGTCCAGCTCGGGGCGAGGGGGCAGTGGCGCGGCTTCGGGGAACCGCGCACGTACCCGATCGCGCACCTGCTCTTCGCTGAGCGTGCCCACGCCGAGCAGCGCGGCGCGTGCGAGCGTGAGCGCGCGGTCGGCGGGCATGCCCCGCGGGTACAGCTCGAGGCGCGACGACACCGCGGCGCGTGGCGAGGACGCGGCGGCGAGGCGCACGAGGCGGGTGTCGCTCAGCGGCTCGAGACCGAACGGGGGCTCGACGGCCCGCAGTCGCTCGATCACCACGTTCGGCGCAGCCAGCGGGTCGGCCGCGGCGAGGTCGTCGGCGATGGGTCCGAGCGAGGAGGCATAGTCGGTGAGCTCTTGTGCGTCGCGCATGCCGCTGTGCGAGGCGAGCACGATGGTGGTGCCGAGACGGCGGTAGGTGAACCGGGTGGTGGTGCGGCCCTGCTCGGCCTCGATCGCGGCACGCACGACCGCGCGGCCGCGGTGCAGACGCTCGTCGCCGGTCTTCGACGAGCCGCGCTGCGCGAGCAGCAAGAGCGCGACCTCGTCACCGGTGGCGATGCCGCCGTTCGTGTCGAGCAGGGCGGCGATGTCGTCGCGCACACTCGTGAGCGCCTGATGGCGCAGCCAGCGCTTGCGGGCGCGGTCGAGCAGCTCATCGGCATCGGCACGGTCGAGACCGAAGCGCGACGCAATCGCGACGAGCGTGGGCCACGCGCCACCGCTCGGCTCATCGTCGAGGCCGAGCAACGCTTCGGTGGGTGGCCGGTCGGCCTCGACAGCCGGCGACGCGCCCTTCGGAAGGCACAGCTGCAACAGCCCGTCGATGCTTCGGGCATCGCTCTCGTCGGCCAGCGCGGTGACGTACGGCGAAAGGCGGCGCACCGCAGCGCGCAGCTCCTGGCGCAGCCGGTGACCCACGCCGCGCATCGTGGTCAGGTCGTTGAGTGGTAGCTGCACGAGGTCGCCTGCGGTGGCGGTGCCGCGGCGTTCGAGCACGCTGAGCGCGCCGAGCGAGAGACCGAGCTCGTTGATGGGCGTGTCGGGCGAAGCGATCGATGCGAGGCGTTCAAGTTCGCCTTCTGACAACGCCACATCGTTGGTGCCGGTGGTGCTGGTGGCCCGTTCGAAGATGCTGCGCCACGCCGTGCGCATCTGCGGTGCGGTGTCGAAGCGTCGCGTCGGGTCGCGCTGCAGCGCCTGCTGGAAGTACGCGAGCAGGTCGTCGCGCAGAGCCGGCTCGAAGAGATCGACTTCGAGCTGAGGAAGCGTGTCGGTCAACAGCAGCGGGTCGCTGGTGCCATCACCCCAGCGGGGCAGCACGCCCGTGGCCATCTGGTAGAGCGTGACGCTCGCTGCGTAACGCTCGGCGGCGATGTCCCAACGGGGCGGGCGGCGCTCGTCGAGGAACGGATCGAGGTAGCGCGGCGTGCCGGCCCGGGTGTGCTCGACCGGTGCGCTCGACAGCGAGAAGTCGAACAGCACGAGGTGCAGCTCGTTGTTCTTGCCGCGCATGCGCACGCCGAGGTTGTCGGGCTTGATGTCGCGATGCGCGATCCCTTCGTTCTCGAGGATCGCCACCACCTCGAGCAGGTCGTCGCCGAAGCGCTGCAACAGATCGAGGCTGAGCTTGCCTTGCTCGGCGATGCGCTCCGCGAGCGTCTGGCCGGTGTCGGGATCGTCGGACCGCACGTCGACCGCCGGAGCGAGCCGCAAGGCGGTGCGCCCGCCCACGCGCTCGATCCCGAAGCACTCGACGATGCCGAAGTGACGGAGCTTGCCGAGCGCGCGCTCTTCCGCGGCGAGGCGCGGCGCGTTGGCCTCGTCGAGCGCGACCTTCAACACCTCGTAGGCGCCGTTGCGCTGCGCGAGCAACGCGGTCGCGGTCGAGCCGCTGCCCAGGCGGCGCACCACGGCCCAGCCACCGTCGAGCAGGTCGCCCTTGTTCGCAGAGAGCGGGTCGAGCGTCTCGGCGTTCTCGGGCTCGGTGAGCTCGGCAAGGGCGTCGTCGAGCAGCTTGAGCAGCTCCTGCACCGAGTCGAGCCGCTGGTCGGCCACTGCTTGGGTGGCGAAGGCCACCAGCTCGACAAGGCTCTGCGGCGCGCCGTCGAAGCCCTTCTCGAGCAGGAGGCACGAGTCGGTCTGCAACAAGATGTTTCGCTCGGCCATGGTGCTCGCCGGCGGCCGACCCGCCAGGAGCAGGTACGTGAGCGCCCCGAGGGAGAACATGTCGGCGCGTTCGCCATCGGGCTCGGCCGCGGAGCCGATCTCGGGCGCGATGTACACCGCGTCGGCGTCGGTCATCTGCCCGGTGGGGTCGACGGCGGTGGCACCGATGCGGCTCAGCTCGGTCGACGCAGAGCGCATCGCGAACTGCCAGTTGCTGATGACCAAGCGCGGCCGCGCGGCACCGATGCCCGGAACTGGGATGGGCGGCCGCACGATCACGTTGCGCGGCACCAACGCGCGATGCGAGAGCTGATGGCGGTGCGCGTAGTCGAGCGCCTCGGCGAGGTCGCGCACGAGTTCGAGGCGTGCGTACAGGTCGAGCGACTTCAGCTCGATCTCGGCCCACAAGTCGAGTCGCTCTTCGCCCGCCACCAGCTCGAAGGTGAGCGCGGGGCCGTACTCGTGCTGTTGCAGATCGACCGGCTGCGCGATGCCCGGGTGACGCACGCCCTCGAGCAGGCGGTACTCGCGTTCGGCAGCGCGGCGCAGCTGATCGGCCTCGGCTGCGGTGTGCGCGCGACGCGCGAGGTAGATGCGGGCACGCTTCTTGGTCTTGCCGACGGGGTGCGTGGCCTCGAAGTCTTGCCAGCCTTCGCCCTCGTCGAGGAGGGCGCCGAGGTTCCAGTCGCCGAGGCGGCGGTGCTTGCTGGTGGCGCGGATGCCGAGCTGGCCGAGCGCGTCGGCAATGCGCTTTGACAGCGGCGTGTTGATCGCGGTGCCGATGATGTTGGCGATCGAGGGGTCCTTGAGCGTGCAGATGACACCCGGGAGGAGCGGGAACGCGGTCTTGGCTTCGAGGTCGTCGCGACCGGTGACGTGGGCACGACCCGGCGCGTGCAGCCGGCAGTCGAGGTCGGGCGAGGACAAGAACACGAGCGGCGTCACGAATGGCACGGTGTCGTTGCGAAAGGCGGGCTGGCGCTCGAGGAGCGACTTCAGCTTCTTCGCCTTGCGGTTGACCAGGATGTACGGGTTCTCGAACGGCTTCTTCGAGCCGTTCTCCCTCGTCCATGTCCACCGGGCTGCGTCTCCGGTGATGACCCCGGGATGTGACTTGATCTCGACGAGGAACAGGCCCCGGGTGGTGACCACCAGCGCATCGACCTCGTTGATGGAGCCGTTCTCGGCGATGAACTCGAAGTTCGACCAGGCGCGATAGGGCTCGTGGTCAGGTATGCCCGCCTTCAGGAAGGACAACGCCTCCTGCTCCCAAGGGAACTGGGACGGCTCGACTTCAGTCCACAACTGTCCGACCCACCTTCCCTGTCTGATTCGGCCTGGGTTTGGCGGGTGCTCGGTTGATTGGATTTGTTAGGCCGCTTGGGCCTGACGGAGGTGACGGTAGTGGGTTGCGTCGACCTCCGCTGATGTGCAGTCGGCGAGCTCGACGTGGAGGCGTTCCTCGTTGAACCAGCGGACCCATCCGGAGGTCGCGATCTCGAGGTCATCGAGGCCGCGCCAATGCCCGCCGTTGGCGGCCAGAGCGGCGGGGTTGCGGTGCAGTTCGGCGGGGTTGCGGTGCAGTTCGGCGGGGTTGCGGTGCAGTTCGGCGGCAAACGGATCAAGCCGGACCTGCGGGTGCGACAGGCCCTCGAGAGTCTTGGCCCGCCAGGGCTCGATCCGCCCGGCATGGTCGTAGCGGTGCGTGCTCTCGCCGAGCACGCTGAGATACCCGTGGTCGACCTCGATCAGCTGTTGTGGATGCGCTTGCCGAGCTGAGAGCGGGCGATGTTCACATGACTGCCCACAACGCCAGGACGGCTGCCGTGCCTCGTGGCCATTCCTGCTCGGCGGTGGCTCACGCTGATCTGCACTCACTCGTCGACGCCGTCCACGTCTCCCGAGGTATCAGACATCCGAATCCACGCAGTAGGTGCGGAGATCGTTGGCACCGCCGCGCGCGTAGTAATCAGCAGAGTAAGGGCACATCGAACCGCCGCCGAACGTAATAAGCACCACCTTGCCGAAATGCGGCCCCGAGCAGTCCACTGGCGCAAATTGGCTGCCGACCCGCTGAACGCACATTCCAACCCGCCGCGGGTCACTCGGGGCAGCGCCGGATGACTTGCTGCCAGTCGCGACGCCCGTCGCGGCCACCGCGAGAATGGCAGCGGTCGCCCAAATGCCGGTTCGTAGGAAGACCGGCCGACCCGGCCAGAGACTTGACGGCAGCGGGTTCGCTGGCGCGCCCATGCTGCGCGCGCTCTACAGGTTGGTGGCGTTTCCAATGACGATTCCGATATTTCGAAAGAACGAGATGATGCTGCGCCCTCGCCGACCATGGTCGACAGTCGACGAGTTGCAGCGGCTCGTGCAATCCATGCGCTCCACCTCCACTCCGAACGGCGGTTCGACAGCGTGATCGAGCGCGCACGCATCGGGACATTGAACGTGCAGTACGCACGACGCACCGACACGAACAAGCGCCGACGCTCTGTGCCCGATCGGCGCGCCGCCGAACGCGCGACGTGGGGTGCGGTGCTGCGCCGCACCCCAGCTCTGACGTTCGGCGTCGACGATGCGTCGCGCGAGGTCGGCGGCGATGCGGCGGTCGCCGTGGCGGTAGGTGCGGTGACCGAACCCGGCGAGGCGTTCGAACTCGACGCCGACAGCGATCGCGTGTCCCGCGAGCGTCGCTACGACCGGGTCGGACTTCATCGCGTGCTCGATCGTCGTGGCGCCCGTTAGGTACTTGCGGGCGCCGATGCCGGCGTCGCGGGTGATCGTCCCAACGGCGAGCAACAGACGATTCGAGCTACCCGGAGCTTGGGCTCGAAATGTAACCGGCTACGTCGATGATGATGCCAGTACTGCCGGTGGAGTTGAAGACGCTCAGCTTTCCCGAAGATGGAAGCTTCACTACTACGAGGTTGGGAATCGTCGTCCCCGCGTAGAAGTTGAGGTTCGAAGAGTCGGGTTGTGCTTCGCCCGCGGGCCACACGGTGAGATAGTGCGCGGTCGGGTCGATGGCCGTGACGTTCATCGCCACCATCGTCGCCTCCACGGGTACACCAGTTCCGCTGCCGGTCACCTGAACGACGCGCGACTCGCCCGGAGCCAATGCGATGCCACCAGGTCGCGTGTCATAGACGAGCCGAGGCGCTGATCAAGCAGGCGGCTTCGGCGGCTTCGGCGGCTTCGGCGGCTTCGGCGGCTTCGGCGGCTTCGGCGGCTTCGGGGTCGACGTGGTCGACGTGGTCGACGTCGGGGGTAGGGGGTCCGCGTACTTGCGGATGAAGGCGTCGAACCCACCGGCGTTTACCCCGTCGAGCGCACCATCGGTGGTCCCGGCGACGTAGACGCTGCCGTCGCCCGCCACCGCCGCCGCTTCGGCCCAGTCGTAGCCGACGGTGCCGAATTGGCGGGTCCACTGCACCGCACCCGCCGCGTCGTACTTCCGAACAAACGCGTCCAAGGAACCGGCGTGTACCCCGTCGAGGACACCGCCGGTTTGTCCCGCCACATAGACGCTGCCGTCCGCGGCCGCTGCCACCGAGAAGGCGTGGTCGGAGCCGGCGGTGCCGAATTGGCGGGTCCATTGCACCGCACCCGCCGCGTCGAACTTACGGACGTAGGCGTCCCAGTCACCGGCGTTTACCCCGTCGAGGACACCAGTTGTGTCGCCGGCGACATACACGCTGCCATCGCCCGCCACTGCCACGGAATCGGTCCGGTCGTCGCCCGGGGTGCCGAATTGGCGGGTCCACACCACCGCACCCGCCGCGTCGAACTTCCGAACAAACGCGTCGTCCAAACCGGCGTTTACCCCATCGAGCGCACCTTTTGTCTGGCCGGCGACATACACGCTGCCATCGGCCGCCACTGCTACTGATTCGGCGTAGTCGGAGTCGACGGTGCCGAATTGGCGGGTCCACTGCAGTGCACCCGCCGGGTCGTACTTACGGACGTAGGCGTCGAACGGAACGACGCTGAGCGCACCATTGGTGCCCCCAGCGACATAGACGCTGCCATCGGCCGCCACCGCCACCGATGGGGCGTAGTCTTCTCCGGCGCTACCGAACTGGCGAGTCCACTGCATCGCACCCGCGGCGTCGTACTTGCGAACATACGCGTCGATAGAGCCGGCGTTTACCCCGTCGAGCGCACCGCGCGTCTCACCCGAGACATACACGCTGCCGTCGCCCGCCACTGCCACTGAATGGGGTTGGTCATCGCCGGGGACGCCGAATTGGCGGGTCCAGTCAACCGTTGGTGCCGCTTGCGCCGACGACCCAGACACCACCACAGCAACCACCGAAACCAACACGGCGAAAACCACGACGACCGACCGGACCGCCTTCCCGTACGCTCGGCCAATCGAACGAACGCCGCCGCGCCGCCGAGCAGTATCGGCGATCCATTTCCAGCTCGGACGCGATTCCCGTTTCCTCATAGCCCCCCATTGATTCGGCCTGGGCTTGACGTGGGCTCATCGGATTGGATTTCTCAAGCCGCTCGAGCCTTATCTTTCCCAGGGTAATGGGTTCCTTCGACCTCTGCTGGAGTGCAGTCGGCGAGCTCGCCGTTGAGGCGTTCCTCGTTGAACCAGCTGACCCATTTGCGCCACATCGCGATTGAGGGCGGAGGCGGGCTGCCGGCGCCGACAGTGCGCGCAAGTCCTCGCCCGCTGCGTCGGAGGCAAACCCGAGCGCCGTCATCACAGCCCGATCAGGGGGGACTGCCAGATTTTGACAGTCCCTCAGCGAGACCGGCGCTGGGAACGCCGTTGGTCTCGCGCCGCACGCCCTCGTCGACGAAGCGACCGCGTGGGCTGTCGCCAGCGGAGAGTCAGCTACGGATCGCCTTCGACACTCGGATGCGTAGTTGTCGAGCCTGCGCGCGCAGCTGCACCTCGCGAGAGGCCCGACGACGCTTCGCGTGGCTCGCCGCGTCGTCCACGACGAGTCCCGCGAAGCGTTGCAGACTCCGTCGATGATCGGCGAGAACCTGCTGCGCTCGCCCGGTGCGAAACGGGTTCGCGGCCGCGAGTTGAGCGTAACGTTCCGGCTCGTGGTGCGCCTCAAGCACGGCTTCGACGAGCTTCGTCATGCTGCCGAGCTCGTAGAGCGAGAGGTACGAGTCGGGTGGGAACTCCGCGGCTACCGCGGGGTTCCCCCAGTAGATCGGCACAGTGTTGGCCAACCAGGCGTCGATGAGCTTCTCGGTCGTGTATCCGACGATTTCTTCGTTCTCGAACGCGATGGTGAACCGGTAGTCGCCGAGCGCGGCGCGCTTCGTTTCGAACCACTTGCCCTGGTGCGGCGCGAGCTTCGGGTGCTCGGTGTTGCGGTACACCGTGCCGATCGCCTCGACAGGTTCGCGGGCGTGGAGCATCTCGAAGAACGCATTGCGCATCAGGCATCGCGGGTTGCTGTACATGAAGTTGCAGAACCGATCGCCAGTCGCCGCTGGGTCCTCGTAGGTCCTGGAATCAGCCGTCATCTGGTACGCCCAGTGCGGGAACCGGAGGTGGTTGGGGCGCGCCAGGTAGCGCGAGTCGATCGACCAGTGTGCTTGATGCTCGGGCACGTGTCCGGGCTCGCCGCTGAACCCGACCTTCGTGCCAGACGCCGTGGTGTGCTCGTTGCCTCGCACCGAGAACAGCACGAGCTCGGCGTCGGCCGCGCGGTGACCGACCGTTGCTCCCTCGTCCATGCAGTCGAGCAGAGCGCGGACCACTGGGTCCAGGTACGGGTCGAATGGCTTCCAGTAGTCGACGACTCCGAAGGTCAGCGAGTGACGTGACGTGGTGACGGTCACTACGAGCCGCCGGTCGAAGAAATTGCGGGCGTCGGCGAGGGCGCACGCCACACGAGCGTGTCCTCACCACGAACCATTTCGTGGTCGAACGACGCGGTGGTGTTGATGAACGCCCGAGTGCAACGCGGTCGGTAGCGGTCGTGGAGCCCAGTCGCTATCGCGTGAACCCGCTCGGTCCGCGGTCCCGACGCACGGAACACCTCGAGCTCGCTGCCCTCGATGTCGACCTTCAGCAGACCGACAGGGTCGATACCCAACCGGTCGACGAGATCCCCGTGCGGCACACACTCAACCTGGCCGAAGACGTGGTCGGTCAGGCCGACCGAGTCGCCAACTCGGTAGCCCCGTGGGTCGATGCCGGTATCGGCGAGTGTGACCTCCCCGCTCGACGCCCCCAGTGGGGCCTCGACGACGTGCAGATTCGCCGGGACGCTCGTGTTCACGTGGAGCAAGAGGCAGCGTCGCCATCCGACGTTGGTCACCAGGCGGTAGACGACCCGAATCTCGTTCGCCGCTACGGTGATAGCAGGTTGAGGTAAGCCCCGAACTCCCACGAGTTCGACGCTAGCAGCGTCGTGGCACCGGAGAAAATGCTCCTGCATGCCCCAGCGACGACCGACAGAGCCCCACTCATCATCACGTAGGCGCCGGGCGACTCGGGCATCCCTCACCGCGTTGCCGCAGTTGGTGACAGGATCGCCTCATGAAGACGTTGTTCGTGACCTTCGGGGGCGGAGAAAAACGCTACCGCGCAGCAGCGCGCCGGATTGCCCGGCAGGCCAGCGACACCGGGCTATTTTGCGACACCTGGGCCGTCACCGACCTCGACATGTACAACTTTGCGCCCCGCCTCGGCGAGCACCGACCGTTCATCGAACGCTCGCCCCACGGCTACGGCTACTGGCTGTGGAAGCCATATCTCCTCGATGCCGCGTGCAACGCAGGCTTCGACCACGTCGTCTACGCCGACGCCGGTTGCGTCCTGAACCTCTCGTCACGGACTCCGCGCTCACGTCTGCAGGACTACCTCGAGCTCGCGACCGAACACGGCATCACACTGATGGCGCTGCAGCACCCTGAGCGGCAGTACACCAAGCGCGACACGTGGGAATGCATTGGGCTCACCGACGAGCAGCTCGATCAACCGCAGTGTGTCGGCGGGGTTCTCACCCTGCGGGCCGACCGCGCACCGGACCTTCTCCGCGAGTGGATCCGTTGGTGCACAACGGACAACTACCACCTGCTCGACGACTCGCCGAGCGCGTTGCCCGAGCTCCCGGAGTTCGTGGCGCACCGCCACGACCAGACAATTCTGAGCTGCATCGCGAAGCGCTCCGAGTTGCCGGTCATCGCCGACGAGACGTACTTCGACGGCGCGTGGGACACCGATGGCGCGACGAAACCCATCTGGGCCGTGCGTCATCGGTGGGGTACATCGTGGCCGATTCGTGGCGCCGCCCGTCGCCTGCGGTACCGGCGCGAGGTGAAGGAGTGGAAGCGGTCCAAGACCGCAAGCTGACCAGTGCGACGCTCACCCGATGGTTGAGTCGAGTCAATATGATCGCGAAACGATGTATTTGAAGCGAGCGTTCCGCCGAGTCGGCGAGTGGGCCCCCAACCTCACCGAGCGTGTCGTGCCATCCCGGGCCCAGGATGGGCTCCAGCGCTTCTTCGGTGTGCCGCTTCGCCTCGCCGCAGCGATCGTCGCGGCCGGCCTGGCCGGCGGAGCCCTCGGTGCGGCCTATATCCGGACGTTGGACGTGATCGACACCTGGCTGGGTCCGGATAGGTGGAGCGTTGCCGCGCATGGCGTGATGCTGGTGGGTGTCGGACTGGTCGTCGCGGTCGGGATCGGTCTGCTCGGTCGACCGGCCGATGTCGAGTTGTTGATCGACAACATCCACATACCCGAACCGCAGGAACGTGGGTCGGAATCGCGCTTGCGGTCGCTGCTACCAATCTCGCTGCTGTGCATCGGTGCCGGCGGCCCACTCGGCCCCGAGGCACCGGTAGTGACCATGACGGGGACCATTGCCCATCGGCTCGGCCGGCTATTCCAACTCCAACTACCCGAAGTGCGGATCGTCACCATCGCGGGCATGGCGGCCGGTTTCACCGTGTTGTTCAATGCACCGCTCGGAGCAGCGCTGTTCGCATTGGAGATTCCCCACCGACGAGGCATCCAGTACTACGAGGCCATAATCCCCGCGGCGATCGGCGCGGTCATCGGCTTCGGGATCTCGACCGCCGTGATCCGCTCGGGCCTGCAACCCGTGTGGGACTTCCCGGCGATCGCGCCGTTGCATTGGCCCGACCTCCTCTGGTCCGTCGTGGCCGGCGCGCTCGGTGCCGCGATCGCCGTGACGTTCACGCTCGTGACGACCGGGCTCAAGCACGTCTTCCGACGAATACCGATGGTCGCCCGACCCGCGGTCGGCGGTGGCGTGCTCGCCATGCTCGCGTTCGTGACGCCGAACGCACTGACCAACGGCGAGCACCAACTGAACACGCTCACCGGAAAGGTCCTCGTCGCGACCCTTCTCGTAGCGGGGGCCGTCAAGCTCGTCGCGGCCTCCGTGGGCGTTGCGACCGGGTGGCGCGGTGGATTCATCATCCCGTTGTTCTTCGTCGGTTTCTGCTTCTCGAAAGCATGCGCCGGCTTGTTGCCCGGCGCCTCCGAATGGGCGTTCATCGCCGCGACGATGGTCGCCGCGAACGTCGGTGTTACCAAAACGCCACTTGGTTCCACGCTCGCCGTCACCGGGATGGCCGGGATCAGGCTGCTGCCATCGACGTTGATCGCCGCTCTCACCAGCCTGATCCTCACGTCATCGCTCGGGATCATCGACGCTCAGCGCGAGCGGGTCGACGTCTACGCTGCGAACGGCCATGGCTGAACACGGCCCCGGATTGACCGATTAGGAGTACCGCGCGCTCGCACAGTTTCGCGCCGCGCTACGGCGCTTCCTTTCGTTCTCCGAACAGCTCGCGCGAGAACACGGCCTGACGCCATCGCAGCACCAGCTGCTACTCGCGATCCGCGGGGGCGGCGCGCGCTCCTTCAGCTCACCGCCAAAGGTCGACGACAGAACTCTCGAGACCACGGATCAAACGGGGCGTGATCCCTTGATCGAGACGAGGTGCATGATCCGTCGCTCGTCGTAGTCGGGAACGGCGATGTGCTGCGTGCACCGGTTGTCGTAGAAGACGAGATCGCCGGCATGCCAACGCACGCGGCACTGCACCGAGACGTTGTGCGCCTGCGTGAAGAGATGATCGAGTATCGCTTCGCTCTCCTTGCGCGCCACACCCACGATGCGCGAGGTCGATGCCGCGTCGACGTAGAGCACCTTGCGACCGGTTTCGGGATGGGTGCGAACCACCGGGTGCTCGACCGGCGGAAGCCGGCGCTGCATCTCCGCGACATCGAAATCGCTGTTCCCCTTTTCGACGGCGAGGTACAACGTGGTCGACACATCCTGCACCGCGTACAAACCGTCCACGTACCGTTTCATCGGCTCGCTGAGGTTCTCGTAGGCGTCGTACATGTTGGCGAAGCAGGTGTCGCCGCCCGTCGACGGCATCATCACCGCGTTGAGGAACGTGGCGTCGGTGGGCTCGACGAGGAACGGGCTGTCGCTGTGCCATCGATCGGAGCCGTTGCCCTTCGGCTTCACCATGTCGAGCACATTGATCTCGGGTGGTCCGCCATGAGCGGTCGGCACCGCCGAGTAGTGCATTTCGCCGAACTGCCTGGCGAAGGCGACATGTTGGTCGGGGTCGAGGAACTGTGCGCGGAACACCAAAACCAGATGGGCCAACAGGGCGCTGCGGATCTCGGCGAACGCGGTCTCATCGAGCGGCTTGCTGAGGTCGACGCCGAAGACCTCCGCGCCGATGCTCGATGTCATCTTCGAGATCTCGAGCGTGGACATGGCTCCCCTTTGCCGTCGCCGAAACCTCAACTATAAGTCGGACCGCCTCGCGCATCGGCACGCGCCAACTCGATGAACGTCGTGCCGAGCGCAAGCGTCATAGACGCGCCACCGCGGAGCACCGTCGCCGGCCCCGAGCCCGCGGCCGTTCTGCGTGCGGACGCAGCACATGCACGCGGGGTCGCGGGATCACCGAAAGCAAAGATCGGTCGCGCTGCTCCGGCGGAGGGTGACGCCTCGCGTCCACAATCCGGGCCGATGCGTCGTCAGGCGACGTAGCAGCCGCGGGCATAGGCGACCGTGAGCCCGCACAGCGCGAACATGGAGACGAGTAGCCAGATCCGGCGGGCGATTCGTCGGCGCGCCAGCACCTCACCGAGGACCGCGAACGCGGGGAACGCCGCCAGCGAGTAACGCCCAAGACCTTGAAAGTCCTTGCTTCCCACGAGGGGAAACCCCAGGATCACGAAGGTGTAGAGCCCGTACGCCCAGCCGAACCGTTTGACGATCATCGGGACGAGTCCAATAAGGAACAGCGCGAGCACGCCTTGGACGGTGGCCAGCGAGAAGTAGCCGACGTCGTCGGACAACTGGAACAGTCGCCGGAACCAGGCCACTTTGAACCAAACCTTCGGCCCTGGCTCTTGATCCCACCCTGGTGCCGCCTCGGCGGTCGCGAACGCGAATGGGTCGCCGAAGGTCCACCAGAGATAGCCGATGTAGAGAAGAAGGCCGCTAAGAGCGAGCAGGATCGTCGGGTCGGCACGGCGCAGGCGTCGGCGCTGCAGGACGATCGTTCTCGCTCGATCGCTTACCGGGTCACGCAAGTCTGGTGGTGCGCCGGCTCGGCCTCCTTGTGGCCCGAGCCACCGCCAACGGTCGAGGAACGCCAGACGCACGACGCCGCGCTGCTCGAGCACGCGAGCCACGAGTCCAACGACCACGGCGATACCGACCGGACGGGTCGCGGTCGCCAGCGCGCCGAACAACGCCGCGAGGGGTACTCGGTCGCGTTCCACACAGGTGAAAGCGGCGAGGACCAAGAAGACGAAAAGTGCGTCCGCGTAGACCGCCCCGTACAGGTAGAACGCGTACGGCCACCCACAGAGCACGACGAACGCCGTCCGGGCTGCTGCCGGGTCGAGTCGCGCCGACACAAACCGCCAAAACAGCATCGCTGACCCGAAGCCCGACACGAACGTGACGGCTACACCCCAGACGGATGTGTCACCGCCGAAAACCCGGCCCAGTCCGCGCGTGATCAGCGGGAAGAGCGGGAAGAACGCAACCGACGACTGTGCGGTGCTGCCGTTGAAGAAGTAGCCGCGACGGGCAATCGACTCGTACCAGCCCGAGTCGAACCTCGCCCAGCCGCCAAGCCACGACGGCGATGCGATGAACGGACCGCGGACCGCGTCGATACGCACCGGATCCAACATGGCAATGTCGCCCAGCGCTCGCCAGACGAGCAGGTACATCAGAACCGCAACCGCGACGTATGACAACGGCGCAAACGCCCGGGAGGTGACAAAGCGACTGGCCCAGCGGCCGATCATGGCCGACCACGTTGCCTCATCCGCCTACACCCCCGCCGCCGGCCCCTTGATCCGCTGCGTGGTTTAGCCGACATCGCGCTCCTCGCGCACCCCCGGGCATACCCGACCTGAACCGCAGTTACACCAAGATGTTCGGTGGGCGCGGCTCGCCGCGAGTCGGATCAGAGCCGGTCCGGGTCCTGATTCGCAGCGTTGGTCTGTGCGCGCCCCGTGACCGCAATGTTGCCGCCAACGGCGAACCCGCCGA
>WLNW01000219.1 GCA_009699605.1 Actinomycetota bacterium | reverse complement strand
TCGAGACGCGCCCATGGCGGTTCGCGCAGCAATCGTTGAAAGCCGAGCACGCCGAGGAAGCGGCCCGTCGGCGTCGAGGTCGGTGGCTCGACGAGGAACACCTGGGCGGCGAGCGCCACCTCGAGATCGGAATCACGAATCGCCGCCAGCGCGTCGGCCACGGTGGCGCCGCTCGCGAGGACGACCGGGTCGGAGGTCATGAGACCGCCGGCGGTTCCCTTCGCGTACGACAGCAGGCGCCTCAGCGGCGTGGCTTCCTCGTCATCCATGGCCGCGAGGATCTCGATGCGGTCGTCCTCGGTGAGCTCGCCGAGGAGGTCGGCGGCGTCGTCGGGTTCCATGAACTCGATGACCGACGCGGCGCGAGCGACATCGAGCGATTCGATGATGATGACCTGCTCGTCCTCGGGTAGCTCCTGGAGGACTTCGGCGAGGTGCTGATCCTCCATGACCGCGGCGAGTTGCACGCGACGCGCCTCGGGCATGTCGCGCACGCGTTGCGCCGCGTCGGACGGGTGCATGTCGCGCAACTCGGCCGCAGCGCGCGCGATGGGCGCCATCGCGAAGAGCTCAGGCAGACCGGTCCAGGGCACGATGCGCGGGTTGCGCGTTCCTCGAAGACCGCGACGACGCCCAAGCGCGACGCTCACCAGATGCCAGGCCGAGGGCTGGCCCGCGATCGGCTCGATCGCGAGATCGACCACGAACGCCTCGGCCGCGCGGCGATCGAGCAACTCGCGTGCCCGCAGCTCACCGGGTCGTTGTTCGAAGCGGCGAAGGTTGACGTTGCCGCTGCGCAGCCGCGCGCCTTCGGGCGTCAACTCGCCCACGCGGGCGGCGTTCACGAAGATGCGTCGGCGTTGCACGATCGCGACGAAGCCGATGACCCGGGGGGCGAGCACGACCGAGCTCGCGAGGAGCACCACGTCGTCGATCTTGCCGATCGCTGCGCCGTCGGCTGAGACCAACGGAAGGCGCAGGATGCGCGAGACATAGAGCGGACGGTCGGACACGGCGAAACGATACCGGTTCGCGCCTGCTGGCAGAGGCGGAGTCCCGAGGGATTACCCGAACGAGTGACGTTTCAGTGGGGCCGATGGCCGAGTCGGTCGATGACCGTCTCGCGGGTGCCGTCCATATGGCCGGTCTCGTTCAGCGATTGCACGGAAGCGTTGCCTTTCGCGTCGACCTCCACGCGAGTGATCGACGCGTACGAGATGTCGAGGCGTGGGTAGCCCTCGAGCCCGAGTACGTGCGAGACGATCTGGCGCACGACACCACCGTGACAGCCCAGCACCACGCGCTCGGCCGGGCGAGCGGCGACCAGCGCCTGCCAGCCGTCGATGACCCGCTGCCGGAAGGCTTCGGGTGAGTCCCAACCGATTGCGTCCCAGTCGCGCCGGAGGATCCCTTCCCAATACTCGCCACCGTCGCTTGCCAGGATCTCGGTCGGGTAGTACCAGTTGGACAGGCGGTCCACCTCGTCGAATGCGTCATGCACCTGGTGGGTGACCGGCAACGCGATCACGCCGCTGACCGTCTCGATGGCCCGTCGCTTCGGGCTGGTCACCACGAGATCGATGGGCTCGTGTGCGAGCCATGCGTTGAGGCGACTCGCCTGGCGAAGGCCCAGGTTGGACAGCCCGGGATCGGCGGGCCCGTCCGGGTTGTGCTCGATGACGGGCTGCGCGTGGCGCACGAGGAGGATCTGCACGGCCGGCAAACTAGTACGGGCAGCTCAGAGCAGCCGACGAGACGCGAGATCGTCGCGGTCGAAGACCGCCACACGGATCGCGTGCTCCATGTGGCGCCAGGTAGGCCGGCGCGAGTTCGGTCGGCGCGTCGCCCGTTTGGTAGAACCAGGGGATGAAGAACGCGGTCGTCATCTACGAGACCCTCACCGGCAACACCCGCAAGGCCGGCGAGCGCATCGCACGCGAGCTCGACGGGGCTGGCGTGTCCGCGGTGGCCTGCCCAGTGCTCGAGATCGACTATCCGGCGCTCGCCGCAGCCGACATCGTGATCATCGGCACCTGGACCGACGGCATGGTGCTGTTCGGTCAGCGACCTGGCCGGGTCGGTCGTCTCTGGGCCAAGATCCCCGCGCTCGACCGCAAAAAGACTGCGCTCTACTGCACGTTCGCCGTGGCGCCGGGCAAGACGCTCGCCAAGCTCGAATCGATGGTCACCGGCCACCACGGCGCCGACGTCGTAGGCGGCTTGGCGATCCGCCGCAACTGCATCGAACAGGGGGCCGAGACCTTCGTCGACCGCCTCTTGGCGCCGGCTCCGGCCGTCAAAGTCGCGCCGGCCCGCTGATCCGCGCACGCCGGCCGCGCCCTAGAGTTGCGCCGTGATCAAGGGCCGGAACGTCGTGCGGGTCGTCCTGATCGTCTCGCTCGCACTTTCGTTGCGCACCGGGTTCCTGGCCTGGGACGACTACCAGAACGCGGTGGTTCAGGGCCCGATCACACCGACCAACCCGGCCGGTCTCTCCACCGAGAACGTCAAGTTCACGTGTGCCGCGGCGATGCGGGCGGATACACCGCCGATGCAGGCCGACCGTCAGCAGATCCAGACCGCACCCAACCCCGCCCCGTGCTCGCTCCGCGGGCAACGCCAGGCGATCTTCTGGGTCGATCTCCTGCTCGGAGCAGTGGCGCTCGCCGCGACGTTCGCCCATCTCCCGCGTCGTCGGGCGTTGGCCCGGCTCGACGCCGTGGCTCCCGCCTGACCACGTGCACCTGCCGTGCGCTACCCCACCGGGGTGGTGCACGGCGTCGTCAGTCGCGCCGCGTTGTCGCGCATGATCGAACGCACGGCAGGGGCACCGAGCGTGGCGATCTCTTCGGCGTAGTCGCGCGGCTCGGGTAGGCCCTCGGTGTGAGGCCAGTCGCTGCCGAACAGGCAACGGTCGACCCCGAGCATCTCGGCCGAGGTGACGGCGTTGTCCTCCCAGAACGGCGATACCCACACGTGTCGGCGAAAGGTTTCGCTCGGCCGTTCAGTGAACCAATCGGGGCTCTGCGCAGCAGCCTTGTCGAGCTTCTTCACCAGGCCGCGTACCCAGGACGCGCCGTTCTCGATCGACGCGAACCTCAGCACCGGGTGACGGTCGAACACCTTGTGGCACACCGCCGCGGCCATGGCATCGGTGATCGCGCGATTGCCGAGGATCACGCGCTGCAACGGCGTAGCGAAGAACGCCTTGTAGTCGGCCTGCGGTTCCCACACCTGCGCCATGCGCGCCGCGCCCGAGTCGCCGCCGTGGAGGGCCACCGTGACCCCCGCCTCGGCGACGCGCGCCCAGAACGGGTCGAACTGCTCAACGAAAGGCGAGTTGCAACCACTCGGCGTCTCGACCGGAGCGGGACGCATGCAGATGAACCGGGCGCCGAGCGAGAGCACACGCTCGAGTTCGGCGATCGCGCCGTCGAGATCGACGAGGCTCAGATACGGCGCGGCGTACAACCGGTCTCGATAGGCGTAGCCCCAATCGTCCTCGAGCCATTCGTTGAACCCACGGAACGCGACCATCACCGCTTCGGGATCGTGCTTGAGCGCTTCCTCCATGCCCACGGCAAGCGTGGGGAACAACCAGCAGGCATCGATGCCCTGCGCGTCCATCACCGCTAGCCGCGCATCGCGGTCGTGGTACTCGGGGCGAATCGGTTCGAGCTCGCCGAACTGCACCTTGAGATCCTTGCCCGCGTCGCCCTTGCCCTTGAAATAGGCCTGCAACGAGCCGGGCTTCGCGACCGGGTCGAATGTGGGGTTCGGGATGAAGGTGTTGATCTTGCCCCCGACGAGCAGGCGGGTGCGCCCGCCGACCTCGGCCCACTGCATGCAGCGCTTGTGCCACGACGCCGGCACGTGACGGATGAAGGCGTCGCGGGCCTCGTAGTAATGGTTGTCGGCATCGAAGATGCCGAAGTCGAGTGCCATCCGCGCGTCCCCCTTGCTCAGACGCGGCAATCGTACGGCGGTAGGTTGCCCACGTGCTCCGCATCGGTCGCCACCACTCGGTTCGCCTCACCATCGCCACCGGCGCCGTGCTCGCGCTCGGCGCGTGCGGTGGCGGGTCCGGTGCGGGTGCCGCGCGCGTCGATGCCGAAGTCGCGATCACCGACGTCTCGTTCACCCCCGCCGTGGTGAGCATCAGCGCGGGCCGTGCCGTGCGGTGGACCAGCACATCGGCCACCGAGCGCCACAACATCCTGCCCGTGGTCGACGGGTCGTTCGCGAAGCACGACACGCTCATCAAGAGCGGCGAGAAGGTCACCATCACCTTCGACAAGGTCGGCGACTACGCGTACTACTGCTCGATCCACGGCTCGCCCACGGCCGGACAGCGCGGCACCGTGAAGGTTTCGGGTATCAACTGATGGCCGGCAGCCCGTCGATGCTGGTCGCGTTCTTCTCGGCCACGTAGTCGGCGAGGACATCATCGGACTTCGCGGCGGTCCAGGTAGCCATGGTCTCGCGATCGCCGACGTACTCCATGAAAGGCACACCGAAGCCACACGAACTGCTGACCCGATCGACCCGCACATGGATAACCGACCGAATGCCGCGCGGCGGGTCGGGGAAGTGCGTGGCGAACGTCTCGAAGCGTTCGTC
>WLNW01000218.1 GCA_009699605.1 Actinomycetota bacterium | reverse complement strand
GAACGAGTGGTGTTGATGTTTCGCAACATCCCCGAGTTCCACTTCATCGACACGGCGATCACGTTCTGTGGCGCGACACCCATCTCGATCTACAACTCGTCGTCGCCCGAGCAGATCGCGTATCTCGCAGGGCACTGCGAGGCGAGGCTGGCCATCGTCGAGGACGAAGGCTTTGTGGCATCGGTCCGCGAGGCGAGCGCGTCGCTGCCGCGGCTGCGCGGGATCGGGGTGCTCCGCGGCGAAGCCGACTTCCGCGTCGACGAGCTCCTCGGCCACGAACCGATCGACCTCGATGAGGCTGCGTCGAACGTGCACCCCACCGATCTCGCGACGGTCATCTACACGTCGGGCACCACGGGCCCACCAAAAGGCGTGATGATCACCCAACGCAACCTCGCGTACACCGTTGCGATGATGAAGCATGCCGGCCTCGAGGTCGACCCACAATTCCTCGGCTCCCGCATCATTTCGTATCTGCCCATGGCTCACATCGCCGAGCGACTCACCACGCACTATGGCGGGATCTCCGGCCGGCATGAGGTCACCTGCCTCGACGACATGGCTCAGCTCGCGCCCACGATGCGAGCCGTGCGTCCGAACGTGATGCTCGGTGTTCCACGCGTGTGGGAGAAGCTCCAGGCTGGGCTCCTCGCCGCGCTCAGCGCCGACCCGGCCACGCTCGAGCAGTTCGAGAAGGGCATGGCCACCGCGATGCCGATCGCGCTCGCAAAAACGCTCGGCCGCGCCTCCGATGCCGACCTCGCGACCCTCGCCTTCCTCGACGAGATGGGCTTCGCGCCGTTGCGGGGGCTGCTCGGCCTCGATGAACTGCGCGTCGCGGTCAGCAGTGC
Source organism: Actinomycetota bacterium (assembly GCA_009699605.1). Taxonomy (GTDB): domain Bacteria; phylum Actinomycetota; class Acidimicrobiia; order Acidimicrobiales; family WLNW01; genus WLNW01. The sequence goes on along the minus strand of WLNW01000218.1, from coordinate 3,898 downwards.
GGCCCCGATCGCGCCCGAGCTCGTCACCTGGTTCCGAGCGCTCGGCGTGCCGCTGAGCGAGCTCTACGGAATGTCGGAGACGAGCGGTCCGATGACCTGGAACGGCGTCCGCCCGAGGCCGGGCACGGTCGGTCACGCGATCGCGGGCTGCGAGGTCCGGCTCGCTGTCGACGGCGAGATCCTGTGCCGTGGCGGCAACATCTTTGCGGGCTACCTCAAGGATCCCACGAAGACCGCAGAGGTCCTCGATGCCGATGGGTGGCTCCATTCCGGCGACATCGGCCAGTTCGACGCCGACGGCTATCTCCGCGTGGTCGATCGCAAGAAGGAGCTCGTCATTACCGCGGGCGGCAAGAACATCAGCCCGGCCAATCTCGAGGCCCGACTGAAGCTCATCCCGCTCGTTGGTCAGGCGTGCGCCATCGGCGACGGAAAGCCGTTCATGTCCGCCTTGTTGGTCCTCGACCCCGATCAGGCGCGAGCCTTCGCGGTGCGTGAAGGCCTGGCCGATTCGTCACTCGATTCCCTCGCCAAGAACGAGAAGATCGCCGCCATGGTGGCGGACGGCATGCCCGAGGCCATGTCCGAGTTCAATCACGCCGAACAGGTCAAGCGGTGGGTGATTCTCGGCGTCGACTGGCTGGCCGACTCAGACGAGCTCACCCCGACATCGAAGCTGAAGCGCCGCAACATCGCCACGAAGTATGCGGCCGAGATCGCGTCGATGTACTCCTGAACGCATCGTTTCGTTCGGCGGCCGGTGGCGGACCTATGCTGCACCGCCGAAAGGGAGGGCACTCCATGAACGACATCGACGCGGTCAATATCGCGATGCTCATCATGCGGCTCGGGTTCGGGCTCATGATGATGGCGCACGGCTACAACCACTTCTTCCGGGGTGGTCGCATCGCGGGCACCGGGCGCTGGTTCGACTCGCTCGGCATGAAGCCGGGGCGCATCCACGCGATCGTCGCGTCCGTGACCGAGCTCGGCGCAGGCGCCCTGTTCGCCCTTGGTCTGCTCACCCCGTTCGCGGCGGCCGGCTTCATCGGGCTCATGACGGTGGCCATCTGGACGGTGCACCGCAAGAACGGCTTCTTCATCATCAAGGAAGGCTGGGAGTACGTCTTCCTCGTCGCCGTCGTCGCGCTGTTCGTGGCCACCAGCGGCCCGGCGAAGTACTCGCTCGATCGTGCGCTCGACATCGACGACAACCTTGCGGGCACGTTCGGTTTCTGGCTCGCGCTGCTGCTCGGCCTGGGCGCTAGCCACGCGATGCTCCTGGTGTTCTACCGCCCGACGAAGAAGCAGTAGCCGGCCGGGGTCGCCCGGCCCGGCCCTGCGGTGTCAGTGGGCACATGTAGGGCACGCGGGCGGCACTCGTGACCTGGGGCCACGGTAAGATGTTCGGGTGCGTTGGACCTCCCCGCTCGCGCAAGCTGCGGTCAGCGGTTTCGTCGGCTCCCTCATCGTTGCGACTACGGCCCCCGTGTGGCGATATGCCAATCCCACGTGGCGCCTCACGCTGCCTTTCGTGTCCCATCCGGGTGGCGCGCTGTTCAGCGCGGTCACGTTCGTTCTGGGCGTGGTCCTGCTCGGCTTCGGGTGGTTCCGGCTGAGCGGCCTCATCGCCAACACCGAGATCGCCGAGCGCGTACGCATCAGCCTCGGTGCCAAGGTCATCGCCCTGTGGTCGTTGCCCATCGTCCTCGGTCCTCCTCTGCTGTCGAACGATGTGTACAGCTACGCCGCGCAGGGCGAGATCGGGAGCCGGGGGCTCGATCCCACGGTCGTGGGTCCGTGGGCGCTGGGCGGTGGCCGGTTCTGGCGCGCCGCCGACGATGTCTGGCACTACAACTCCTCTCCCTATGGGCCGGTGTGGAACAAGATGGCCGCCGGCCTCGTCCGCGTCACCGGCCATGATCCGGCGCTCGCCGTGTGGGCGTTCCGCATCGTCATCGTGCTGTCGGTGGCGCTCTCCGGTTGGGCCGTGGTGCGCCTGGCCCGCCAGATCGGCACTGACCCTGCGGTCTCGCTCGTGCTGGCGATCGGCAACCCGGTCGTGCTGTTGCACTTCATCGGCGGCATCCACAACGACGCGATGATGATGACGCTGTTGCTCGTCGGCCTGTCGTTCATGCGCAGTCATCGGCGAGCGTTGGCTTTCCTGGTGCTGTCGGCCGCGCTCGCGATCAAGCTCCCGGCAGTGGTCGGGCTTGCCTTTCTCGGCTGGACCTGGGCGGAGGCGCCGGCGTCGTTCCTGCGGCGAACCATGCGCGCCGGGTTCGCGACGTTCGCAGGGTTTGTGCTGGTCATGGCCATCTCGGTGCAGTTCAACATGAGTCAGGGTTGGGTCACCGCGCTGAAGGGCACCGGCAAGGTGCGGTCGACGTTCGCTCCCTCCACGATGAGCGGCACGATCGCCACATCGCTGCTGCACTGGTGGCACTTCGCGGTCAGTGCCGACACGGTGATCAACGTGTTCCGCACGGTCGGCCTGCTCATGGCCGCGGCGCTCGGCTGGTGGGTGATGTCGAAGACGGCGCGGTTCGGCGTCGAGCTCGCGGTCGGCGTCACGTTGTTCCTCACCGTCATCCTCGGCCCGGTTCTGTGGCCGTGGTACCTGCCTCCCGCAATTGCGCTCATCGCGGTGCGGGGCACCAGACAGATACGCCCGGCCCTCAGCGTGTGGTGTGTCGCACTCGCACTGTTCGTGTTCCCCACGAGCGTGGGCACCGGTGTCGGCGGAGGCGTGTCGCAGGCGCTCTTCGGCACGTTCCTGCTCCTCGCCCTCACCGCGTTGTCGATGGTCGCCCAATGGGCATTCGGCCAACCCGTGCTGTCGGCCGGCCTGCAGGCCCGCTGGGTCGCCTCCCGCGCGGCACGCCACCCCGTCGAGCGACCACAGTCCAGCACCGCCGCGGCCCGCTGAACGCGACGCGTGGCGGTCGCGTCAATGGCGCGTGGTAGACCGGCTACGCGATCTCGCGGAGGTCGCTGCCCGAGGGGGAGCCGTGAAGTTTTCGATTTCGTTGCCGGTGTGGCGTGAGGCAGGGCACCGCGACCCGTTCCACGAGTCGTTCGCACTCGCGATGATCGCGGAGGAGTCGGGATTCGACACCGCGACGATCGGCCACCATCACTTCCTCCCGGGCAACCAGAGCGATCCGCTCACGTTCATGACCGCAGTCGCGGCGCGCACCTCGACCCTGCGCGTGGGTACCGGCATCTTCCAGCTGCCCATCCACAACCCGGTGCGGGTCGCCGAGCAGGTGGCCACCATCGATCAGATCTCGGGTGGTCGCGTCTCGCTCGGGGTGGGCAGCGGCTGGTGGAACCTCGAGTACGACGTGCACGGCTCGAACTTCCGCCAGCGTGGCGCGCGCATGGAAGAAGCGCTCACCATCCTGCGGCTCGTTTGGCAGAACGAGAACACGTCGTTCGAGGGACGGTTCTGGTCCTTCCCCGAGCTCACCGTGCACCCGCGTCCGGTGCAGCAACCGAACCCTCCGTTGTGGGTGGCCGGCGTGGCCGATGTCGCGGTGGAGCGCGCCGCTCGCCTCGGTGACGCGTGGCTGTGCGGCCCGGTGCAGTCGATCACGCGGGCTAATACCTGTCTCGACGTGTATCGCACGGCGTGCGCCGCGCACGCGAAGCCCGCCGACTGGATCTTGCGGCGCTACGCGTGGGTTGGTACCGATAAACGCGCGATCGAGGACGACATTCTGCCGCGCTACGTCGGCGGCCTTATGGAGCATTGGCGCGAGTCGGCCGAGGACGATGAGGAGAAGGCGTTGTTCGCGCGCATCGACGCCGGCGAGCCGGTGACCCCGCAGGAGATCGCGGCCGATCGCCTCATGTGGGGCACGCCCGACCAGGTCATCGAGCAGATCCACCG
>WLNW01000217.1 GCA_009699605.1 Actinomycetota bacterium | reverse complement strand
GATCGCTTCGGTCGGGCAGCCGTCGAGGCAACGCCGGCAGGGCCCACATCCGTCGGCCACGCCGGGCGGGTCGTGTTCGACCAGGGCCGCATCGGTGAGCAGCGAACCCAGCACGAACCAGCTACCCCGGCCGGTCAGCAGCACGTTGCTGCTCTTGCCGTACCAGCCAATGCCGGCGCGCACGGCGGCCGCCCGGTCGACCAGCGCGTTGTCATCGACCACGACCCGGGTGCGCCACCCCGCAGCGCGCAAATGGGAGCCCACCTCACCGAGGGCTGCTTTCAGCGGGGCGTAGTACTCCTCCCAGGCATAGGACGCGACGGTGGCCAAAGGCTCCTCGGGGTTCGGCGCGAGGCGTGGTTCGCGGCGACGGTACGCAATAGCCCCGACAACGATCGAACGGGCATCGCGAAGCGCCATCGTGGGGGTGGTCGAGTACTCGGGTCGGCGGAACGTGAAGTCCATCCCGGCGTGCTGGCCGGCCGCTTTGCGAGCCTCGATGGCCGCTCGCGCTTCGACGAACGGCGCAGCCGTACAGAAACCGACCGAGTCGAGACCGGCCGCCCGCCCGATCTGGGCTAGTTCGTCGAGCGTGCGCACGTGATCATCGTGGCACGCACGCCGGCACCGGTACGTCATCCGCACCTGCGACGGGTGCGATGGCGGCGAGTGTGGTGGCGGCGGTGACGCCCACCCCGCCGAGGAGGTGACGTGATCAGCGCATCGCGGCCAGCGGATGACGCAGGCGGGGCACCAGCCCACCTTCGGAGAGCAGGCGCAACGCACGGAGCTCGCCGAGGTCGACGACGAACGTTTCGCCCGGGTCGCGGTTGCACACGTAGGTGACCACGCAGTCCTGGCAGGCTTCGGTGCCCTGGGCCGGACACATCGCGCAGTCGATGACAAACGACTCGTTGACGAAGGATTCGGAGGAAGTCATGCCGTCATCCTCCCCACCCACTGTGACAGTCGGTTTTCGACCGGGCTCAGCCGCGGGCCACGGCCAGCAGCTGGTGGGCGCTCACGACGTTCGCGCCACGCTGGCGCGCGCCGTCGCGGACCCGTCGATCGGTGGACGCCACGACCACGGGCCGGGTCAGGGGATACCGGGCGATCGCCGCCAGCAACTCGTCGTCGGCCTCGACATCGACCGGGGTGAACCGCACGTTCACCCCGGTGCGCGCCGGAAGTGCGTTGGCGGCCGTGTCGATCGCATCGCCGTCGAAGACAAGCTCCACGCTCATCCCCGGCGAGCGCGCCGCGAGGTCGGCGAGGAGGCGCTGGAGTCGGGTTCGCTGATCGGCGATATTCGCGTCGGGCCATGCGGTCATGGACACGTTGTAGCCATCAACGAGCAGCACCGGGCGCTCGGAGACCAACCACGCAGCGGCCTCAGGCGAGTCGTCGACGAGGCCGCGCGGCATGCGTAGCGCGCGGCGACGCTCGGGCACCGGCGGCTTTGCTCGTTGCGGCGCCGCGCACTCGGCCGGTGCCGGTGCAGCAGGCAGACCGGCTGCGGCGCGCAGGTCGTCGACGGTGACTGCGGCCTCGCCCAGCGAACGCTCGATGCGATCGACCAGGCCGGCGAGCACCGCACGAGCAGCCGCGGCAGCGGCAGCCTCAGCGGCACCGGCCCCGGACTCGACGACCGCGTCTCGCTTGGCCGCCTTCGCGAGCGCTTCATCGGCGTCGTCGAGGCGTCGTTGCAGAACACGGCGTTCCTCGTCGCGCCGTGCGAGCAGCTTTTCGATGCGCTTGAGGTCGGCGACCGCGGCGGTGCGCTCACGAGAAGCGGCCTCGGCATCGCCGCGGAATTCATCGCGCGCCGCGATCAGCGAATCGCGCTCGGCTCGAAGCGCGTGGACCTCGTCGCGTACTCGCGCGTTGTCGGCCTCGAGACGCAGCACCGCTTCGTGCGACCGGGCGGACGAGCGTTCGGCGCCCGCCAGGCGGCGACGCAGCTGCGTGTCGGACCCGATGTCGATGGCGCTCGGCGCGCCATCGTCGGTCGCCAGTTCGCCCAACGCCTCGCGCAGCTCGTCGTCCCAACCTTCGGGCCGCGTGAGCCACAGCCACCCGACGCGCCCGGTCTCACGCTCGTTTGAATCGGCGGCGACACGAGCACGGAGCTCGAGATCGTGGTCGAGCACGACGACCACCGTGTCGACGGCCACCGGCGGCATGTGCCGGAACTTCAGCACCTGGGCCAACGCGGGCGGGGCCGGCACGGGCGGTCGGGCCCGCACACCGGCGCGCACGACGGCGAGCGTTCGATCGACGACGGGCCGCAGCAGGTCGCGAGGAACGCTGAGCTCGCTCAGCCTGCGACCTCGTCGACTAGGGCCACCACCGACGAACCGGTGCCGCACCAGCGACACTCGACCTTCTCGATGGTCTCGTCGAGTACCTGCTCGTCCTCGACGGTGAGGTCGCCGCCCACGCTGTAGTGATGAAACGCGGCGGTCCGACGAGCGATGGTGACATCGAAGCGGGTGAGGTTGCCGCAGGCGGTGCAGCGATAGCGATACGGCGACATGTCCCCAACTGTACCGAGCCGCCCGCCGGGCATCCTACGAACAATCGTTCGGGAAACCCTTGACTCACGAACACTCGTTCGACTAGCTCTGGTACATGCGATCCCCGATGCTTCCCCTCGACTCGACCTCGCGGTCCGTCGACCGGCTCACCACTCCCCCATCAACGGGTGTGCAGCGCAGCTTCGACGACCTCGGCATGCCCCTCGCCGAGGTCACATTCTGCGTGCTCGACCTCGAGACCACCGGCTCATCGCCCAACGACTGCTCCATCACCGAGATCGGAGCCGTCAAGGTGCGCGGCGGCGAGTGCCTCGGCACCTTCCACACCCTGGTGAACCCGGGCTGCGCGGTGCCACCCGAGATCACCGTGCTCACCGGCATCACCCACGCCATGTTGTACCGCGCGCCGCGCATCGAGAGCGTGTTGCCGGCGTTGCTCGAATGGATGGGGGGCGCGGTCTTCGTCGGCCACAACGTGCGCTTCGACCAGTCGTTCCTCGACGCGGCGCTCGTACGCACCGGCCGACCCCGCATCGCAAACCGCACGCTCGACACGTGCGCTCTCGCGCGACGCCTCGTGCGCGACGAGGTCCCCAACTGCAAGCTCGGCACGCTGGCGTCGCGGCTTCGTCTCGATCATCAGCCGTCGCATCGTGCGCTCGACGACGCGCTCGCCACCACCGACCTGCTGCACGTGCTGATCGAACGGGCCGCCGGCCTGGGGGTCACCGGCCTCGACGATCTCTTGATGCTGCCGAAGCTCGGCGGCCACGCCGATCTCGCAAAGCTGCGGCTCACCGAACGGCTCCCCCGAGCGCCCGGCGTCTACCTGTTCCGTGGGCACCAGGGCGAGGTGTTGTACGTGGGCAAGGCCACTGATCTGCGCAGCCGGGTGCGCTCGTACTTCTCGTCCGACACGCGCCGCAAAGTGGACGCACTGATACGCGAGACCGCGCAGTTCGAGCATCGCGTGTGCGCAAACACCCTCGACGCGACCGTGCGCGAGCTGCGACTCATCCATCAGCACCGCCCTCGCTACAACCAGCAGTTCCGCCGCGTCGACCAAGCGGCCTACGTCACCCTCACGACCGACGCGTTCCCCCGACTCACGGTGGTGCGCACCCCTTCGGCCAAGGCGCTCGTACACCTCGGGCCGTTGCCCTCCACCCGCGTGGCGCGGCTGGTCGTCGAAGCCATCGAGACCGCAGTGCCACTGCGTCGCTGCCGGGCGCGCGTCGGCGCCAACGGGCGCGACGGCATGTGCACTTCAGCGCAGCTCGGCGTGGCCTCGTGTCCGTGCAGCGGGGCGATCGAACGCGACGCGTACGCGCCCCTCGTCGAACGGGTTGTGCGCGGCATCGAGCACGAACCCGACCTCCTCCTCGAACCGCTGCGCGATCGCATGCTCACGTTGGCGCGCCAGGAGCGTTTCGAGGAAGCGGCCGACATGCGCGATCGTGCCGAGGCGCTGGCATCGGCCCTGCGTCGCCAGCGCCGAATCGACGCGTTGCGTGACACCGGTGCCATGCGGGTCAGGGTGCCGGGGAATGGTGGCGTCGACCTGCACTGCGGATGTCTCGTCCGCTCCTGGCCCGAGGGTGCCGACCCCGACACCGAGCTGCCGTTCGAGACGGCGCGTCAGCCCGATGGCGCCACAGGCGGACCGCGCGTTCCGCTGGCGCGAGCCGTCGCCGACGAAGTGCACGCCGTATCGAGTTGGTTGCAGGCCAACGCCGTGCGCATCGAGCTGCTCGCCACGGATGTCGGCTTCGCCGAGTTACTCCCCGCAGTCCCGTCATTCAGCGCTCGCCCGTCGCGGATGCTGAAGCCCAACACCTGAGCCGTGCGGTGCCTCCGCGCCCCGATCAGTCGCCGATCGTTGCGATCACGTCGAGCAACCGTTGGTACGCGGCGGCCGCCGCGCCCGAGTCGATCGATGCATGCGCCGCTTCGACACCTGCCGCGAGATCCGGAGCGATGCCCGCGACCAACAGCCCGGCTGCGGCATTGAGCGCCACGATGTCGCGCACGGGACCGCGCTCGCCGTCGAGCATGGCCGCGAACAGGGTTGCATTTCGTGCCGCGTCACCGCCGTCAATCGCACTGGCCTCGACGCGGGGCAGACCTACCATCTCGGGAGTGATGCCGTACGTGCGGATGGTGCCATCGACCAGCTCGTGGATGCTCGACTCGCCGGTGAGTGCCAGCTCGTCGAGCGGCCCGTCGCCGGTGACCACGAGAACATG
>WLNW01000216.1 GCA_009699605.1 Actinomycetota bacterium | reverse complement strand
GCGCTCGGCCGGCGGATCGAGCACTGCGGTGACCCGGAGATCGGGTGAGGGGTCACGGGCAGCGGGTGGTCGTTCGTCGAGTCCCGCGGCGAGCCGGTGCGCGCGGAGACCATCGGTGCCGAAGCGACCAACGACCGACGCCGTGTCGAGCGCGGCGAAGGCGCCGAGCGTGCGCAACCCCAGCCGGCCGAGCACGCCGACGAGATCGGGCCGTTCGAGCACGCTGATGGGAAGCGGCGCGAGGAACCCAGGGCTCTCGCCCACCAGCACGATCCGCGGGTCGGTTCCGTCACCGAGCGGCCAGCGGGCCGCCAGATCGGCGGCGAACGGCCCGTCGGCGACACCGACCCGGCACTCGGTTCGCCCGGCGAGCACGGCGGTGACCTGCGCATGGACCTTGGCCGCCAAGGCCTGATCGCCACCGAAGTACCGCGACGGGCCGCGCGTCGGCAACGCGCAGGTCCCCGGGCGCACGATCTCGAGCCGTGGTGCGAACACTTCGATGGTGCGGGCGATCTGCTCGAAGGCGCGGACCTCGCGCGCCTCGTCGCGCTCGAGCACCACGAGATCCGGGCAGCGGCCCTGCGCTTCACGGCGACGCATGCCGCGGCTCACGCCGGTGGCCCGGGCCCCTTTGGAGCACGCGACCACCCGGTTCGCGACGAACACCGCCGCAGGTTCGGTGGGGGTGATGCCCTGGGCGACGACCGGCCAGTCGAGACACCACACCACCATGGTGCGAATCGGAGCCGACATGTCAGAGAACCAGTTCGGCCTGGCGCGGCCGCGAGAAGCTGCGCCGGCCTTCGGCCCGTACGGTGAGCACACGCGTTCGCAGATGCCCATGGCCGGTACCGAGCCCTGACCACTGCGAACCGGCCGCGCACAGGTTGAGGTCAGGCGCGTCGGGCCACACCGCGTTGCCACACGCGCCACGAAGCGCAACAAGAACCGAGCCTCGTTCGCGCGCCCGCGCTCCGAGTTGGCGGACATCGGTCGCACGGACCCGGCGCCCCATGCCGACCATGACGAGATCGAACGCCCCGAGGAGCGCGGCAACGGTTGCGGCCCACTGGTCGCCGCTGCATATGCAGGCCACCCGCTCGAGGGTGACTCCGGCTTCGACGGCCGCCGCGAGGTTCAGTTCGGGGAGATCGACGAACGCCACCCACGAGCCCGAGTGCACCGGCGCAGCCGCCAAAGCGAACGCCAAGGACGCAGCGCCGGATCCGTCGACGGTGATGGTGATGCCCCGCCGCAACACCCCCTCAGGGAAGAGCCCGACGAGCGATGCGGCAAGCGGCAAGGTGTGCTCACGGGCGAGCACCACCGGGCGAACCCGGTCGGCCACCACCGCGAGCCGGGCGCGCCGTTGCGCCGCGTCGCGTTCTGCTTCGCAAGGTTGAACTTCGGTGGCAGCAGACGACACCGCGCGAGTATCGAACACTTGTTCGTATCACGCAAGTGCGGGGTTCGGCGACGACCCGGGCACACTCGTCGACGGCGGTTGGGTGGTGGGCGCGCCGGGAACCGTGGGGGGTGGTCGATGCGGCGCCAAGCTGCCCTCCATTCGGCAGGTCTTCGGGCCGGTACCATCGCCCGTCGGAGGCGCACCACCAGCCAGGAAACGCCTCATCGCCGCTATCCACCTGCAGCACTCCTGTCACTGTTGCGCTGCCGATGATTTCAGGATCTGCCCCATGTACTTCAATATCTGCACGCTCTCATCAGATGTGTCTGGTGCACCTGATGTCATCTGCTGACCTCGCGACCGTGGGCGTGGGACCCCATCCGCAGCCGTGGCCGCTCGACCCTCGGTTCGATCCCGAGCTCTTGGCGGAAGGCGACCGCCGCAACGTCGTCGACCGATACCGCTACTGGCGCCTCGAGGCGATCGTGGCGGACCTCGACGAGCGACGCCACCCGTTCCACGTCGCGATCGAGAACTGGGAACACGACCTGAACATCGGGACCGTGGTGCGCAATGCCAATGCGTTTCTCGCCAACGCGGTGCACATCATCGGACGGCGCCGGTGGAACCGGCGAGGTGCCATGGTCACCGATCGGTACCAGCACGTCCTGCACCACGGCGACATCGAGACGTTCGCGGCGTGGTGCGTCGAGCGCGAGCTACTGGTGATCGGCATCGACAACCTGCCGGGTGCCGTTCCGCTCGAACACACGCCACTCCCCCGGGCCTGTGTGCTGCTCTTCGGCCAAGAAGGCCCGGGGCTCTCGGAACCGGCCCGGGCCGCAGCCACGCAGGTCTGCTCGATCGCGCAGTACGGCTCGACCCGGTCGATCAACGCCGGGGTCGCCTCGGGCATCGCGATGCACGCATGGATCCGCAGCCACGCCGCACCGCCCCCCGACCCGAAATCTGCTACCTCGGGCACCGGCGACGGGCCTGGATGACCAGATTTCGGAAGTACGACGATCAGGCGAAGGTCGCGAGCAACTTCTCGACGGGTCGCAGATCGAACGGATGACCGACCATGACGATCAGGTGGGTGGCGCCGGCATCGAGATACGCGGCAGCGTTGCCGATGTCGCCCGGCTCGATCGCCACGGTGCGCTCGACCCGGGCCGGGTCGCGACCGACCTTCGCGCACCATTCGTCGAGGATCGCATTCTTCGCCCGGAAGTTGGCCGGAGGGCCGAAGGTGTTCCACGCGTCGGCGTGCTGGGCCACGAGCTTCAACGTGACCTTCTCGCCCCCGCCCCCGATGAGGATGGGCAGCGGACCGACGGGTCCGGGGGTGAGCGCGTCGAGCCGCGCCCGGATGCGCGGGAGTGCCGCGCCGAGCTCACGCAACCGACTCGGCCCGGTACCGAACTCGTAGCCGTACTCCTGGTAGTCGCGCTGGAACCACCCGGCGCCGATGCCGAGGTACAACCGACCGCCGGCCAGGTGATCGACGGTGCGGGCCATGTCGGCCAGCAGGTCGGGGTTGCGGTACGAGTTACAACCGACCAGCAGGCCTATCTGCGCGTGTGCAGTGTCGACCGCCATGGCCGACAGCAGAGTCCAACCCTCGAAGTGCGCGGCGTCACCCGGGCCGTACAACGGGAAGAAGTGGTCCCAGGTCCAAATGCTGTGGACCCCCATCGCGTCTGCGGCCTGCCACGCGGCACGGAGATCGCCGATGGTGGTGGCCTGGGGGTGGAGCTGTACGCCGATCTTGACCGTGCCCATCGAAGGCCTCCTTGGTGGTGAGGTCACCGCCGGGCGCCGAGCACGATGCGCAACCGGTGCCCCATCGCGAAGTCACTCGGCGGGTGGGCCGAGCAGTTCTTCGTCGGTCGGCGGCAGTACGCCGGGCAGGTAGTACGTGTACAGACCTTCGATGATCTGCTGGATGCCTTCGGTGCCCGTCTCGGCCAACTCGATGGTGATGACGCTGCCGTTGATGTGCACCGTCTTGATGCCACCGCGGCCGAACAGGCGCCGGGCCAGCACGTCGGGCGGGCGCACCGAGCCGGCATCGGGCGCACCCGAGTACGACTCGTGACCCATGCCGGTGAGCACCCGGTTGATCTCGTACCGCACCACGCCGGAGCGCGATGTTGGCTTCTCGATGACGGTGACCTGCTGTCCCATAGCGGCTTGATGCTAGTCGGCCCGTCCGCTCACGAAGGAGTCCGGCGAGGCACCGAGCGGGTGGACACCGAGCGAAGGACCCAGACACCGAGGCCCACGGTGATGAGCGCGAGGACGGCGTGCACGACCGTGAAGCCGATCGGGTGGTCGCGCACGACGATGGTGGCCGCCCGGATGAGCCAGTACACGATGCTGATGAGCGCAAAGACCGCGGCGGCGCGGCGAGCGCCCGCATGGCCGCGCACGTGGGCAGACGCGAGAGCGCCCGCCGCACCGAGGAACGCCAGCGCCGTGATCACGGCGATGACCTTGCCGCTCGCCGACGCGCGGTCATCGCCGACCGCATTCTTGATGCGAATGATCCAAAGGAAGGTCGTCCAACCGCACAGCGCGGCGACCGCAGGCCAGGTGCGCACGGAACATGTTGAACGGGAGCGGGTGGTCAAGTTCACCTCGGCGACCCTACCGATGATGCTCAACGAGCGGTCATCGGTGCCGATACCAGGAACCCGACGTCTTGGCCCGGGCCAAGGTTCAGCTCGTCAGCGCGACTCACTGAACGGGAGCTGTGGGTCGTCGCCCGGCAATCGCCACGACCGCCGATGCTCGGCGCACGCCCCGAAGTCGCGTAGTGCGGCGAGGTGCTCGGGAGTTCCATAGCCCATGTTCACCGCCCATCCGTATACCGGATGCGCGCCGCTCAACTCGCGCATGAGCGCGTCGCGCTCGACCTTGGCCAGCACGCTTGCCGCGGCGACCGACGCGCAGGTGAGATCGGCCTTGATCCGCAACACGACGTTGTCGGGCGCCGAGGCACGCGGGGAGTACGCGGCCCGCGGAGGACGGCTGAACCAGTCGTAGTTGCCGTCGAGCACGATCACCGACGGCTCGACGGCCAAGGTGGCGAGTGCTCGTTCGCCAGCAAGTCGCAGCGCGGCCAGGATGCCCATCGCGTCGATCTCGGCGGCGCTCGCATGGCCGACCGCGCTCGCCGCGGCCCACCGCAGGATCTTCGGTACCAAGGCCTCGCGTGCTCTTGGCGTGAGCAGTTTCGAGTCGCGCAGACCGGCCGGTATGCGCCCGGTGGTCTGGTCGACCACGACGATGCCCGCGGAGACCGGCCCGCCGAGCGAGCCGCGGCCGACCTCGTCGCTACCGGCGACCCACGCGTGGCCCTCGGCGAAGTAGGCGCGTTCCATGCGCAGGGTGGGTGACCGGCG
>WLNW01000215.1 GCA_009699605.1 Actinomycetota bacterium | reverse complement strand
GGTCGACACGGTCACTGGCGGAGATGGGGATCGCCTACGAGAGCGTGGTGATCGGCCTGCCTCCCTCTGTGGTCCGCGGCAGGTTCGCCGAGCGGCTGGGTGTCATGTTCCAGTCGGTACGGGCAGGGTTGGCGGCCGACCCGGCGACCACCCGTATGCGCTTCCTTCGTCCCAGTGCCCGGCTGCTCCGCGAGGCAGACGCGCCGTCGGCCCTCATCAGCCCCGCCCAACAGCTTGCGGCTGCCGCGTCGGTCGCGGTGATGGAGCTCGACGTGGCGCGCGGCATCGTCGTCGCGGCACCCACCGCCGGCAGCGCCGGCATCCTGCCCGGCGTGCTGTACGCGCTCTCCGAGACCGGGCTCGACGAAGGCCGCCTGGTCGACGCGTTGAGCGCGATGGCGCTGGTCGGCGGAGCATTCGCATGGAGCGGCACGTTCGCTGCCGAGTGCGGTGGGTGCGCGGTAGAGACGGGCGCCGCCGCGGCGATGGCCGCCGCCGGGCTGGTGTCGGCGCACGGCGGCTCGCCGTCGATGGCCTTCGATGCAGCGAGTCTCGTGCTGGTGAACACACTCGGCCTCGTGTGCGACCCAGTCGCGGGGGAGGTCGAGATCCCCTGTCATGCCCGCAACATCGCCGGGGTCGCCCACGCCTTCGCCGCTGCATCTGCCGTGCTGGGTGGCTTCAGCGCCGTCCTGCCGTTCGACGAGATGGCGGAGATGACCGTGCGCGTCGGCACCGGGTTGTCGGCCGACCTGCGCTGCACCGCCAGGGGTGGGTGCGCCGGCACGCCGACCGCCGTCGCCCTGTCGCAACGGCGGCCGAACGGGTGATCCGCCAACGCCCGCCGTCCGCGATCAGGCCCAGTCCTCGCCGCGGGCAGCTTCCATCGCGGCGCGGTAGTTGTCGTGGTCGCGAAGCATCCGCCGGTACACGCCGTACTTCGCACGGTGGAACTCCGCCGAAGCGCGGTTCGGTTCGATGATGGTGCCCGGGCGAGTCATCGAAGCCATGGCGTCCTTGACGCCGGAGTGCAGCCCGCCCGCCACGGCGCCGAGCATCGCCGCGCCGAGGAGCACGGCGTCGGGTTCGGCCGGTACGACCACGGGCATGTCGAGTACATCGGCATGGGTGCGCAGCCAGAGTGGGCTGTGCGTGCTGCCACCGGTGACTGCCGATACCTCGAACCGCCAGCCGGCCTCGGTCATCGCCTCGACGATGTGCCGAGTCGCGTACGCCAGACCCTGGACGGCAGCGAGGTAGCGGACTGCGAGGTCGTCGAGATCGTCGCGCAACGACCAGCCGACCAACGCTCCGGTTCGTGTGGGATCGGCGAGAGGCGACCTGTTGCCGAGCAAGCTCGGATCGACATGCACTGCATGAGCCAACCGAGTGAGTCGTTCCGGCGAGCCATCGGCAAGTTCATCGAGCCGCTGCTCGAGCGCCGCCAAGGGCTGCGGCCCGAGCAGGCGGGACGCGGGGTGGTTCGCGACGATGTGATCGATCGCAGCTCCTGATGCCGAGATCCCTCCCTCGGCAAGCCACCAGCCGGGCAGGAGCGCGGACCAATACGGGCCCCACACGCCAGGGACGGGGAGAGGTGCCGACGAGACGGCGAGGTGGCACGCGGATGTGCCGGCGATGATCGCCAGTCGCCGGTCAAGGTGAGAGGTGGCCGGAGCGCCGAGAGCTCCCGCATGGGCGTCGATGATCGAGGTGCCGACCGGTGTGCCCGGCAGCAGGCCGAGGTCCGCTGCGGCATCGGCCGACAGCCCGCTGCCGACGGCGGTGCCCGGCGCATGGATCTGGTTGCCGATGCGGGAGAAGTTGCCGTCGGCCAGACCACCGAGCCCGATCTGCTCGAAGAACGAGCGGTCCCAGCGGCCCTCGTGGCCGACGTAGGTCCACTTGCACACCGTGGAGCACAGCGACCTCGACAGGGCGCCTGTCGCTCTCCAGGTGAGGAAGTCGGGAAGATCGAACCAGTGCGCCACCCGCGCCCATGGTGCGGGCAGCTCGCGTTGCAGCCAGCGCAGCTTCGGGGTCTGCATCTCGGGTGAGATCCTCCCGCCGACGGACGCGAGGACCGGGTGGCCGAGCCGGTTGATCTGCTCGGCGTCGTCCACCGCCCGGTGGTCCATCCAGACCACGACGTTTCGGTGGTCGTCGCCGTCGCTGTTGACAGCGACCGGAGCGCCCGCCGCGTCGATGGCAACGAGCGAGCAGGTCGCGTCGAAGCCGATGCCGCGTACCTCGGAGGGCGTCGCGCCACTGCCTCTCAGCGCGTCGCGGACAGCGGCGGTCGCGGCGAGCCAGATGTCATCCGAGGACTGTTCGATGTGGTCGGGACGAGGGTGCCAGACGTCGATGGGGTGTTCGCCTCGAGCCATCAGCACACCGGAGGCGGAGAAGACCGCGGCGCGAGCGCTTCCGGTCCCCACGTCGACCCCGACCACGTATCCGCCGTCCACATCGGCGGCTGGTCGGGTCATGGTTGCTGCCTGGAGAGCACTCGCACGCGGAAGCCGCACAGGCGGGACAGTTCGATCATCTCGTCCAGGATGTCGCCGTACGCGACGGCGACATGGTTGCTCTGGTAGTGGGCCATCAGGTCATCGCGACCGATGCCGAGATCGGCTGCCATGAACGGCCACTCCCTGGTCGTTCCGTTCCACCACGCATCGCGGACGTCCGGTGGAAGTTGCACCACCTCGCCGCGGCCGACGTCCATCACCAGCGTCCCGTCACCGTCCAGCCAGGTGCGCGCCCAGGTGATTGCGCCCGGAAGGCTCTCGCCGGCGAATGTGCCGCCGGGGATCGGGAAGTAGGCGGCGGGCTGACGGTACGAGTGCACGCCGGCCAGGGTGTCGGGGTCGTGGTTGAACGCGTAGGCCCCTGCCGAACCCGAGTTGAGCAGGAGCCACAGGAACCTGCCGTCGTGCAGGCCACCCCAGCGAACGTCGTGGAACGCCACCGACTCATGCAGCCCACGGGCCAGCAGCAGGCGCTTCATCAGTTCCATCGGCACCAGGTTCCCCTGGTCCGCCTCGGTGGCGCAGACCACCGTGGTGCCGTTGCTCTCCGGTCGACACGCCGAGTTCAGTAGCCCCTCGGCGAAGTCGGACGGCGGCAGGGAACGGATCAGGCCGAGTTGGTACTGCCAACCCATGCAGTCCGCCCCGCAGTCGGCGAGCAGATCGAGCACGGCGCAGTAGTCGCGCAGTTGGGCACGCGTGGCATCGGCGGTGAAGTCGCCGCCCCAATGGAAGGTGACCCCGGCTTGTCGAACGAACTCGAACGCGTCGTCCACCCGCTGGGCGTCGACCGTCTTGGTCTGTTCGATGAGCCAAGCCTGATCCACCTTGTGCTCGCTGAAGCCGTGGCGGGCGAGTCGCTGTGGGCCGAAGTAGCCGTTGATCATCCCCATCGAGGTGTCGCCGAGCATCATCAGCAACGGGCGTGAGGCGCGGAGTTGGGCGTGCACCCGCTGCGCTGTTGCTGCCGCCTGTGCGCCGACAGGTCCGGGCGCGTGCGCCGCGGACGCGTCATGGCTGACGGCGCCGTTGCGGACCCATTCGTCCAGGCCGGCCATGAACGCCTCATCAGCGGTGAGATCGGCGGAGTCGGACCACAGCCGGCTGTGGGCACGGCCGAGACTGGTGAGACAGGCGCCGGTGTTGAGCAGCCCGACCAGACCGGGCCACGTGCCGTCGAAGTTCGATGCGAGCAGCAGTGGGGTATCGCTGCCGACCACTCCGTCCGTGGTGTGCGGGCCGTACACCCAGTGCGCGTACACGCCGATCATCGGGTCGGCGATGCTGCCGAGCGTGTCGATCGACTGGCGTGGGCCGGTGAGGAAGCGGTCGAGCACGACCGGTTGGTGGCCGAGGTGAGTCAGCGCGGCGGTGAGCGCACCGACGAACACATCGACGTTGGGTTGAGCGAGTTGATTCGGCACCGGGCGCTGATCGCCCGGAAGGAAGAGCACGACCTTCGATCCCATGTGCACACTCCTGTTCATCGAGGATGCCGCGAACGTAGGTCTGCGGAAGCGGGCCGTGTATCGGCCAGTGGTACGGATCGATGGCCGACCGCTGGTCGCGGCGGACAGAAGGTCAGCCGCTGAGCTTCGGTTCGAACCCGTCGGCTCGCAAGACCTGTACGAGGCGGTCGAGCTCGGTGGCACCCGCTAACTCGATCTCCACCTCCAGCATCGCTCGGCGTGATGGCACGTCGGAGCGGTGTCGCACGTGATCGAGTTCGATGATGTTGCCGCCCGCGTCGGAGATGGCGCGCACCACGGAGGCCAGCGCACCGGGTCGGTCGTCGACCATCACCGACACGCGTGCCGTCCTGCCGGTGCGAGCGAGATCGCGGAGCGCGATCCCTGACAGCAGGCGGAGGTCGATGTTGCCGCCGCTGAGCACCAGCGCGCATGTCTGCCCTGCGAAGCGACCGCGGTGCTCGAGCAGGCAGGCCAACGACGCGGCGCCGGCGCCCTCGGTGACCACCTTCTCGTACTCCAGGTACATCGCTACTGCTTCCTCGACCGCATCGTCGGACACGACCAGCACGTCGTCCACCAGCACATCGACGATCTGGCCCGTCAGCACACCGGCGTGTTTGACGGCGATGCCTTCGGCGACGGTCGGGCCGTTCGACTCGGTCGGTGCGTGACCCTTCCGCCGTGCCGCCCAGTCGTGCCCGGCGACCTGCACGCCGATGACCTGTACGTCCGGGGTGATCGCCTTCACCGCGACGGCGATGCCGGCGATGAGACCGCCACCGCCCACCGGGACGAGCACGACGTCGACTTTCGATACATCGGTGAGCAGTTCGAGGCCGACGGTCC
>WLNW01000214.1 GCA_009699605.1 Actinomycetota bacterium | reverse complement strand
TTGGGTTCTCCCGTCGAATCGCTGCCGAAAACTGCAACGACCTCCCGTTTGGGAGGTCGTGAGCACACAGGCGCGAACCGTCGCCGTGTGCTTAAGGAACTACGAGTACCTGTGCGGCGAACGGACGCATAACAGGCAAAGCCTACGCCCGTCACGGCGAACTAACCAACTCCGGAACCGAACACATTGCCAAGGAGGAAGGTGACCCCGCAGGAGAAGGCCGCGACGGCCACCTGGCGTGATCCGGTTCGCCACGGCGAGCGTTCGGTGAACTTCGCGAGGAGCACGCCCACCAATGCGGCCGCCACGAGGCCGATCAGCAACGAAGCCAAGATGGCCGCCGTGCCGCCGCCGATGAACCAGGGCACCAAGGGGGCGGTTGCCCCCACGGCAAACGCCCCGAAGCTCGATCCGCTCGCCACCCAAGGCGACGCCACGGAATCGGGCGACAGGCCGAGCTCCTCGCGGGCGTGCACGTCGAGCGCGACATCGGGGTCGGACATGAACGCGATAGCTACTCGGCGAGCGTGCTCAGGGCCGAGGCCCCGGGCTTCGTAGATGGCCCGGAGCTCGTTCGTCTCGGCTTCGGGCTTCTCGAGTATCGACTTGCGTTCGATCTCGACCTCGCGCTCGATCAGTTCGTTCTGCGCCTTGACCGACACGTACTCGCCCGCAGCCATCGAAACCGCGCCGGCCAAGAGGCCCGAGATGCCGGCGACCCGCACGAGCGACGTCTGCGAGCTCGCACCCGCGACGCCAAGGATGAGGGCGACGTTCGAAACGAGGCCATCGCTGACCCCGAAGACCGCCGCGCGCGCCCAGCCACCCTGCAGATCGCGATGGCGATGGACCATGCGATTGGGTCGTCCGACCGGTGCCGTTTCTGCCGCCATTCATGGAGGATAACGTCCAACCCCTGCGCGGTGTTCCTAACAACTTTGCGATCTTCGGCGGCGGAGATCAGAGCCGATGAGCACGACGCGGGTTGTTCGTACCGGGCCCCTGATGGCCAAGGGTGAGGCCCGGCTCGCCGGCCGCGAACTCGAGTGGCTGCATCGCGGCGACGAGCGCTCGCCACTGGGTCACCAGCCGATCCTCGGCCACGTAGTCGAAGGGATCCTCGAGGCGGGCTTCGACCTCGCTGCTGGGCGGGTTTGCGACCAACCACCGGGCCGTGCGCGCAATGGCCTCGGCCGCAGGCACCACGTCGCGATAGCCGAGCAGGTGCACCAGCTTGTCAACGCTCACGACACGGTGCGTGGTGCGCAGCTGGCGAACGAGTGGTCGGGTGACCGGCGCGAGCTCGTACGGCATCGACACCATCTCGATGGGGTGGTCGAGCGCTGACACGATGATCTCGATCGTCTGGGCCAATGTGAACGCTGTTGCGTCTGCCGCGTTGAAGATCTGCCCCGCGGACGCTTCGGGCTGATCAACGGCCAGCAGCGTGGCATGTGCAAGGTTCTCCGCGTAGCCATACGTGTAGATCGTCAGCCCGCCATCGGGCACCACGATGAAGGGGCGACCGTCGATGATCCTTCGCACGATCGG
Organism: Actinomycetota bacterium; assembly: GCA_009699605.1. Lineage (GTDB taxonomy): Bacteria > Actinomycetota > Acidimicrobiia > Acidimicrobiales > WLNW01 > WLNW01. The sequence continues at coordinate 3,358 of WLNW01000214.1, read as the reverse complement.
CCATTCGCGCGGCGTCAGCTGACGCGGTCCGTACACGTACGGATAACGGAAGTGCGTCGCCTGCGGATGCAACGCGAAGAGCGCGTCCTCGGTGCGGGCGATGCGAAAGCTCTTCGGGTCGTCGTCCTCGGTGCTTCGCGATCCGTCCTCGCGCGTCGGAATCGGCAACCCGGGCGGCGTGAAGCGGTCGGCGTCCATGTAGCCGCGATAGGCCGGCATCCCACCCACGCTGATCAAGCGCTCGCACCGCCCGACGAGCACCTCGGCGACGCTGCGCAACCGCCCATACGCCGCGATCGCGACGCCGAAGGTGCGGCCGGCGAACGCGTGCTCGAGCGCGTCGCGATCGAACGGGTCGGTGTGGATGTGCTCGACCTCCGACGCGATCTCGGCCACTTCGTGGCGACCCGTATGACAGATCACGACATCGTGACCGCGCTCGAGCAACCCCCGCACGACGTAGGGGCCCGTGGGCCCCGTTCCACCGATCACCAACGTCTTGAGTCCCATAGCGCGCATTGTCGCCGCATTGTCGCCGCGTTGTCGACGCATTGTCGACGCATTGTCATGTGGCCGGGTGAATGGCCCGCTGTAGCGTCTCGGCGCGGACGTCGCGCGTTGCGGGGCGCGAAGGGGGAACCATGGACCATCGCACCGAACCGGTCGTCTCGGCCGACGGCCACATCGACCTACCGCTACTCCCGCACGACCTGTTCGACCGGTTCGCCCCGGCGGGCCTTCGCGCACGCATGCCGCGAGTGATCGAACGAGACGGCGGGCAGTTCTGGGTCGACGAGAACGGCGGTCAGCTTGCGTTCGTCGGTGGCAGCGGCAACTCCGGCCAGCCATACGCTCGCGGCCAGTCGACCCGCTTCGATCGAATGAACGAGAGTGGCTTCTGGGACGACTGCGCGAAGGGCCACTTCCACCCGACCGATCCTGCACTGCGCATCGCCGCACAGGACCGTGACGGCATCGTCGGCGAGGTGCTCTACGGCGTTCTCGGCGTGGCCAACGCGATCGACGATCAAGACGTGTCCGCCGCAGTCATGCAGAGCTACAACGCGTGGCTCGCGGAGTTCTGCTCGTACGACCCCACGCGCCTCGTGGGCGTCGCGTGCCTGCCGAGCAAGAACCCTGCGGCAGCAGCCGACGAGATCCGCAGATGCGCCGCACGAGGACTGAGAGCGGTCGAGGTGGCGATGACCTACGACCTTCTCCCTCTGTGGCGTCAGGAGTTCACGCCGATCTGGGAGGCCGCCGACGAGTGCGGGGCGATCGTTCACTTGCACACGATCGGTCCGCCGATCGATCCGCGCCATGCCACCACCGACCGCGAGCGGGCCGCATGGGTCGGCGGATGGCTCACCGTCTTCCAGCTGCGCATGGTCGAGCGCGTCGCCGAGCTCATCTTCGGTGGTGTGCTCCACAAGTACGAGAACTTGCGCGTGGTCGTCGGCGAATCCGGAATTGGGTGGTTGCCCTACGTCCTCGAGCGCATGGACGACCAATGGTCCCAGCGGTTCACCCACCTCGAGCTGACCATGCCGCCCTCCGGCTATTGGCAGCGCCAGATGTCGGCCACGTTCCAAGTCGACGAGGCCGGCCTGCTCCTCGCTGACCGAATCGGTGTCCACACGCTGATGTGGGGCAACGACTTCCCGCACGGCGACGGCGTGTGGCCCGACTCCCGCGCCGTGATCGACAAGCAGTTCGCCGCGATCCCCGATACCACCCGGCGGGCCATTACCTACGACAACGCCGCCCGCCTCTACGGGTTCCCGAGCCGCTGAGCGGTGAGGCACACCTGCGGTCAGCTGCCGCGTGGCCGGGTGCCAATGGTGCCTGATGCCTCGAGCGCAGCCAGTTGGTCGGCGGTCACCCCGCAGATCCTCATGAGCACCTCGCTGTTGTGCTGGCCGAGCGTCGGCGTCGCGCGGTGCTGCCACACGTCGACGCTTGCGAACCGATAGGGCAGACCACCGGACGGATACGCGCCGAGCTCGGGATGCACCACGGTCTCGTAGAACCCTCGCGCCTGCATCTGCGGGTGCTCGCTCACGATGCGCGGATCCGTGCACCGGGCCGCGGGCACGCCGAGCGCGACGAGTTCGTCGGCCGTGGCACGAGCGTCGAGCGATGCGGCCCACGCCCCGAGGAGAGCGTCGAGGTGATCCTGCGCATCGGCGCGGCCAACGGGGGTCGCGAGCTCGGGGTCAGTCGCCCATGCAGGCGCACCGAGGTACGCGACGAACGCACGCCACTGCTCGTCGGTCTCGATGCTGAGCGCGAACCACTCCTCGAAGCCCTCAGCCGCGTACACCCCCTGCGGCGCGGCGAACGGCGAGCGATTGCCCATCCTCGTCATCGTTCGGCCGTACGCGGTGTACTCGATCACGGGTTGCGGGCACACGTTCAACGCGGCCTCGATCATGGTCGACTCGACGAAAACACCAGTATTCGTCTGCTCGCGCTTCGCGAGCGCGACGAGCATCGCGAACGCGCCGTGCATGCCGGCGTTCGGATCGCATGGGCCCCGCGGGATCAGCGGCGGATCCTCGGCATAGCCGGTGATCGATGCCATGGCCATCTGCTCCATGGTCTGCGCGAAGCCGACCCGCTCGCGCCAGGGCCCGCTGAGCCCGAACGCCGGCATCCGTGCGTACACGACGTTCGGGTTGATCGAACGCACCGCCGCCTCGTCGAAGCCCCAGTTCTCCATGACGCGCGGGGCAAAGTTCTCGGCGACCACGTCGGCCCATTGCATCAGCTCGACGCAAAGCGCGCGTCCTTCGGGCTTCGAGATGTCGAGCGTTACGCCGAGCTTGTCGGTGTTGGCCGCCGCGAACATGTGGCCCCACTCCCACCACTTCTCGTGCCCGAACATGTAACCCGTCATGCGCATGCCATCGGGATGCGTCGTGCTCTCGACGTGGATCACCTCGGCCCCCATGAGCGCGAGGAAGTGCGTCGATGACGGCCCGGCCCACCACGACGTCATGTCGAGCACGCGCAGCCCGTGCAAAGGCCGGAGCGACGGATCCGCGCCCGGCTGCGCGGCCACGGGAGTGGGCCGCGCGGCGAGCGAACCGCGGGCTTCGTCGAGCGCCGGCGCCGACTGGGGCACGAAGGGCGCCGCGTGATCGATGACGTAGGGCGGACGTGGCTGCATGAACCCACCTGGGTGCTCGACGAAGACGCCGCGGGCAGCAAGGTGTTCGTTCTGCAGGATGTTCGACCCGTCGAGCACGGGCGCCACCGGGATGCGCAGCGAGCTCGCGAGCTCGACGATCTCGTCGACGGTGTGCTCCCGCATCCATGCGGCCATGATCCCGGGCCATTCGGGCCGCCGTGCGCG
>WLNW01000213.1 GCA_009699605.1 Actinomycetota bacterium | reverse complement strand
CCCGGCTCGGTCGCGCGCCTCGCCGCCCTCACCGTGCGACCACGACCACGGTTCGTCTCGACCGAGCACAACACCTGGCCGACGTTCGTGGCACCCACGCGGTGGGCCAACCGCCTGACATCGATTCTCGACACGGCGACCTTCGCCGTGAGTGAGGAGGTCCGCGACTCTGTAAGGGGAAGCGCCGCCCGGCGAGCGGTCACGTTGCAGCACGGAATCGACGTCGCCAGCATCGCTGAGCACCGCGACCGACGGCACGAGATCCGCGTCGAGCTCGGCATCGGCTCTGATGAGCCGGTCATTGGGACCGTGGCGAACTTCCGCCCCCAGAAGGACTACCCGAACCTGCTCGCCGCGGCTGCGCAACTTCGCGATCGCGGGGTGAGGTTCCGTCTCGTGGCCGTCGGCCAGGGACCGCTGGCCGACAAAGTTCGCGAGCGACGCGACCAGCTGGGGCTTCAGAATCACGTGGTGCTCACCGGGTTTCGTGCCGATGCCACTGCCTTGCTCGGCGCGGCCGACGTGTTCGTGCTGGCCTCGGCATGGGAAGGCCTTCCGGTGGCTCTCATGGAGGCCCTCGCGCTGGGCCTACCCGTGGTCGCGACCGACGTAGGTGGCGTTGGCGAAACCATGCGAGATCACATCGACGCGCTGCTCGTGCCGCCCGGTGACGCGACCGCGCTGGCCGACGCGCTCGAGCGGGTCCTGACCGACGAGCCGTTGCGCCGTGGACTTGCGGCGGCCGCGGCATCGCGTGCGGCGGAGTTCGATGTGCGTGCGAGCGCGGCCACAATCGCCGCTACCTATCGCGGGCTGGCCGAGGCAGAGCCACCAGGGCCTGCGGCGCCGAAGCCGAACGCTCCCCGTCAGGGCTCGTTCGAGATCCGCGAAGCCACGCTCGACGACCGCCCCGCGATGCTCGAACTGCTCGGCCGCTCGTTGGGTTGGGACGACGATCCGCGCCTCTCGCAGTTCTTCGGGTGGAAGCACGATCAGAACCCGTTCGGCGCGTCGCCGATGTGGCTTGCCCTCGACGGCGACCGGATGCTGGGCGTTCGGGTGTTCCTGCGGTGGGAGTTCGTACGCGGCGGGCAGGTCGTTCGTGCGGTACGCGCCGTCGACACGGCCACCGATCCCGACGCGCAAGGTCGTGGCGTGTTCCGCGCGTTGACCATGCACGCTGCCGATGCGATGCGAGCCGACGGGGTGGCCATGGTGTTCAACACGCCGAACGCCCAGAGCCGGCCGGGCTACCTGAAGATGGGATGGCGCAACGTCGGGCGATATCCCGTCTCGGCGCGGGTCGCAGGACCGACGCACTTGTGGCCCATGCGAAACGCTCGCGTAGCCGCCGACCGCTGGTCGCAACCGCTCGCGCTCGGTTCCGACGTGAGCCAGTGGGTCGACGCGAACGAGGCGGAACCGCCGTGGATGCGTTCCGAACCCGACGTGCGTGCGCTGCGCACCCACACCACCGCGACCTTCTTGCGCTGGCGCTACGGCAACGACCTGCTCGAGTATCGGCTCCTCGAAGATGCGCACGCCGCGGTCATCGTGCGTCTCCGGCGACGCGGCGACGCGCTCGAGTTGGTCATCGCCGCCGTCGTCCGCGGCGATACAGCGGCGGCTGACACGCTCGTCGCGCAAAGCCTGCATGGCTCCGGTGCCGACTACGCCATCCGCACCGGCCCAGCGAACCTCCGAAACGGTTTCGTGCCCGTGCCGAAAGCCGGGCCCATCCTCACGTGGCGAGCGCTCACCGAACCCGGCATGCCGCCACTCGGCAATTGGCGCGCCACCCTCGGCGACCTCGAGTTGATGTAGCGAGCAGGCCGTCGCTCAGCTGCTTGCGCCTCGGTACCGCACCCGATTGGCCACGCGTCGCAGGTCGTCCTCCAGACGCATGCCACCCCGTGCCTTCGCCGCGAAGTATCGCATGCCGTCGCTGCGCTGAATCGGGCTGCGGGCCAAGCGATGCACGTCGGTGCGGCCGGGTCGGTTCGGGCGCGTGCCAGCCAGTGCCGCCGACCGGAAGCGCTCGCGCACCACCGATTCGGCGAACGACGAGCCATGTACCGCCTTGGGGTAGGCGAAGTGCCGCGTCGCGGCATCGAGCTCGGTGCCGATGCGGTCGATCGAGCGATCGATCTCGCTGCGAACGGTCGCTTCGTCGCACCGGTCGAGCAGGCGATGCGTGTGCGTGTGCGAGCCCACGGTGACGAGGCCTGTCGACGCGGCATCGCGGAGTGCGGCCCAGCTGATCGGTGGTGCACCCCACGGGAACGGTTCGCCGCGGTCCATGAAGTCGGTGGCCACGTAGAGGGTCGCCGGGGTGTCCTGCGCCATCAGAGCCGGCACCACGTGGTCGGCGAAGTCTGCGGTTCCGTCGTCGAACGTGATGACGACCACGTCATCTACGTCTTCGTGCGCGACCAACGCATCGACGGCGACGTCGATGGATACGACGCGTCGGTGTTCGTGCAACCAACGCAGTTGTTCGGCGAACAGCGCCGGTTCGAGATCGACTGAGCTTCCCGATTCGCCACCCACGCGGTGATAGATCAACACGACCACACCGCGCCCTGACGGCTGTGCGGCCGCCGCCACGTACTTCACTGTTCGACCGAGCAACATCGGGAGAATTATGGACACGCAGGTGACCATTGCGCACTTCATAGGTAACCTCCTGGCTCTTGGCTGCAGAAGGGGCCTCTTTGTTGGACCTTCAGAACTTCATCCGAGTCGCACAGCGACGATGGTGGCTATTGGTGAGCTTCGCGCTTATCGGCGTGCTCATCGGTTACGCGACGACACCCCCGGCCGGGGCCAACGCCACCACCACCTACATAGCCACGCATTCGCTGCTGTCCGCAGGCGATCCATCCGACGCCGGCGGTGCAGGTGGCACGGTGTCGTTCAGTCAGGTGCCGGTTTTCGTCCGCATCGGCGAGGTGCCCAAGCGTGCCGCGACCGCGCTCGGTTACTCGGGCTCGCCCCTCACCCTTGCCGCAACGATCAAGGTCAACGCCGACCCGAAGACCAGGCTCATCGAGATCTCGACCACCTCGGCCGACCCCGCCGAGGCCGTGCGCGTGGCCGATACGTTCGCCTCCGAAATGGTGAAGTACCTCACCGAGCGCCAGGACCAGGTAACGCGCGATCGCCAAGCAAGTTTGCTGACGCGCATCGCAGCCATCGAAGAACGGGTGCGCCAGGACGACTCCGCGCTGTTCGCGAAGCCGAATGACCTCACGCTGCGCGCGCAACGCGACGCCAGCACCCGCGAGTACTCCGCGGCCTTCGAGGAGTACCAACAGTCGGTGTCGAAGTTGAGCGCGATCGGCCTCACCACGTTGCAGACCGCGACGGCGGTGCCGGTGAAGGAGGGCGGCCTCAGCGTGCCCCGCACGAGAGGGAGCCGCACTGCGATTGCAGGCCTCGTCGCGTTGCTCGTGGGAGTCGCGGTGGCCAACTTGGCCGAGCAGCTTGACACTCGCATCCGCGATCGTCGTCAGGCCGAAGATACGTTCGATCTGCCCGTGATCATCGAGGTGCCGCGGTTCCACCGCGGCGAACGCGGCGAGCAGCTGGTGGTGGGTTCGGATAGTTCGCTCCGCCTGGCCGAGGTGTACCGCACGCTGCGCTCATCGCTGATGTTCCTGATCTCGAACGCCGCCCAAACCGAGCCCGCCGCGAAATCAGTGGGGGTCGTCGTGGTGACCTCACCCGGTCCGGGCGAGGGCAAGACATCGACGGCGGCCAACCTGGCCGCTGCGTTCGCCGAGACCGGCCGGCAGGTGCTGCTGGTCAACGCCGACTTCCGGCGCCCGCGCATCAGCAAGTTCTTCATGTCGGAGCGGCAGCTGAACGCGCTCGCGCAGCGGAAGCAAGAGCAGTCACGCAGTGTCAAGAACACGCTGATCTCCACGAAGGTGCGCGGCGTGCGGTTGCTCGACATGTCGGACGTGGGCGGCGCCCCCGGCAAGTTGGCGCGCGATTCCGCTCGGGCCATCGCTTCGTTGCGCAGCAGCTTCGACGTGGTCATCGTCGACACCCCGCCACTGTCGGTCAGCGCCGAGGCACTCGAGTTCATCTCCGACGCCACCGCCGTCTTGGTCATGGCGCGCCTCGGCCACACCAGCATTGCGGCGGCCTCACGCGCCGCCGACCTTTTGCGCTACGGCGGGGCCAGCAACACGGTGATCGGCTTGAGCGATACCGGCTCGCAGGCCGGCGCCAAGTACTACGGGTACTACGGGTACTACAACGAGAAAAGCGCCGCGAAGCGCAGTCGCTTCAGTCGCGGCAAGGCTGCAATCCTGGCAGACCATCGAGCGGTGCAAGAACCCGAACCTCGGGACGAAGCCACCGACCCGTGGGCCGGTGCGCACGAAGCGGCCTGGCCCCAGAACGATCCATCGCAACAGTCTCGGTGACCGTGACCACCCTCTTCCGACGATCGTCCGCCCCGGGGGCGGGCGTGGCCGCTGCGGTCGGTCTGGCCTACCTCGCCGTACTGGCATTCTCGATGCAGCGCCAGACGTACGACGGCTGGGGCGGGGTGATCCTGGCACCCGTGTGCTTGGCGATCGGCGCAACGATCGTGATGCACGTCACCCGCAACGAGGCCGAGACCATCCGAAACGTGGCCTTGCTTGGGCTCGGGGCCAAGCTGATGGCCGCGTTTGCGCGCTATTACGTCATGAAGAGCGCTTTCGACTCGACTGGCGACTTCGAGCGCTACCACCGAGCCGGCGTTGCCATCGCCGCGGCGCACGACGGCTGGCTTGCGCCGGTCAATGCTTGGCCCACCGGCCGAGGCACGGTGTTCGTCGAGCAGTTCACCGGGGTCGTCTACACGATCATCGGCCCGTCGCGTATGGGCGGCTTCGTGATGTTCTCGTTCATCGCGTATTGGGGCCTGTT
>WLNW01000212.1 GCA_009699605.1 Actinomycetota bacterium | reverse complement strand
GGCTGCGTTCGGAAACTGGTCGATCACCATGGCCCGCGAATGGGCCTCGCGCGGCGTGCGCGTGAACACGCTGGTACCGGGATCCGTGGCCACCGACATGATCCTGCCGGTCGACCCCGAGCGCCGAGCCGCTTTCGTCGCCGAGCTCGCCGAGCAGAACCTCTTCAAGCGACTCGCCACGCCTGACGACCTGGTTGGCACCGCGATCTTCTTGGCGAGCGACGCGTCGTCGTTCATGACCGGCCGCTCGGTGTACGTCGACGGCGGCCTCATGCACTGACATGCCACCCCGTCCGCACCTTCTGGGTCGGGTCACGCTCATCCAGGCACACGTTCGGCGACCCAGAACCGATTGGCCACCTTCTGGGTCGGGTCACGCTCATCCAGGCACACGTTCGGCGACCCAGAAGCGATCGGCCACCTTCTGGGTCGGGTCACGCTCGTCGAGGCACACGTTCGGCGACCCAGAAGCGATCGGCCACCTTCTGGGTCGGGTCACGCTCATCCAGGGACACGTTCGGCGACCCAGAACCGGTCGGCCAGCCTCAGTCGAACCAGTTCCAGACCCAGGGCTCGATCACGCGCGCGGCGCTGTCGAAGATGACGTGCGCACCCGCTGCGGCGAGTGGGTCACCGAGCGGCGCCGCGGCCCGGAGGGCGGCGAACGACGCGTCGAGCGCGGCCTTCGTTACCAGCGCATCGTCGTCGCACCAGTACACCGTGATCCGCAATGAGCCCGCCCGCGACGTGGCCGTCGGCGCGAACGTGCGCGCGTCATCCTCGGCGACGAAGCCATCATCGATCGTGCTCGTGACACTCGAGAACGTGTACGCACCGGCCACGCCATCGAGGCGCAGCGCGGTCGGGATCGCCACGGTGTCGTACCAGCGGTACAACTTCTCGACGCCGATCGCGTGCGGCTCGTCCAGCTCGACGACCTGGACGACCACACCCTTGGTCGGTCGAAACGGCAGCGCTGAAACCGACACGAGGACCTCGGGCCGCACGTAGCCCTTGATCACGTCGAAGAACCCCATGAGCGGACGCGTGCACATGTCCATGTCGGGTCGCCGGCCCCACTGGAACGAGCTCTCGGCCAAGCCTTGCCATTCGGTTACCGCTGCGGCAATCGGCGGACGGAACCAGTAGAGGTTCATGTAGTGCGTCGGCGCGAGACGATGATCGGCTATCGACGCGGCGGCGCAGTCGGGCGTGCGAACCCAACGCTCGCCGTAGCGCACGCCTTCGAGCGCCATGTTCTCGGGCCGATGGTCGAGCTGGTGCCACTCGTTGTAGGCGCGATGAAGCGACGGGTCGTTGACGCTCGTAAACGAGAAGAAGCCGTGCGGTGCGAGCATCGTCAGAGCGTCTTGGTGCGGAGGGCCGGACCGACCTGGGTGGTCACTAAATCGAGGTGGCGGTCGACCATGTCGTCGGGCATGCCGGCGAGGCTCGCCCAAAGGTAGACGTGCTCAACCGGCAGTCCGTCGGTACGGGCCTTGAGGAGCGCGGTGGCGTCCGCAGCGGTGCACACGGCGAAGCCCGGCAGCTCACCCTTCAACGCAAGTCGCTCACCCAACGCGGCGAGGGTTTCCTCGTAGGTCCCCGCGCCGGCGCCACGAGCCTCGCGATACGTGTGGCGTTGCCATGCCAGGTAGGGGAGTAGCCGTTGTTTTGTCTGTTCGGGGTCGTCGCACACGATCAGGTCGACGACACCGCCGAGTCGCGCGCTCGCCGCGCCGTGACCGGAGGCTTCGAGAGCCTCGCTGTAGATCGCCGCATTGGTGCGGTCCAGACTGAGTAACCCGACGCCCAAGCGGCCCGCACGCGCCGCGCCTTGCGGGCCCTGGTAACCCGCCCAAATCGGGAAGGGACGTTGCACGGCGCGGGGCGTGACCACACCCTCGTCGAGCAGCCGCCGCAGCTCCGCGAGTGCCTTATCGGTTCGGCCGTAGCGCGCATCGAGTGACTGGCCGAACAGCGCAAACTCGTGAGGTGCATAGCCCGTGCCGAGCCCGACCTCGATGCGACCGTTCGAGATGATGTCGGCGAGCGCCGCCTGCTCCGCCAGGTGCGCCGGTTGATGAAGCGGGGCGATCATGATGGCCGTGCCGATGCGGATGCGCTCGGTGCGAGCCGCGAGCGCGCACGCGAACGCGAGCGGCTGGGGCAGGTATCCGTCGCTGAATTGGTGATGCTCCGACAGCCACACGGCGTCGATGCCGTCACGTTCGGCGGCGACAACGCGCTCGATGGTCTGCGCCACGTGCGTCACCCATGGGCGCTCCCATGGCGGTGGATTGCGAAGGTCAAGAAAGAGTCCGAGCTTCAGGGCCATCAGCGTGCTCCTCGTGCAGGGCGCGCCGGGAGGATGCCCCAATCGCGCGCCACGTCCTGTACTTCGATCGTCTCACCGTTCATGAATGCTGCGGACGGCCCGGTGAGTATGCGGGCGATCGCTTCGCCGATGCGCTCGACCGGTGCCGCGTGCTTCGCGACGAACGCCAGCTTTTCGCCGGCGGCAAGAACACGTTCGGTGGCCACCGCGCCAGGTTGGAGGTTGTAAAAGCGGAGGCCATCGGATGCATGCTCGACCACGAGCTGTTCGGCAATGCGGTTCAGGCCAGCCTTTGACACGCCATAGGTGAGGGCCCAGCCGCCGTCACCGATCGCCGCGAATGGCGCGTTGTACCCAGCTCCGCTGGTGACGTTCGCGATGATGCCGCTACCCCGCGCCACCATGTGTCGGAGCACCGGTTGCGTGAAGATCAACTGCGCGGCCACGTTGCCGTAGAGCCGCTTCTCGATCTCGTCGACCGGTGTTTCCAGGAAGCGCTTCTCGCCGGCCGGACCGACGTAGATCGCATTGTTTACGAGGATGTCGACGTGGCCGAGCGCCTCGATGGCCGCCTCAGCTACCGGCTGAAGACGCGCCCCGTCGAGCAGGTCGAGCACGAGCGGGATGGCGCGGCCACCTTCGGCCTCGATCGCGGCCGCGGTGGACGCGAGGCTGCCCGACACGAGGCGCAGCTCGGGCAGGGCATCGGCCTCGGGTCGCTTCGCCGCGTCGCCCTCGTTCTGCGTACGGCCGGTGATCGCGACGTCGTAGCCAAGCCGGGCCAACGCAATCGCGCTGGCCCGGCCGATGCCTCGCGTTGCGCCGGTGACGATGGCGGTCTTGGCCATGATGGTCCCTCCCGTTCGGGTCCAATCATGCACGCTCCGAGCCCGCGAGTTCGCGCCCGCGGCGCCCCGTGTTGGAACCGTTGGGTGCGAACTGGGCAGACTCGACGCATCGTCGAACACGCAGCGTCGACGACACTGGGGGATTGCCATGCTCACGACTCGACCCGAACGTTGGGATCGCGTGGTCGATGCGATCATCGTCGGTAGCGGGGGCGCCGCGCTCACCGCAGCGACCATGGCCCACGATGGCGGAGCCGAGGTTCTCGTGCTTGAGAAGGCTTCGCTCATCGGTGGTACGACCGCCGTGTCGGGCGGCGTGGTCTGGCTCCCCGGTAACCATCACATGGCCGAGGTCGGCATCTCCGACTCTCGCGAGGACGCTCTCGCCTATCTCCGCCGCCTCACGTGTGGCCACGAGCACGACCCGGCCGTGCTCGAGACCTTCGTCGACACCGCGCCCGAGGTGCTCTCGTACCTCGAGGCGAACACGCCGCTGCGCATGCAGCCGGTGGCAAACTTTCCCGACTACTTCTTCGCCTACGACGTGCCGGGCAAGAAGTCGGGCGGTCGCTCGTGTGAGCCGCTGCCGTATGCCGTTGGCGACGAGATCCCTGAGTGGCGCGATCGGCTCGTCACCCGCGGCACGCTCATGTCACTTGGGTCGAACACCATGCTCGCTGAGGACTTCGCCGAGCCCACCGAGGAGCTGAAGGCTGAGCTCGCGCGACGCGAGGCCCAGGACATTCGCACGAAGGGCGCCGCACTGATTGCGATGCTGTTCAAAGGACTGCTCGAACGAGGAGTCGAGCTGCTGCTCGAGACACCGGTGCGCGAGCTCATCGTGGTCGACGGATCGGTGATCGGTGTGCGCGCCGAGGCCAACGGCCAGAGCATCTTCGTCGCGGCACGCAAGGGCGTGGTGCTGGCGTGCGGTGGCTACGAGTGGAACAAGGAGATGGTGCGCGCGTTCATCGGCTACGAGGTGCAGCCGCTCTCGCCGCCGAACAACGTGGGCGACGGACTCGTGATGGCCATGGAGGCCGGCGCCCAGTTGGCAAACATGACGTCGTACTTCGGACAGCCGGCCATGTTCGATCCCGAGATCAGTCGCGACGGCGAGCTGGTGCCGCAGTTCGAGTGGGGGCGGGGTGCGCCGGGCTCGTTGATCGTCAATCGCACCGGTGCGCGGTTCGCCAACGAAGCGATGCCCTACAACGACTTCCCGAAGGCGTTCGGCGCGTACGATGCCACACAGAACGAGTTCCCGAACGAGGGTCCGGGCTGGATGATCTTCGACCAAGGGGTGCGCGACTCCACGCGGATCCTGTCAATGATCCCGGGCCGACCCACACCCGATTGGGTGCCGGTCGCCAACAGCATCCGCGACCTCGCGGCGCTCATCGGCCTCGATGCCGACACGCTCGAGGCCACGGTCGCGACCTTCGACGAGAACGCGTCGCAGGGCCTAGACCCGCTGTTCCATCGTACCGAGCTCGGACTCATGGCCCCGGGTGCGGTGCGACCGCTCAATCAGGGGCCTTTCTACGCTGTGGTGATCTGGCCCGGAGCGCTCGGCACCAACGGCGGGCCGCGCCTCGACACCAACGGCCAGGTGCGCGGCTATCGCACGCCCGTGATCGATGGTCTGTACGCAGCAGGTAACACGGCGGCGAGCGCCTACGCCTGGGCCTATCCAGGGGGCGGTGCGACCATCGCCAACGGCATGGTCTTCGGATTCCGAGCGGGCCGTCATCTCGCGGCCCAACCCGCCCGCGACATCTGACTCCTACCCTGACAACGCGT
>WLNW01000211.1 GCA_009699605.1 Actinomycetota bacterium | reverse complement strand
CCCCAGGTGTCGATCCGCGTACTGCTCGCACTCGCCCTGGGCGAGTTGGTCTTCAGCCAGATCACCTACACCGGCCGGTTCTGCGCCCAAGCCCTCGACCGACCGGCGAACGGTGCCCAGGTCGTCGCGACCGTATGGGCCCTCCGGCTCCTGGCGGCGATCGTCTACCTCGTCGCCACCCCCGACCCCACGCTCGCCGGATGGTCGTACTTCCACATGACTGCGAGCTTCGTGGGCGCGATGCTCACCGTCTTCGCGCTGAACCGCGTGTTGCACCTGCGCCCCCGCGTCGGTCTGGCACGGGCGCACGACATTCGCCGCGGCCTCGGGTTCTCGCTCACCATCGGCGCCAGCTACCTGAAGAACGACGCCGACAAGACGCTGCTCCTCACCTTCGCCAAGCCCGAGGCGGCCGGTCTATACAGCCTGGCGTACCGCGTCATCACGCCGCTGTACGTACCGGTGCGCGCCCTCGCGGACTCGACCTTCGCGCGGTTCTTCCGCGAGGGGAATCAGTCGGCGACCGACACGTATCGACTCGCTCGGCGCACCACGTTCATCGGCGGGGGGCTCACCCTCGCCGGGGGCATTGCGACCATGGCATGCGCACCGCTGTTGCCATGGCTCCTCGGCGAGAAGTGGGAACCCGCGGTCGTCGCAACGCAATGGCTCGCGTTCGTTCCGTTCCTCGTGGCGTTACAGATGTACGCCTTCAACGCGCTCATCGGTCTCGGACGGCAGAAGGAATGCCTGTTCGTCACCGTGGGAGCATCCGTCCTCAACATCGGCCTGAACCTCGTGCTGATCCCCCGCTACACCTGGAAGGGATCGACTGCGGCCACGATCACCGCCGAGATGATTTCGATCGCCGCATTGTGGGTACTGCTTCGTCGTGAGGTGCATCGTGCGCCGTCGGGTGAGCACCTACGAACGATCTGACGGCGTTCGGCGGCGACGTTCGATGCACGCCGCGTAGGCATCGACGACCTGCTCGACCGTGCCGATGTCGTGGGCGGAACACGCGGCGCGCAGGGTCGCGAGCGCCGCCGGATCGCCGACGAGCTCGGCCAGGCAGCGATGCCAGCAGGCGACGTCCTCAGTGGGGCAATACCGAGCAGCGTCGCCCATCACCTCGACGTTCTGACCAATGTCCGACAGCACCACGGGCAACCCGGCGGACACCGCGTCGAGCAAGGCCAGCGAGCGCCCTTCGGCACGCGACGGCATCGCGTAGAGGTCGGCCGCGCCGTAAAGCGCGAACACATCGGCCGGGGCGATGTGGCCGAGCATTCTCAGATTGACTTCGTTGTCGGCCGCAAGGGCGCGCAGCATCTCGGCGCGTGGGCCTTCACCGGCGAGCACCAACGTGGACCGGGGCACCCCGGCGAGCGCGCGCACCAGCACCTCGTGGTTCTTCTGATCGGTCAACGCGCCCACGGCGAGCACGACGAACTCGTCAGGGTCGAGGTCGAACCGCGCGCGTGCTGCGGCACCGTCGACCGGCTCCGGTATTTCGACCGCGTTCGGAATGACCTCGGTGCGGGCGCGGTAGCGACGCGGGAAGCGTCGGACCTCGTCGTGGATGGCGGTGCCCACGAAGACGATGTCGGTGTACAACCCGACGCTGCCCGCAAGCGCTTCGATGGGGCGGAACAGACGTCCGCTCACCCCGACGTTGATGTGGTGGATGATGATCCGCGACGGCACGCGCGCGACGAGTGCCGCCGTCGCACCCAACAGCCCGGCGACTTGCGTGTGCAGGATCACGGCCACTGGTCGCTCACGACGCAGCAGACGTAGCAGACGCCACCACACGGGGATCACCTGCCGCGTGCCTGGTCGGGCGTCGGCGAGCACCACGAAGTCGACGGTGTCTACGTTGGCCGCTGCACTGCGGTAGATGCCCACCGAAACCGGCTCGTACCCCCGCTCGGACAACCCCTTCGTGAGCTGTGCGGCGACCCTTTCGCCGCCACGGTTGGCCACGACGAAGAAGACCTGAACGACTCGACCCTTGCTCATGCGCGCGCCTGCTCTTGCGACGTGGCCATACCCGACGCAATTACGTCGACCGCTGCGGCGATCTCGTCGGCGGTCTTGCGGTGCACCCGCGCGGACCGGCCGTGGGGATCGGCGATCTCGTCGACGCGTCCGTCACCGAGGAACGCGGGGCCCGACCGGGCGATTGCCGCAGCGCGGAGCAGGGGCCTCACCCCGGCGATGGAAGGCTCGTGCTCGGCGGCGGTGAGCTCGAACACGAGTGCTCCGAACGCCTTCAAGGTGTGCACCTTCTCCTCGTTGCCGAACTTGAGCACGAGGTCCCGTGCGTGACGTCGCTCCATCGTGAGCACCAGATCGGCATCGTCCAGCAATTGTCGGGTAACGATGCGACTGCGATGCGGAGCGAGGTCGAGACCTCGCTCGCGCATGACCTTCGTGGCCGTGTCGCTCGCAGGATTGCCCTCGAAGAGAAAGCCCGCGCTCGACACGGTGAGCGCGACTCCACGGTCGACCGAAGCGGCGGCGAGCATCGCCGCGGCCATCGGCGAACGACAGATGTTGGCGGTGCACACGACCAGGATGCGCAGCGGACTCGGGGGGACCGGCGACACCGGCCAGAGGCTAACGCGGTCCGGCCGTCAACAGCTCGGCGAGCCGCTCAGCTGCCACGAACCTTGACGACGGAACCGAACGTGCGCAGGAGGATCTTTACGTCGCCGAGCAAGGTGACGTTGCGCACGTAGTCGAGGTCGATGTGCACGTTCTCGTGCAGCAACGAACTGCGGGAATCCGATACCTGCCACCGACCGGTTATCCCCGGACGCACAAGATGGCGCGGGTGATCGATGAGACCGTGGCGCATCGCGACCTGCACGAGCTCGGGACGGGGCCCGACGAGGCTCATGTGCCCACGGAGCACGTTGAACAGCTGCGGGAGCTCGTCGAGGCTCCACGTGCGGATAAATCGACCCACCGGCGTGTGACGAGGATCGCCGATGGTCTTGTGGCTGATCCGGCGATCCTGGCCGTCCCACTCGACCTCGACGATGTCTCGGGCCCGGCGGTCGTGGCACATCGAGCGAAACTTGACCATACGGAAGACGCGGCCGCCGCGACCGATGCGCTCCTGGAAGAACAAGACCTTGGAGCCCATGGTGAGGCGCACGGCGAGTGCGACGGTGGCGATCAACGGGGCCAGCACCACGAGGAGGATGCTCGCGGCGATGATGTCGAAGACACGTTTGAAGAAGCGGTCGTAGGGGCCGGCCTGGCGCACGAAGGTGCACATGCTCGGCCGTTCATCGACCCACTGCTCGGTGCGATACGTATCGAGGGAAAAGACATCGGCCAACCCTTTGGCAGACGTCGGGTTCGGGCCGCCGACGCCGCCCGCCCGTGCCGCCGATCCGCTGCGCCTTGCCATCGTCATTCGAGTTACCCGATTTCCGTTCGCCGCCGTGACACCGAGTTGATCGCCACTTTAGGTGACAAAAACCGCCTCGGTCGAGTCACCGTCAAGATCACTCTGCGCTGTCATGCGACTTCACGAAGTGGTCGTCCTTCTTGTTTATCGTAGAACCACCTATTTTCTCCATGAGTCAGAAGCCCTATCTTGCGCGACCGCAGAGCCGGAAAGGGTGAGCCTCATGCACCACGGAGCGTGAACCCTCGGTCACCAGAACGGATACGCCGGCCAGGGTGATCCTCCCGACCACGGAGCGCGCGCTCGCCAACTTCTTCGGCGGCGCGTCGAGATGGGATCTACTCGGCGCGTTGTTCAGAACGGAACGCGGCGACGCTGGCGGTCGAGCCAGCCGAGCAGCACGGCCATGGCCCGCGGATCCTGGCGCAGGTTGTGTCCCGCCCCCCGGATCACCCGAAGGTCGGCGGTGCCGTGGGCCTGGGCCAACGTGTGGGCATCCTGCACCGGCACGACCGAGTCCTCGCTGCCGTGCATGACCAGCAGGGCGCGGGGTGCGAGCTCGGCGACCATGCCCGAGGCGCGCAACGACTTGAGCGGCGCCGACCACTCCTCGAGCGACCGGGGGAAGTCAGACCCCCGAATGATCCCGATCGAGCGCGAGTGAAGCAGCAGCCGCCGGGGATGGCGAGACCAGTCGTCGAAGTCGGCCGGAGCGGCCACGGTGGCCACGCCCCGGATGCGGGGATCGCGCGCCCCCGCGCATACCGACAACGCGCCGCCGGTGCCGAAGCCAATCAACCACACGCCGTTCACGCGCTCGGAGCCGAGCAGGTGGTCGGTTGCGGCCAGCAGGTCAGCGAGCCAGCCGTCGAGCGAGAAGTCGCCTCCGGAGTCCGCAGTGCCGCGAAAGTTGAGCGACAAGGCCACCCAACCCATGTCGTTCGCGATGCGCGCCGCGAGGTCGGGGTGGGTGGTCGCCGCGGTGACGCCCCGATCGGGACCAGAGGGGTACCCCGGAGCGATGATGACCCCCGGGAGCCCGGTCCGACCGACACCGGTCGGGCGGGCCAGGTGGCCGGTGAGGCGCAGCCCGTGGGCATCGAATCCGTAGCTCGGCCGCGGCTCGGGCCTGCCCTTGACCGCCTTGCCCGGCTCGCTCGTACCCGGGTCGAGGGTGGCCCCGCTCACGAGGCAGGGTCCGAACACCCGAGAGCGCGAGACAGGCGCTGCATCGTCAGATCGAGCGGTGGCGATAGCCGCGGTTGCGGGCTTCGGCCAGGGTGTCGGGCCCGAAGGCCGCGTACTGCTCGCTTGCGATGAGCTCGTCGATGACCGAGGAGTCGATAACTGCGTCGAGGTCGTAGACGACCTGGGTGCGCTTGTCGCCGAGCCACTGGAAGTGCTCGAACCGCAGGGGACGCGACATATCTTTGGCTCCTTCGTTCGTTGGGCGCCACGATAACCCGCAGGCTGTTGATCGGGTCGGTCGTCAGGCCGGTCCGTCGGGGTCGGCTTCGACGCCGACGGCGCCGATCGAGCGCAGGTACTGCATCTGCAGATCGAGCACGCACACCACGTG
>WLNW01000210.1 GCA_009699605.1 Actinomycetota bacterium | reverse complement strand
GCGTTCGAGAACCTCGACACCATTCCCGTCGAGAACATCACCTACGAGGTTGACTACCCGCACAGCGATTCCACGTGGCCGAACTCGCTGGCCATCGCCGAACGCCATATGTCGAAGCTCACGCAGGAGCAGGTCGATCTGATCGTGCACGACAACGCCGTGCGGTTGTTCGGGCTCACGCCCGAGGGACTCTGGCGACCCTGAGCTCGCGTGCGGTTGTCAGCCCGATACGGTCTGGCGCGGATCACTGCGCCCGAGAATGTTCACATGGCGTAGCACGCGCACGTCGGTGTCGGGGAAGCTGTCGCGTTGGTGCATCGTGTGCGTGTTCAACCAGAGGCACGCGTCGCCGGTGCGCCACTTGTGTCGGTAGGTGAACTCGTCGCGCGTGCAGTGGGCGAACAGCTCGGCCAGCAACTGTGTGCCGTCCTCCTTCGACATCCCCTGCACCTCGACCGCAAAGTCGGGGCCAGTGTTCGGCCACACGGCGCGACGTCCGTTGCGCGGGTTGGTCTGCACGAGTGAGATCTCGGTGTCCTGGAAAAGGCTCGCGGGGTCTGACGCCTTGAAGTACGACGAGAAGTCGAGCCCGTCGCGGAGGCGGTACCGCACGCCGAGGTGATCGATCTGCGCGCGCCGCGCCACGGGGAGTGCGTCGTAGGCCGCGCAGAGGTTCGTCCAACTGGTGTCGCCACCGCGACCCGGTATGGACAACGCGTCGAGGTAGAGGAACTCGATGAGTGGCGGCTGGAACGACAGGTCACTGTGCCAGGTGACGATGCCGTGCCCGCCGGTGCCGACCACGCCCGCGTCGTCGCGGTTCGACACGCGGTTGATCCCGGGGAAACCTGGTATGCGCGACTTGTCGGCCAGCGTCGGCCGCAGCGGACCGACCGCGGTGCAGACGTTGACGACCTGTTGGTTCGTGGGCGGCGCGTCGCCGTTGCGGAACACCAGCACGAGGTGCTCGTCGATGGCGGCCACAAGCGCCGCGCTCGTAGCGGGCGTGACCGGTGCGGCGAAGTCGAACCCTTCGACCATTGCACCCAGCGGCGCGTCGAGCGGTGTGCAGCGAAGGGTCATGCGCCGCCGCTGTCGTGCGGTGGTCGCGGATCCTCAGCGAGGAGCGTGCGCCGGTGCACCTGCGGGTACCCCTCGACCCACGTGTCGGGCTGGTCCCAGCGGCCGAGCGGCGGCGCGAACTCGTCGGGATCGAGCTTGTCGTAGGGCCCGAGGCTTATGAACAGGTACTTGGCGCCTTCGGGGCCACTGCTCTCGGGGCCATACGCGAACCCCCCGCGCACCCAGCGCAGATCGCCGGCGCGGTACGGGAGCGCTTCGCCCTCGACCAGGAACTCACCTTCGGTGACGACGTAGAGCGTGTCGGAGAGGTGCCAGTGCGGCTCGGCCCGGCGACCGGCCAGCGAGTGCACGTGCATGACGCGGTTGCCCGAAGCCGGGTCGACGAGCCAACGCACGAAAGGACCGGGCGGGCGGTTCGGTTCGGCCGGATCAGTGAAGCCCTCCCACGGGATGTCCTCGATCGTGATCGGCCGCCGTTCGCCGAGCGGGTGCTGGCCGGCCACCGTGATCGCACCGCCGTCGATGTCCTGCGCCATGGTTCCCCCGGATCCGTAGACGGCGTCAATCTACGCAGTCTCGCGCCGCGCCTGGTGCTCAGCTGCCCAGCGCGGCCGCGAGCGGCAGGGGTGGTGCGGGGGCGATGAACACGCTGTCTTCGAGATCCGTGCAGCCCGTGTTGGTGTGGCCGTAGTAGTCGTTGCGACCCGGGTCGAGGAACTTCGGCTGGACCCCCGCGTTCCAATACATGAGGTCGTTCGGCGTGCTGGTGTGACCCGGGTTGTTGTTGTCGTCGTAGTTCGGCGCGCAGGTGGGTACCGCGCCGAGGCCGTGGAGCATCTCGTGCAACGCGACCTGTGCGGTGTTCGGCTGTCCGCCTATGGAACCACCGACCGCGCTCGCGGGGATCGAGCCGTTCACCGTTCCGCACGCGTTCTGAATGAACACGGTCGTGAACTGCCGAAAGCGGATCCCACACACGGAGTCCAGGCGGTTCCCGTCGAAGTACACGAGCCACCGGCGGTTCTGCCCGTTGCCGTACCCGTCGTCGACCAACTGGCCGAGCGCCGGATATCCGGCCGACGCCTCCCAGTTCACGAGCTGAGACCGGGTGAACTGCTGGTATTTGATCGTGGTGACCTCGATGACACCGCCCACTCGGTCGATGTTGAGGTGACGCCCTGACTGGGCGGGCAGGGCGAACCAGCCGTCGAGCGCCTCGACCTCGTTGCGGATTTGTGGGATCACCGTGGCCGGGTTGGCCGACGAGTCGCTGCCCTGCACGTAGAGCACGTGGAACTTCCACGCCGCGGTCTCGTCCTTGGTGTCGAGCACGTTCTGCAGCGGGATGTAGCCCACGAGGTCGACGATCACGTGCACGGTGCCCGTCTCGTTGTAGATGCTGACCATGTTGCGCGGGCCGGGCTTCACCACAACGGCATTGGGCACGATGGTGCCCGCCGCGACATTGATGCTCGACACGTTCGGCCGCGCCTGCCCGCTGGGGTACACGGTGAGGTACCCGGGCGCCGACGGATCGACGGCGGTGACGTTGAAGACGAACCCGGCGGCAGAGCTCTGTGCGGAACCGTCGAGGCTCGCGGCGAATTGGTTGTCGAGGTCGAGGGTGAACGTCTGGTTCGCGCCGAGCCGGCCAGATGGCTGAAGGAGCGACAGGTTGTCCTGGAGCACCCCATAGACCCCGAACGCGGTGCGGGTGTCCATCACGCGCACCGGGTTGAGCGGGACGTACGCCGCGCCGTCGGCGATGTACCCGACGACGTCGGCGAGCACATCGGTGTTGCCGCGTTCGTTGAAGATCGAGATGCTTCCGTTGGCGCCGATCGGCGCGAAGACCAGGTTGGGCATGGTCTGGCCCTGCATCACATTGAGGCTCGAGGCGTTCGGACGCGGCGCTCCGGTGGGCCACACCGTGAGATAGGTCGGCGAGGTTGGCCGGGTCGCGGTGATGTTGACCACGACCGTGCCGGCGCCCGATGGCGGCACGCCGCCGACGCCGCGCACCGGAACGTCGATGACTGCGCCACCAGCCACCGGCAACGACGCCCTGGTGTCGAGCACGCGGGCGGGCGTCAGCCCGACGAAGTGGCCGTCGTTTCGGGCCCAGGCCACGACGTCACCCAGCAGGTGGGTGGTGCCCACGTTGTTGTACAGGCGGATCGCTCCGTCGGGGCCGAGCTTGACCACCACGAGGTTGGCAACGGTCTGGTCGGCGGCCATGTTGAGGCTGGATGTCTCGGGACGCGAGCTGCCGGATGGCCACACCGTCACATACCCGCCGCGTGTCGGCGCCACGACGGTGACGTTCATGACCACGGCGGCCGCGTCGGCCGGCACCGAGCCGACCCCGCCGATCGGCAACACGATGTAGTTGTCGGGTCCGACGGGCGCGCCGGCCCGCGTATCGAGCACCCGCTGGGGAGCAATCGCGTTGAACCCGGCGAAGGACGTGCCGGGCGACGCGGCCGCCGGCGCGAGTTCGGCCTTCTGGAGGGCTTCGACCGATGTCAGGCGCGGGGGAAGCCCCCGTGAGGTGAGATCGAGCACTTCGAGCACCGGAGGCGCCGGCTCGGCGGTGCTGTCTGGCGCGGTGCTCACGTTGGCGACCGTCGCAACGAGCGCGACCACGCCAATCCGCCACCACACGCTCATCGTGGCCCCCAGTTCGTTCCGAATGTCACTCGGTATCGGCGAAAGGACCGAGGCAATTCAGCGAATCCAATCAAGAATGTGCGACGGAGGCAGATGTTGGGTGCGCACCCGGGCCCCCAGGTGCCACAGCGCGTCCTCGATCGCATTGGTGACCGCGGCCGGAGCACCTATGGCGCCGCCCTCGCCGACGCCCCGATAGGGAATGAGCCCCTGGTCAGCGCCCTGGAGGTGATGGATCTCGATGAGCGGCACGTCGAGCGCGGTCGGTACGAGATAGTCCTGCAAGGTCGTGGTGCGGTTCTGGCCAGCGTCGTCATAGACGATTCGTTCGAGCAGCACCGAGCCGATGCCCTGGGCGATGCCGCCGCGGATCTGCCCGTCGACCACGGCCGGGTTGATCATGCGGCCGCAGTCCTCGACCACGACGTAGCGCACGATCGTGACCTCGGCGGTGTCGGGGTCGATCGACACCGTGCATATGTGCGTCGACTGGGTCCACCCACCGTCCGGGGTCTCGAAATCGAAGCTGACGTCGAGGCCGTCACCGAGCTTGGACGACAACGTGAACGGGGCAAGCACGCTGAGGCGCGCCACGTCGGCGAGCGAGCGCGACCGGGTCGGCGATCCTTTGACCCGGGCGACGCCGTCGATCAGCTCGAGGTCGTCCACCGAAGCCTCGAGGAGGTCAGCGACCACCGCCGCGATACGGTCGCGCACGATGCGGGCTGCGCCGACGACGGCGCCGCTCGCGAGTGTTGCGGCGCGGGAGCCGCCAGTGGCCACCAGGTTGAACGGTTGCAGTTCGGTGTTGCCGTGCACGACGCGCACCCGATCGATCGCCAGACCGAGCTCGTCAGCCGCCAGCTGCGCGAGGGTGGTCTCGTGACCCTGGCCGTGCGGCTGCTGACTCGTGAAGACCGTGGCCGAGCCGTCGATCTCCAGACGGACCCGCGCACGCTGCATCGAACGCTGCTCGTAGGTGAAGCCCAACGCCTGTGCGTAGTCGGTGGGCCCCGGACCCGGCTCGAGGTAGGTACACACCCCGATGCCCATGAGCTGCCCGGCGGCCCGCGCCTCGAGCTGCGCAGCACGCTGCGCCGCGTAGTCCGCTTGGCGAACCGCCTCCTCGAGCGTGCGGTTGATGGTCATGTGGTCGAGCGTCGCGCCGGTGAGCATGGGGCACGGATACGCGTCCTCGGGCAGCAGGTTGCGTCGCCGCACGTCGACCGGATCGATGCCCAGCTCATGAGCGATTCGATC
>WLNW01000021.1 GCA_009699605.1 Actinomycetota bacterium | reverse complement strand
GTTGTGGAACAGGCGCCATCTGGTGGGTGTTTCTCACATCACCGAACGAGGGGGTCCCCTGACATGGCCGAGGCTTACATCGTCGACGCGGTTCGCACGCCGGTCGGTCGGCGCAACGGCGGACTGTCCAAGGTCCACCCTGCGGACCTTGGCGCCCACGCCATCTCCGCAGTTCTCTCGCGTACCGGCGTCGACCCGGCCGCCATCGACGACGTCATGTTCGGTTGCGTCGACGCGCTCGGTCCGCAGGCGGGTGACATCGCACGCACTGCCTGGCTCGCAGGCGGCTTTCCCGAAGAGGTACCGGGCGTCACCATCGATCGCCAGTGCGGGTCGGCACAGCAGGCCATCAGCTTCGCGGCGCAGTCGATCATGGCCGGCGTCAACGATCTCGTCATGGCGGGCGGCGTGCAAAACATGTCGATGATCCCCATCGGCTACGCCCTCACCGCCACCGCATCGCTCGGTTTCGACGATCCCTTCTCCGGCTCCGAGGGCTGGGTGGCCCGCTATGGCACCCAGGAGGTCTCGCAGTTCCGCGGCGCCGAGCTCATCGCCGAGAAGTGGGATGTGCGGCGCGACGAGATGGAAGCCTTTGCCTTCGAGTCCCACCAGCGGGCCATCCGCGCTCAGGAGGAAGGCCGCTTCGACAACGAGATCGTTCCGCTCAACGGCGTCGACCGCGACGAAGGGCCTCGCCGCGACACGACCCGCGAGAAGATGAGCACGCTCAAGACGCTCGTCGAGGGCGGGCGCCTCACCGCGGCGCTCGCCTCGCAGATCAGCGACGCCTCTTCCGCCATGCTCATCGCTTCCGAGGCGGCCGTGAAGCAACACGGCCTGAAGCCACGGGCCCGCATCCATCACATGAGCGTGCGCGGAGACAGCCCGATATACATGCTCACGGGCCCCATCCCGGCCACCAAGTACGCGTTGAAGAAGAGCGGGCTCTCGGTCGACGACATCGACTTGTTCGAGTGCAACGAGGCCTTCGCATCGGTCGTGCTCGCGTGGATGAAGGACGTCGGCATCCCGCACGACAAGGTCAACGTGAACGGCGGCGCGATCGCCCTCGGGCACCCGCTCGGCGCGACCGGTTCGCGGCTCATGACCACCATGCTCAACGAGCTCGAGCGCACTGGTGGCCGCTACGGCTTGCAGACCATGTGCGAAGGCGGCGGGCAGGCCAACGTCACGATCATCGAACGGCTGTGAGCCCCGACCCGAAGTAGCCAGTCGAGTTCCACGTCGACCCGGGCTGCCCCTGGACCTGGATCACTTCGCGTTGGGTGGCCGAGTTACCCGGGCGCGCTCGACGGCGGCCGGGTCAGCTCAGCTCGTCGACGAGTCCCCAGCGCTGAGCGGTCGGCGCATCGATGCGTTCGCCGGTGATGGCGAAGCGGGCCGCCCGGTGGCGCCCGATGCGACGAGTCACGCTGACCGTGCCTCCGGCGCCCGGTACGAGCCCCATGCTCAGCTCCGGCAGCGAGAAGGTGGCATCGGCCGCAGCGACCACGTTGCCGGCGAATGCCGCGAGCTCGCATCCTGCGCCCACGGCAGCGCCGTGGACGTGCGCATGCAGCTTCGGCGCGGCGGCGAGCAGCAAGGGCGCGAGGTTCGCACTCGACCGGATGAGGTGCGCGACGGCACCGTCGCGGGTGGTGCCGAACTCGGCTGGGTCGCCGCCAGCGCAGAACGCTCGGCCCGCCCCGTGTAGTTCGATCCGCTCGACGGTTTCGTCGGCGACGAGCGCGCGCATCGCGTCGACCAACTCGTCGCGCATCGCCGCGTCGTAGAGATTGAACACGCGTGGCCGGTCGAGCGTGACTATCGCCGTGGCCGTATCGGGTCGGTGCTCGACCCGCAGTCGCGGCGTGGCGTCGGGCCGGCGGACGCGAGCGCCTCGCGTCGCAAGCCATCCTGCGAACTCGTCGCCGCTCTGCAGCGTCGCGTAGGCGAGCGATTCGGCCGCCAGAGCATCGAGTGGGGTCATTGCGTCCTGTAGTCGCAGTAACTGCGCGAGCACGGTGGCCGCGTGCGGCGATCGATCGACGTAACGGACGAGCATCTGCGCATCGTCGACGTCGGCGGCTACGACATCGAGGCCGGCCGGCAGCTCACCCGAGGCGCGCGTCGCGGCGTCGATGATGCCAACCACCACTGCGGGGAACCCGGCCGGCAATCGCAGTCGGAGCAGGTCGGCTGCGCCCGCCGACCGCGCGTCCACGATGAGAGCTGGCGAGCCACGAAACGGCCCGATCCGGGTGTAGGCGTCGGGGGATCGGATCAGCGCGGCGAAGTCGTCGGGCGCCCAGGGCAGGGGCACCCGCACGGCTGCTCAGCCCTCGACATCGCCGAGCTCGGCGAGCTCGGCTTTCAACACGCGCCGCAGAAGCTTGCCCATGTCGTTGTAGGGGAGCTCGTCGCGGAACACGATGACCTCGGGAGCCCGTGACGAGCGAAGGTGCTGCGCTACCCAGTCGCGCAGCTCGTCGGCGGTGGGAGAAGAACCCGGTGCCCGCACGACCACGGCGCCGACGGCCTCGCCCCATTGGCGCGATGGCAAACCGACTGCCGCTGCCTCGGCGACGGCCCCGTGGAGCAGCAGCACGTCCTCGATCTCGCCGGGTGAGATGTTCTCGCCGCCGCGGATGATGATGTCGTCCATGCGTCCCTCGAGGAAGAGGAAGCCTTCGTCGTCGAGGTAGCCGCCGTCCTTGGTGGGGAACCAGCCGTCGGCGTTGAGCAGTGAACCGCGGCCGAGGTACTCACCTGCGACCTGCTCGCCGCGGACCCAGATCTCGCCGCGTGCACCGGGCTCGACCGACTTGCCCTCGTCGTCGCGGACCGTGAGCTCGATCGAGGGCAACGGCTTGCCCACGGAGGTGAGTCGCCGCCGGACCGCCTGGTCGTGGCTGGAGCGGGCGGCGCGATGGTCGTCGGGGCCGAGGATGCAGACGGTGGAGCTGGTCTCGGTGAGGCCGTAGGCGTTGACGAAGTTGCACTGGGGCAACAGGTCGAGCGCCTTCTCGATGACTGCCAGGGGCATCTTGCCGCCGCCGTAGGACATCGCCCGCAGCGTGGGGAGGTTCTCGATGCCGTGCTGCTCCATGTAGTCGATGATGCGGGCCAACATCGTGGGCACCACCATGGCGTGCGTGATGCCCTCGTGGATGGCCAGCTGGACCCACGCGCCGGCATCGAAGGCCGGGAGTTGCACGATGCGGCGGCCGGCGTAGACCGACGACAAGATCGCGGCCATTCCGGCGATGTGGTACGGCGGGACCGAGATGAGGGTGGCCTCGTCCTCGTCGGCCCCCATGAACTCAACCGAGCCGAAGATGTAGGACACCAGGTGCTTGTGGCGCAACACTGCAGCCTTCGGTGCGCCGGTGGTGCCGCTCGTGTAGAGCAGGATCGCGATGTCGTCGGGGTCCATGCTCCAGTCGGGGGGTGCACATGGATGCGAGGCAATGGTGGCGAGGAACTCGTCGCGGAGCACGGGTTGCACGCCCGCGATGTCGTACAGCTTCGGTTGGGCTTGGTCTTCGCAGACGGTGACCGTGGGCGCGACCTCGGCCGCGAGGTGGCGGAGCTCGTCGGCGGTGAGTCGGTAGTTCAGCGGCACGAACGGCTTGCCAGCCCACGCGCTGCCGAACAACGTGAGGGGGAGTGCCGGACTCGAGACGTCGACGAGGCTGACGCGTTCGATGCCGGCGCCGAGGAAGTACGCCGCGGCCGAGCCGGCCCGTTCATACATCTGCTCGTAGGTGAGCCCGTCCCCGTGCTTCGAGCCGAGACCGACGCGGTCACCGAACCCGGCCGCAGCCATCTCGAGCAGCATCATCACGTTCATCGGTGGAGTACTCCTCGAAGCGGCGGGGCAGTCTTGGCAGAGCGGGACACGCTCAGTCAGACGCCGGGAGCGGCTTGGCTTCCTTCAGCGCGAGCAATGCACCATCCGCGCCGAGGCTTCCCTCACCGGCCTTGGTGCACAGGATCTCGAGCGTCTCGTCGGCATTGACGTACCGCTTGCCGAGTGCCGTGCCGCCCTTGGCGTCGGCCGACGCTTCGCCCCGCTCGGTGATCGTCTCGGTGCCGAGCGCCATGGGCGCACCGCCACAGGTGACCTCGACCTCGCCCGCGGGCGCCTTGACGATGATGACCTCGGTGGTGCAGACGGTGCTCTTGAGCCGGGAACCGGCCTTCAGTGCGGGCATTTTCGCGACCTCGTGAATGCAGGAATCAACGGATGATGATCCCGCGTTCGCTCCCCCGGGACCAAGCCAGGCTAGTAGCGGACGACGGTACGCTGCGCCGGGCATGGTCGCTCCGCTCGATGGTCTGCCTTTCGTCTGCGTCGGGACGGGTCAGGTCGGGCGCGCCGCCGGGCAGCTGCTCGAAGCGCTCGGCGCCGAGGTTGTGCACGTGGCCACGGTGCACTCGAGGGGTCATGCCGCGCAGATCGCCGCGCTCGAACCGATCGGGGCCATCGACGGTTCGGCCGCGCCGTTCGGAACATCTGCGCCCATCGGCGCGCCGGGTGTCTTCCATGATCCGCCCTTCGCGGTCGTCCGGCTGGCCGCGGTAGATGCTGGGGCGGCCTGGGCCGCGTCGGGTGCGCTCGCGCTCACCGGCCCGGCGGATGGCGTCCCGTTCGGGTTCGGGGTCGGGTCGTCCGTCGCCGTGCAGCTCCTAGCCGCGGGTGCCGTCGCGCAGCTCCTCGCCGCCTGCCGCGAGGTCCAGCTTGAGATCGATCCGCTGGCGCTGCTCGGCGAGCGTGCCGCGTCGGCCGGCTTCGGTCGTCAGGGGGCGACATCGGTGGGCGGGAACTGCCACCTGGTCCGGGCCGCCGATGGCTGGGTCGCGCTCAACCTCGCCCGCGCCGATGACGTCGCACTGCTCCCGGCGCTGCTCGACGCGACGGTGGAACCCGATGCTCCGTGGCCGAACGTGCTCGCGGCGGTAGCGGCCCGCACGCGCGCCGAGCTCGACGAGCGGGCCGCGCTGCTCGGCTTCCCGCTCGGCGTCGTGCCCGATCATGACGACCTGCGGGGTACGCGGCGATCGCCGTACGTGATCGGCCGCGCCGAGGGTGGGTCGCCGTCGGCGCGACTGCGGCCCGGGTACGCAAACGCGTTGGCGTACCCGGCGTCACGCACGCCACTCGTGATCGATCTGTCGTCGCTGTGGGCGGGCCCGTTGGCCGCCTCGCTGCTCGGTCAGGCGGGCGCACGGGTGATCAAGGTCGAGAGCGTGCGCCGGCCTGACGGTGCTCGTCGTGGTCCGGCCGCGTTCTGCGACTTGCTCAACCACGGCAAAGAGTGCGCGGCGTTCGACTTCGACGACGCGGCCGACCGCGCGGTGCTGCATCGCATGGTCGAGCGCGCCGACATCGTGATCGAAGGATCGCGGCCGCGGGCCATGCAGCAGATCGGCATCGATGCGCATGTCGTCGCCGCGGAGCACGGCACCACGTGGATCTCGATCACCGGCCACGGTCGCGGCGCGACCGACGAGACAAGGGTCGCCTTCGGTGACGACGCAGCTGCTGCGGCGGGGCTCGTGGTCGGCGATCCGCCGGTTTTCGTGGGCGACGCGATTGCGGATCCGATCACGGGGATCTACGCCACGTGTGCCGCGCTCGCCGCGCTGGTCGGCCGGCGGGGTCAGGTGATCGACGTGTCGCTCGTGCGCAGTGCGGCCTATGCACGCGGTCGCGATCGCGTCGGGCGCGAACCGGCCGAGGTGGCGCCGATCGGTAATCACTTGGTCGGCGCACCGCACGCCCGGTCGCGCCGCGGCAGTGCTTCGCTCGCCGGCGCCGACACCGTGCGTCTGCGCGCCGAGTTCGGCGCATCATCTAGTTTGCGGCCATGACCAAGCCAGGCGCGAACCCGTCCATCTGGGACACCAAGCCACTCGACCCCACCGCGATCCTCCTCACCGACAAGGTCGCCATCGTCACCGGTGCCGCGCAAGGCATCGGCGAGGCCACCGCCCTCGCGCTCGCGCGTTTCGGCGCGCACGTTGCGGTCTGCGATCGCAAAAAAGAAGGTGTGCTCGCTACCGGGCGCGAGATCGAGGCACTCGGCCGCCGCACGCACGTGGGTGTGCTCGATGTGCGCGACGAGGATGCGGCATCGGCGTTCATCGCCGAGGTCGGCGAGAAGTTCGGCGCCGTCGACATCCTCGTCAACAACGCGGGCGGTGGGTTCTGGTCACCCTTCCTCGAGGTGAACGCCAAAGGGGAGAATGCGCTCATCCGCGAGAACTTCGGCAGCGTCACGATCTTCATCCGCCACACCGCTCCGCTCATGACGAACGGTGGTTCCATCATCAACGTCACGTCGATCGAAGGTCATCGGGCCGGTCCGGGATTTGCGATCTACTCGGCGATGAAGGCTGCGGTCACGAACCTCACCTTCTCGCTCGCCATGGAGCTCGCGTCGAGCAAGATCCGGATCAACTGCATCGCGCCCGACATGGTGCCGACCCCGGGCGACGAAGGCCTCGGCGA
The DNA here is from genome assembly GCA_009699605.1 of Actinomycetota bacterium. Lineage (GTDB taxonomy): Bacteria > Actinomycetota > Acidimicrobiia > Acidimicrobiales > WLNW01 > WLNW01. The sequence goes on along the minus strand of WLNW01000021.1, from coordinate 24,554 downwards.
CGCATCCGGCGCGATCGACTTCGCGGGCCTCGAGCTCACGGCGTGGCCCGAGACGGGGTCGGTGCAGGACTGCGCGGCGGCTGCGGTGTACCTCGCATCCGACATGTCGCGGTTCATGACGGGTGCAGCGCTACACATCGACGGCGGCACCTGGGCCTCGCACGGGTGGAAGGTCAAGTCGGCGGGCGGCTTCACCCTGTGAGCGCGCGAGCAGTGGTGGCTTCGTGAGCGCGCGAGCAGTGGTGGCTTCGTGAGCGCGCGAGCAGTGGTGGCTTCGTGAAGTTCGGGATCCTCCTGCGCAACCTGCACCCGGGCGCATGGGGTGAGGTTGTTTCGCACGCCGATGCCGTGGGGTTCGAATCGGTCTGGATCGCCGACCATCTGGTGTTCCCTGTTGAGATGACCGGTCAGCTGATCCCGGGGGAGGAGCACCCGCCGGTTGACGCCGCCACGCCCGTGTACGACGTGCCGGCGATGCTGGCGTATCTCGCGGCGCGTACGACGAACATTCGCCTCGGGGTCTACGTGTACTTGCTCGCAATGCGTCATCCGTTCGTGACGGCGCGTTCTTTTGCCACGCTCGACATCGTGTCGAATGGGCGGTGCGAGCTGGGTGTCGGTGCGGGCTGGCTCATCAACGAGTGGGACGCGGCGGGCCTCGACCCGCGCACGCGCGGTGCGCGGCTCGACGAAGCGATCCAGGTGGTCCGTCGACTGTGGACCGAGGATGTGATCGAACATCACGGGACCTTCTATGACTTCGATCCTGTCCGCTTCGAACCGAAACCTGTGCAGAAGCCGTATCCACCGTTGTGCGTCGGCGGAGAATCCGATCGGGCGATGCGGCGCGCGGTGCACGCGGATGGATGGATGGCGTTGGTGCACACACCGGCGACGGCCGCGCCGCTGGTGGCGCGCTACCGAGCCCTCGAGGCCGAGCTTCGCCCTGGCCACCGGGGCACGGTCACGTTGTGCGGTGCGTGTGGGTCGCCGGCCGAGCGTGATGCATGGGTGCGCGCAGGCGTCGATCGGCTGGTCGTGTCACCGTGGGCCCGCACGCGTGACGCACGATCTTCGCTCGATGCATTTGCCGCTACGTACCTGCCTGGTAGTTAGCATCGCGTCACTGCTGCACCGAAAGCCGAGACATCCCTTGCGTAGATTCCGCTTCTCGATAGTGCTCGTTGTGGTCGCGTTCGTGGCTACCGGATGTATTCGTTCGGACCTCACGGTCAACGTCAACGACGACGGCTCCGGTACGTACTCCGCGATCGTCGCGTTGAACCCCAAGGCTTTCGCGGAATTGGCGAAGTTCTCGGGGCAGAACACCGGTGAACTGGGCGACGATCCGTGCAAGGAGATCCGCACTAGCGCCATCGAGAACCAGGGTGATCTGCCCGCCGGCGCAAAGGTCGAGAACTATACCGACGGCGATTTCTGTGGCGTCAAGATCACCGCGCCCTTCGCCGCGGGCGATAACCCATCCGCGGAGATCTCGAAGGCGCTCGGCGGCATCGACGCCGCGACCGAGGGCTTCAGCGGCATCGGTCTCGACTCGTTCGACATCTCGAAGTCGGATAGCGGCTGGAAGTTCCAAGCGGCGCCCACCGGTTCGAGTACCGGCGCCGCGTCGACCACCGGCGATGCCGCGATGTTCCAGAGCTTCCTAAAAGGTGCGTCGAGCATCGTGCGCATCAAGCTGCCCGGTCGTCTGGTCGAATCCGATTCGAACCCCGACGCCGTCGACGGCAGCGGCGCGCTCATTTGGAACCTCAGCCTCGCCGGTGAGACCCGCACCCTGAAGGCCCGTACCGAGGCCGGCGACCCGATCAAGAACAAGATTTACACTGATGCCGGCAAGAATCTGCCCAACATCAAGGGGGCGGGCGGCGCCACCTCGAGCTCCAAGTCTTCGAGCATCGGTGGCAGCAGCAGTGACGGTGGTTCGTCCAAGGTGCCCTTGATCATCGGTGCGTTCGTGGCGATCGCGGCCGTCGTCGGTTTCGTCCTGTGGCGCAAATCGAAGGCCGGCACGACTCCGCCTGCGGCGGCCGGTCCTCCGATGGGGGGCACGGCGCCCGAGTTCCCCGCACCAGCCAGCCCGCCGAGCCCCTCGCCCGAGGGCGCGGGCGCCGCAGCGGCCGGCGTGGGCCAGCCGCAATGGGACGCGGCGCGCAACGCCTACATCTTGTGGGACGCCGGCTCGTCCAAGTGGCTCCAGTACGACAATGCTGCCGCAGCGTGGACGCCGATCGAGTAGCCGTGGCGACCGCCGACCCGGCATCGAGTGCATCGTTGCGAGCGGTCGACGGCCGGGTTCCCGGCCAACGCGGCCGGGCCACCCGCCAGCGCCTGCTGGCCTCGACGAGCGAGCTCCTCGAATCGACGGCCTATCGCGACCTCAAGGTGGTCGACATCGCGCGGGCCGCGGGTACCTCGCCCGCGACCTTCTACCAGTACTTCCCCGACATCGAGGCCGCGCTGTTGGCTTTGGCCCACGACCTCGCCGACACCGGTGGGCGGGAATTGCGCGACCTCGTCGAGCAAGGGGAGTGGTCGCCTCCGCACGCCTACACCACGGCGCAGCGCGTTGCCGAGGGCTACCTGGCCTTGTGGGAGCAGCATCGAGCGCTGATCGGGGTGATCGACCTGGCCACGCTCGAAGGCGATAGCCGGTTCCGCGAGCTCCGTACCGAATTGCTCAGCGGCGCGAGTGACGCGCTGCAGCGCACCATCGTCGGGGCGGTCGATGCCGGATGGCTGCCCTCCGACACCGACCCGCGCGCCCTCAGTGGCGTGCTCGTCTCGATGCTGGCCCACGTGGCGGCGCATCGGCGGGGCATGTCGGGCCACGGGATGGACGCGACCCACCTGCGCGATGCCTTGGCCCGCATCCTGGCCTGGAGCGTCGCCGCCGTCTGAAGAGTCGGTTCGTCAATCTTCAGTATTTGTCAATGTTCCATATGCCTCATTGGCCCATGTGGTTCAAGCGGCCTATGTTCGCGGCGTGAATGGCTTGGACCCGACCTTCGATATCGCCCCGGCCGCCGTGCCGTCCTGGTTCCGTGTCGCGCGACAGGACGCGCGCGCTCACTCAGCCACCACCGGGCTGTTCGTGGGGCTCGTCGTCCTGAACCTGATCGACCTCGTCACCACCAGGCTCGTGCTCGATCGTGGGGGCCAAGAAGGCAACCCGGTGATGGCGCCCATCATCGACAACGCGTTCGGTGCCCTCGGGGTCAAAGCCTTGTGCCTCGGGCTCATCGGCACGCTCATCGCGCGATCGCGTCGATCGACCCGCACGCTCGTCGCGCTCGTCGCCGTCGACGTCTGGTACGTGGTCGTGATCGGCTGGAACCTGCGGGTGCTCCATCTCGTGAACTGATCGAGCACCTGTGGATCGCGCAGATGAGGCAGGAACGACCGGTACGATTTGGCGTTCTTTCCTGAACCCGATCAAAGGTGGGCAGAGCTCGATGAGGGTCAACTTCGGCGGACGTGTGTTGGTGTTGGGCTGCGGCTCGGTCTCGCAATGCCTGCAGCCGCTGCTCCTGAAACACCTCAAGATGGACTTCTCGAGGCTCACGATCATGGACTTCGAGGACAACCGGCACACCGTGCCCGAGATCCTCGGTGCCGGCGCGAAGTACGCCCAGAAGAAGCTCACCCGCCAGAACATGGCGCCACTGCTCGCGAAGCACGTCGGTGAGGGCGACCTCATCATCGACCTCGCGTGGAACATCAACTGCGGCGACATCACGCAGTGGTGCCATGACAACGGCGTGATGTACATCAACACGTCGGTTGAAGAATGGGACCCCTACCTCGATGCCGAGAACCAGGCCCCGAACACGCGCACGCTGTATCACCGGCACCGCAAGCTGCGGAACCGCGTCGCCTCGTGGAAACGCAACGGGCCGACCATCGTGGTCGAGCACGGGGCGAACCCCGGCCTCGTGTCGCACTGGACCAAGGTGGCGCTCGACGACATCGCGGCGGCCATCGTGCGCGGCCGTGCGACCAAGGTGCGCAAAGCGGCGCTCGAAGCCGCGTTGCATGCCGGCGACTACGCCGCGCTGGCCATGCACACGGGCACCAAGGTCATCCACATCAGCGAACGCGACACCCAGATCGCCGATCGTCCCAAAGAAGTCGACGAGTTCGTCAACACGTGGTCGATCGAGGGCTTCTACGAAGAAGGCGTGGCTCCCGCCGAGATGGGCTGGGGCACGCACGAACGTTCGTTGCCGGCGGGCGCACACACCTACGACTACGGGCCGCGCAGCCAGATCTGCATCGCGCAGCCCGGCATGAACACGTGGGTGCGTTCGTGGGTCCCGCTCGGCGGTGAGATCCGCGGCATGGTGATCCGCCACGGCGAAGCGCTCACCATCACCGAGCACCTCACCGTGTGGCAGGACGAGCGGCCGATCTACCGGCCCACCGTGCACTACGCGTACATGCCGACCGACGCGGCCATCGCGTCGCTGCACGAGCTGCGCATGCGCAACTTCGAGATGCAGTCACGCCTGCGCATCATGAACGACGAGATCACCACCGGTCGCGACGAGCTCGGTGTGCTGCTCATGGGCCACGACCTCACGGCCTGGTGGGCCGGCAGCCAGCTCGACATCGACGAGACGCGCGAGCTCGTGCCGGGCCAGAACGCCACCACCTTGCAGGTCGCAGCATCGGTGCTCGGTGCGGTGTTCTGGATGATCCGCAACCCGCGTCGCGGCTTCAACGTCCCCGATGACCTACCGCACGATCAGGTGCTGAAGGTGGCCAACGTCTACCTCGGCCCGTGCCCGTCGGTGCGCAGCGATTGGACGCCGAAGAAGAACCGCGTCGACCTTTTCGCGAAGTGGGGCGGCGCGACGCCCCCGGTCGACGACGACCTTTGGCAGTTCGGGTCGTTCCTCGCGTGACGTGCTCGGCGCGCCGGCGGCTTGCGGCGATGATCCTCGTGGTCATCTGCGCGGCTGGCGTCGGCGCGTGCAGCAATGGCACCGACACGTCGCCACAGTCGGCCTCGTCGTGCGAGGAGCTCGTGAAGAGCTCCGCCCAGCTGACGCGCACGATCGTGCGCAACCTCCAGGGCAAGACCGTTGCCGACCTGCGTGCCGCAGACCCCTCGGAGCCCTACGCCGAGCTGCTCCGTCCGTTCGACCCATATCGCAACCGAGCCACTGAGCTCGGGTGCGATACGGGTCAGCTCCGGCGGCTCGCCTGTCGGGAGTACCAGGGCATCAAGCCGAACGGCCCGGTCTCGGAGGAGTTCCTCTCCCTGGTACCCGACACCTCCTGCTGAGGAATGCCAAGATCGTGCCATGACCGACGCGCCCACCCCGGAAGATCTGCCGAACGCTGCGCTTCCAAATGATTGGGGACCGCGACTCGCCGACCTCGCGGTGCGCCGAGCGGCGTCGCAGGTCATGGGTGGACCCGAGAAGATCGCCAAGCATCATGGCCGCGGGTCGCTCACCGTTCGCGAACGCATCGACTACCTGCTCGACCCGGGTTCGTTCCGCGAGATCGGTCCGCTCGTGGGGTCGGTTCCCGCCGATGGGCTCGTCACCGGTTGGGGCCGCATCAACAATCGACCGGTGCTCCTTGGCGCCGAGGACTTCACCGTGCTCGGTGGCTCGATCGGTTCGGGCAACACGGCGAAGCGGTACCGGGTGGCCGAGCTGGCCCTCCAGGATCACATCCCGCTGGTGATGATCCTCGAAGGCGCGGGTCATCGCCCGGCCATGCCTGGTGACCCCATCCACACCCGTGCCCCGAGCGATCTGCTGGCGCAGGCCAAGCTGTCGGGGTACGTACCTTTCGTCACGGCCGTTCTCGGCGCATCGGCCGGTCATGGCGCGCTGACGGCTCCCATGTCCGACTTCACGGTCATGGCGGCGAACAGCATGATCTTCACCGCCGGCCCGCCGCTCGTGAAGGCGTCGATCGGCGAGGACATCACCAAGGAGCAACTCGGTGGCCCGCAGGTCTCCGTGATGTCGGGGGTCATCCACAACGTGGCGGCCGACGACAAGGCCGCCCTCGGCGTGCTGCGCGACTACTTGAGGTACCTGCCGTCGAGCGCCTGGCACTACGCGCCGGTTGACACCGCAGGCCACGATCGCGGGCCGCGAGTGCTCGACGAGATCCTCTCGGTGGTGCCCACCGATGGGCGCAAGCTCTACGACATGCGCCAGGTCATCAGTGTGCTGGTCGACAACGGATCGTTCTTCCAGGTGCAGCCCGACTACGGCGAGACCATGATCACCGCGCTCGCGCACCTCGGTGGGCAACCGGTTGCGATCGTCGCCAACCAACCTGCGGTCAAGGGCGGGGCGATCGACAGCGATGGCGCCGACAAGGGGGCCCGGTTCCTGCAGATCGCCGACTCGTTCCACTTGCCGGTGATCAACCTGTGCGACAACCCGGGCGTGCTGGCCGGCAGCGACGCCGAGCGGGCCGCCATGCTGCGCCACGGGGGCCGCATGTTTGCCGCGCAGGTGGGGCTGCAGACGATCAAGTTCCACGTGACCTTGCGCAAGGCCTACGGCTTCGGCGGCTGCATCATGGGCATGCTCGGGTTCAATAACCACAGCTCCTCGTGGGCGTTCCCCGGGGCCACCCTGGGGGCGATGCCGGCCGCGGGTTCGTCCAAGGCCACGCACGCGAGCGAGGACACCACGGTGCTGTTACGCCAGGCCGAGCTCGAGTCGTCGTATCGCTCGGCCCAGGGCCTCGGCTTCGACGATCTGCTCGACCCCCGCCAACTCCGCAACGTCCTCCTCGACGCGCTCGATGTCGCCGTGGCCCGCCGAGCGATGCAGGCCGAACCGGTGCAACGCGTCGGCTACCTCCCCTGACCTTCCAGCCGAGGTTTCAGGAGCGCAGCGCGTCGGCTACGAAGTCGATGCAGCGAGTGAGCTGCGCAACGTCGCCGGGTTCGATCGCCGGGAACATGGCCACCCGCAGTTGGTTGCGGCCGAGCTTGCGGTAGCTCTCGGTGTCGACGACGCCGTTGGCCCGCAGCACCTTCGCGACGACGTTCGCATCGACGGTGCCGTCGAGATCGATGGCGGCCACCACGTGGCTGCGGTCTGCGGACGTAGCTACGAAGGGCGTGGCGTAGGTGCTGGCATCGGCCCAGGCGTAGATGTTGGCGGCGGACTGGTCGCAGCGACCGGCCGCGAACTCGAGGCCGCCGTTGTCGTTCATCCACCGCACCTGTTCGTTCATCAGGAACAGGGTCGCGAGCGCTGGGGTGTTGAGCGTCTGGTCCTTGCGGCTGTTGTCGAGCGCCTGGGACAGATCGAGGATGGCCGGCATCCAACGCCCGCTCTTTGCGATGCGCTCGATGCGCTCGATGGCCGCGGGGGAGACGCACGCGAGCCACAAGCCGCCGTCGCTCGCGAACGACTTCTGTGGTGCGAAGTAGTAGCAGTCGACGTTGTGGGGCTGCCACCGGAGCCCGCCAGCCGCCGACGTCGCGTCGACCAGTACCAGCGCGTCGCTCGCCGCGACGCCTGCGGGACGCTCGAGCGGCATCATCACGCCGGTGGAGGTCTCGTTGTGGGTGAACGCATACACGTCGACCTCGGGGTGCACGTCGACCCCGGGGCGTGTGCCCGCTGCGCTCTCGAGCACCACCGGATCGCCGAGGAACGGAGCGGCCTTCGCTGCGGCGGCGAACTTGGACGAAAACTCGCCGAACGAGAGGTGCAGGCTGCGCTGGTCGATGAGGCCGAAGGTTGCGGCATCCCAGAACAACGTCGAGCCACCGTTGCCGAGCATGACCTCGTACCCGTCGGGCAACGAGAACAGTTGCGCGAGGCCTTCGCGTAACGCGCCGACCACGTCCTGCACGCGGCGCTGGCGGTGCGACGTGCCGAGGAACGTGTCGGCCGCGCGGTGCAGCGCGTCGACCGCCGCAGGGCGGATCTTCGACGGCCCGCACCCGAAGCGCCCATCAGACGGCAGCAGGTCGGCGGGAATGGTGATGGCGGCGGAATCGATGCTCACGGTCAACAAGTGTGCCTGCTGGTCGCTCGCTCGCGGGTCGCATTTCCTGTGTCGTCCGTACCAAGGCACTCCGGCAAGGTCCGAGCGCCTCAAACGCGCTGAACCTTGCCACAAGCACGAGGCGGACAGGGGCACGATCTTGTGCATGGTCAACCCCGTCCGTTCGACACGAACGCGGAACGGTTCGCGCCCACCCGACCGCTGGCGTTCTCGTATCGCGTCCGACTCGGCGTCAGTTGACAGTCGACTTGTGCACCGCAGAGGTGCATAACTCTGCAGTGGACTCGTTAGCTGTCGGGCCGCACCGATCGCGCGGCAGGCGGGGCAACTGACGAGTGGCCCGTGGCGATGATCGGCGTATTCGAGTTGGGTCCGCCGACGGCGTGCGCCAGACTTGGCGACCGTGTCACTCGAACGCATCTCCCGCCGGGTCGGCGCCATCACCGAATCGGCCACCCTCGCCGTCGACGCCAAAGCAAAGGCGCTGAAGGCCAAGGGTGAGCCGGTCATCGGTTTCGGTGCCGGTGAACCCGATTTCCCCACGCCCTCACACATCGTCGAAGCAGCGGTCGCCGCATGTCGCGACCCTCGCTATCACCACTACTCGCCGGCCGCGGGGCTTCCCGAGCTGAAAGAAGCCATCGTCGCCAAGACGCTGCGTGACTCGGGCTGGAAGACCACCGCCGCCCAAGTGCTCGTCACCAACGGCGGCAAGCACGCCGTGTACAACACGTTCGAGGCATTGCTGAACCCGGGCGACGAGGTGTTGCTCCCGGCGCCCTACTGGACCACCTACCCCGAGCCGGTCGCGATCGCCGGTGGCACCACCGTGGTCATCCCGACCGATGCGCGCAGCGGGTTCAAGATCACGCTCGAACAGCTCGAGGCCGCGTACACACCGAACACCAAAGCGCTCGTGTTCGTGTCGCCGTCCAACCCCACCGGTGCGGTGTACTCGCGTGCCCAGACCGAGGCCATCGGCCGATGGGCACTTGACAAGGGGATCTGGGTCATCACCGACGAGATCTACGAGCACCTCGTCTACGGCGATCATGAGTTCAACTCGATCATCACCTTGGTGCCCGAGCTCGCCGACCGAGCCGTCATCCTCAACGGCGTCGCGAAGACCTATGCCATGACCGGCTGGCGGGTCGGCTGGATGATTGGTCCCCCCGACCTCATCAAGGCCGCGACCAACCTGCAGTCGCACAGCACCTCGAACGTCGCGAACGTCTCACAGGTCGCGGCCCTCGCCGCGCTCAACGGCGACCTCAGTGCAGTGCACGAGATGCGCGCCGCTTTCGACCGCCGGCGCAAGACCATGCACCAGCTGTTGAACACCATCGATGGCTTCTACTGCCCCGAGCCCGAGGGTGCCTTCTACGCGTTCCCGTCGGTCGAAGGTGCGCTCGGGCGTTCGATCAATGGCCGTATGGTCACCACGTCGACCGAACTGGCCGAGGTCATCCTCGACGAGGCCAAAGTGGCGGTCGTCCCGGGCGAAGCGTTCGGTGCCCCCGGCTACTTCCGCTTCTCGTTCGCGTTGGGTGACGACGATCTCGCTCAAGGCGTGCTGCGAATCGCCGATCTGCTCGGCCGGAAGTAGCCAAGTGATCGAGCGAGCCCCGTACGGCACGTGGCGCTCGCCGATCACTGCGGCATCCATCGTGGGGGGCGCCGCAACCATCACCGAGGTTGTTGTCGATGGTGCCGCCGACGATGCCCCCGTGTGGTTCAGCGAGGCTCGTCCGGCCGAGGGTGGACGCATCGCGATCCTGCGCGCCGACGACGACGGAACTGCACGCGAGATGACCCTCCTTGACGTTTCGGTGCGCTCGCGGGTGCACGAATACGGCGGGGGTGCGTGGTGGGTGCACGCCGACTGCCTGTTCTACGTCGATTTTGCCGATCAGCAACTGCGGGCCATCGTGCCCGGGCAGCCGGTGCGCCGACTCACATCCGACGCGCGCGACCGTTACGCCGATCTGCGCGTCACTGCAGACGCCCGATGGCTCGTGTGCGTGCGCGAGCGGCATGAACCCGGCATCGAAGCCGCGAACGAGATCGTGGCGGTCGCGCTCGACGACTCGGGGGTCGTCAACGTGCTCGCGTCCGGGGCCGACTTCGTGTCGAACCCTCGGCTATCACCCGATGGCCTGCAACTCGCGTGGCTCCAGTGGTTCCATCCGAACATGCCGTGGGACTCGACCGAGCTGTGGGTGGCATCGTTCCATGACGGAATCGTCACCGACGCGCGTTGCTTGGCTCGCGACGCGGCCTTGCTGCAGCCCGAGTGGTCGCCCGGCGGTGCGTTGCACGTGATCACCGATCGGTCGGGTTGGTGGAGCATCGAGCGCGTCCGCGACGGTGTGCTGCTCGCCGGTGGCGAGCGCGACTGGGGCGAGCCGCCTTGGGTCTTCGGGGTCTCGACCTATGCCTTCCGAGCCGACGGTTCGCTCGTCACGCTCAAGGATGTCGAATCGGTGCTGAGCGATGTCACGTGCGTGCGTACGCGCGGCGCGCGCATCGTCGTGGCCGGCGCAACCTGGACCCACGAGACGCAGGTTGTCGAGATTTCCAACGATGGTTCATCGCGACAACTTCGCGCGCCACGAGATCACGGATTCGATCCCGCGTTCTGCACCTCGCCGGAGCACATCACCTTCCCCACGGGAGACGGCTCGACACAGGCTCACGCGTGGTTCTACGCGCCCGCCAACCCCGGCTTCGCGGGCCCGGAAGGCGCTCGGCCACCACTCATCGTCATGGCGCACGGTGGCCCCACCAGTGCGGCCCAGACGTCGCTGAGACTGCCGACGCGGTACTGGACCAGCCGCGGGTTCGCGGTGGTCGACGTCGACTACCGCGGTTCCACCGGCTACGGCCGCGCGTATCGCCGCGCGCTCGATGCTCTATGGGGCATCGCCGATGTCGAGGACTGCGTGGCTGCAGCGTCGTTCCTCGCGGCACGCGGCGATGTCGATGGCGAGCACTTGTTCATCCGCGGTGGCAGCGCCGGCGGTTACACCGTCCTGTGCGCGCTCACCTTCTACGACGTGTTCGCGGCCGGCGCGAGTCACTACGGCGTGGCCGATCTCGAGGCGCTGGCCACCGAAACGCACAAGTTCGAGTCGCGGTACCTCGATCGGCTCGTCGGTCCGTATCCCGAGGCTCGTGACCTCTATGTCGAGCGCTCACCGATCCATCACACCGAGCGCCTCGGTACGCCACTGATCGTGCTGCAAGGGCTCGATGATCTCGTGGTGCCGCCCAACCAGGCCGAGATGCTCGTGAGGGCGCTCGATGCCAACGGGGTACCGCACGCCTACGTGGCGTTCGCCGGCGAGGGCCATGGTTTCCGCAAAGCCGAGAACATCATCGCGGCCCTCGAGGCCGAGCTGAGCTTCTACGGCCAGATCTCGGGCTTCGTGCCCGCCGATCCGATCACCCCCGTGCCCGTCCGCAACGCCAATTGGTAGTTCGAAAGCGCGCCCGGCCGCGCTGGTGAACTACCAGTTCGCTCGGGAAGGCGTGGCTTCACGCCGGGCGTCCGCCAGACTGGTCGAATGGCCCGCATCCTGGTAACCGAGAAGATCGCCGACCCTGGTCTCGAACGCCTCCGGGCGGCTGGCCACGAGGTCGACGTGCGCGAGGGGCTCACCCCCGAGCAGTTGCTCGATGCGGTGCGCGGCGCACACGCCCTGATCATCCGTTCGGCCACCGATGTCACCGCGGATGTACTGGCGGCCGGTGTGGGCATGATCGTGGTCGGCCGAGCCGGCATCGGCCTCGACAACGTCGACGTCGAAGCAGCTACGCGCCACGGGGTCATGGTCGTCAACGCGCCGCAGTCGAACGTGATCTCGGCGGCCGAGCACACGATGGCGCTGATCCTGTCGCAGGCCCGCAACGTGCCCCAAGCCAACGCCGCCCTCAAGGCGGGCCGCTGGGAGCGCTCCAAGTGGGAAGGCGTCGAGCTCACCGAGAAGACGCTCGGCATCATCGGCCTCGGACGGATCGGCAAGCTCGTCGCGCAGCGCTCGTTGGCGTTCGGTATGCGACTCATCGCTTACGACCCGTTTGTGTCGGCCGAGCGCGCCCGCCAGCTGTCGGTCGAGCTCGTCGACCTCGACACGCTCATGGCGCAGAGCGACTTCATCACGGTTCACGTCGCAAAAACCCCGCAGACCGTCGGCCTCATCAACGCCGAGCGCCTCGCGAAGGCCAAGCCCACGCTGCGCGTCATCAATGTCGCGCGAGGTGGCATCGTCGACGAGGCCGCGCTGGCCGACGCCATTCGGTCGGGCCAGATCGCCGGCGCGGCGCTCGACGTCTTCGCGAATGAACCCACGACCGAGTCGCCGTTGTTCGCGCTCGATTCCGTGGTTGTCACACCGCATCTTGGTGCATCCACCAGCGAGGCCCAGGACAAAGCAGGGGCCACGATCGCCGAGCAGGTCCTGCTCGCGCTCGCCGGCGAGTTCGTGCCGTTCGCGGTCAACATCGATGCCAGCGAAGCGTCCGAGACCATTCGGCCCTTCGTCCCTTTGGCCGAGCACCTGGGTGCGTTGTTCGCGTCGCTCAGCGAAAATCTGCCCACCACAATCGAGATCGAGTTCCAAGGCGAGATCGGCGGTTACGACAACAAGATCGCGTTGCTGTCGGCGCTGAAGGGCATGCTCGGCCAGATCAGCGACGAGCCGGTGTCGTTCGTGAACGCCACCAACATGGCCCGCGACCGCGGGGTCGAGATCAAAGGCATCTCCAACACTGTCGCCAAGGACTTCGTGAACGTTGTCACGGTGCGCGGTGGTGGGCACTCGCTCGCCGGCACGCTCGTCGGGCTGGGGGCCGAACCACGCCTCGTCATGGTCGACGATCACAAGATCGACATGCCGCCCGCGCAGCACATGCTCGTGGTGCGCAACGACGACCGTCCCGGGATGATTGGCCTCGTTGGCACCACGCTCGGCGCGGCCGGCGTCAACATCGACGACATGGATGTGGGCCGTTCGGTCGAGGGCATCCCGGCGATCATGGTGATCGCGTCACCAATCGCCGTGCCGATAGAAGTACAGGATCTTCTCCGGGCTCGCGACGGCATCGTGTCGGTCTACGCGATCGACCTCAAGTAGGGCCGGTCGTCAGCGCTTCGGGGCCCGCATGTCGTCGGCCTCGGCAGCTTCGGCATCGTGGTAGCAATGCCTGGGTTTGGTCATGTTGTAGAACCGCAAGCCGGGCACATGGAAGATGTTGCTCGACGCGTTGTCCTTCACCGGGTGCCTGAGCGGGCACTGCCCATTCCGGTAATCCGCTCGGAGCGGCGACCGAAGTGCTGACTGCGCCGTGCGTGCTCTACCGGTCCGCTAGTCCTGCGTGATTTGGTGAATGCGTCGCTCGTGAACCTAGGCTCGTGGTCCTATGGGCGGAGCCGGGTCCTTCACGCGCGTTTTGCGCGCCCGATCCACGCGCTGGATCGCCGTGTCGATCACCTTGCTGGTGTTGTTGTTGCCGGGTCTGGCAGCAGTGGCGGCCGTCACCGGCCCGTCGAAGTGGGCCGGTGACGTGGTCGCGAAGCCAGCGGGCAAGAACGTCTCGCCGTTGGGGTCGAAGAACACTGCAGCCGCCGTTGTCTTGCCGCGCGACGAGACGCGTCCGCGTGTCCGCGCCGCGTACGAGAATGCGGTGACGGTCGCGAACGCCGACGGCACCAACTGCGGTGTGCGCTACGCCGTCCTCGCTGCGCTCGGCTCGGTGGAGTCGAGCCTCGGTAAGCCCACGAGTCGCACCGTGATCCGCGACTACGACGGTCGTGTAGAACCGCCCATTTACGGCGTCACGCTGAGCGGCACCGATGGCAACGCAGAGGTTCCCGACTCCGATGCCGGCTTCTACGACGACGACCCGGACTGGGACCGCGCCGTTGGACCCATGCAGTTCCTGCCCTCGACCTGGTACCGGATCAAGGTCGACGCGAACGGCGACGGCACCAGGGATCCGCAGAGCATCGACGACGCCGCGCTCGGTTCGTTGCTCTACCTCTGCCTCGCTATCCGAAATGCCCCGATCGACGAGGGCGACAACCTCGCAAGAGCGCTGTTCAGCTACAACCGGTCGAAGGCGTACGTCGCACGCGTCATCGGGCTCATCGACCAGTTCGAGGGACGCTGAACTCGAGCCGAGCTCACTGGTCATAGGTCGACGCGTGCGGTACGGGCCAACGTGGCAAGCGTGTTGGCTTGCAGCCGTTGCTGCGACAGCGTCCACAACGTGTTGCCGATGACGAGCGAGCGTTGGATCGGGTTCGGCTGGTTCCAGGTCGGCGTGCAGAACTCGATGCGTCCGTCCTTCGGCACGGTGAGGGTCGAGCTATTGGCATTGAACTGTGCGTTGGGCATCCGATAGCACTCGTATCCGATCGCGCCGCCCACCTGATCCCGGGCGCAGAGCAAGGCGACCTGACCGCCGCCGAGATAGTTGGCCTCGCTGCTCTTGCTGATCTCTTCCGCGGTGAGCTTGCGGCAGTCGGTCTGGCCGAGGTTGGCGGGTGCCTCCGTGCCGTGGCTCACGCGGCCGACCTCGGTGATCCGGGAGCGATCGACGCGCAACACGATCGCGCCGTAGAACGACTGGTTCGTCACGACGCCGCGGTCGTACTCCATGAGCGGCAATACGAGCGTCTTCGTGTCGGGCCAGTAGAGGAACGCGTGATGGTCCCACTCGACGCCGGTCTGGCCGAACGAGCTCGAGGTCCACTTCGCGAGCTCCTTCGGCTGTGCGAGATCGCTCACGTCGAACAGCGACACCTTGGCGCCCTGCACCCGCCCTTGCGTGCTGGCCTCCTGGCCGACACCGATCACGAGGTGGTCGCCGATGGGGTGCAGGTACCCCGAGTAGCCGGTGATCTTCAGCTCGCCGAGGACCTTGGGTGCGGCGGGGTCACGGAGGTCGACGGTGTAGAAGGGATCGGTCTGGCGAAACGTGACGAGGTACGCCACGTCGCCGGCGAATCGCACCGAGTAGATGCGTTCGCCGCGACCCATGTCGCCGACCCGACCGACCTGGGCGAGCGCAACACCGGATCGTTTCAACGTGGTGATCACGCTCTCGGACTTCTCCTGCGTGTTCCACGGTGTGCCCTTCGTCGAGGCCACACGCAGCACACCGTCGTACTCGCTGAGCGAGAACTGGTTGAGGAGATGGCCGGGCACCGTTCCGGACGCGAGATACGTGGCCGGCTTCGTGCCATCGATCGAGAACTGGTGCACCGACGTGGAGAAGTTGCGCTCCCAATCCGCGAGTCGGGTGGTGGTCGATTGCTGCTCGGGGTCGATCCATGTTTCGGTCGCGACGTAGAGGTTCGCGTCGGACGCGTACACGGTCTGGCCGCCGGCGAGGATCGTGACGGCGTCGCCGTCGGTGAGCGGCTTCGACGCGTCGAACGTGAGCACCGATAATGAACCGAAGCCCGCGAACTCTGTGGGCGCGTCGACGCGTGCGCAATCGGTCAGAAGTCCGCTGGCGACCTTGGTGCCCTTGGCGTCGAGCAACGTGTAACTCGGAAGCCAATCGTCGATCGTCGAGTCGAGCACGACCGCTTCGTTCGACTTGCGGGCGCGATCTTCGCCGCTCTTGTTCTGCGGGGTCACGAATTCGAGGTCGCGAGGTTCGCTGCGCACGACCATGCGCACGGCCGAGTCGACCATCCGACCGGTGAGATATGCCCCGTCGACCCGCAACGTGGAACCGACCTGCGGTGTACCGGTGCCCGACAGGTTTACCTCGGTGACCGTTGCGGCGTTGCCTCCGTAGTACGGCATGCCCACCGAACCGACCCGACCGGCGGGCATCGGGCTGATGCCGCCGCCGCCGCTATTCGGGTCGTAGCCGGTACCGAAGATCAGTGCGCGGTCACCGAGGATCAAGACCTCGCTCGGGGTGAAGGTATCGTCGCCAACGGCGACGGTGCGCACGGTGCCCGACGTGCCGCCGTTGACCTCGACGACGTTCAGTCGGTTGCGGGTGAGCGTCACGATCCGCCGACCGTCGGTCTTGACGATGTCGGGTTCGTCGACCCCGTCCTCCTGGTTGTTCGTGCCCGAGAATGGGGTGGACGAACCACCGTCGGCATTGCCCTCGCGTCCAGCTGGTGCGGCGGCGGTGCTTGTCGCTCCAGTGCTCGCCGCCGCCCTGGTACCCGTGGCCGCGAACGTCGCGTCGCCACCGAATCGGTTTCCGTAGCCCGGGAGGCCGTATGGACCCACCCGCGCTGCGGCTTCAGCATGGATGTGGGCGAGCAGAGCGTCGCAATCACCCACGGGCTTCAGGAAGGAGGCGAACACCGTGGTGCCGTTGACCCCTTGGCTGCGGATGCGATCGATGCGCGCTGAAACGTCGGGCGACGCCTCGGGTTTCGGGGACGAGTGCGAGCTGCACGCACCAAGGGTGATGGAGAGTGCAGCCGCAACTGCGATGGTCTTGCGCATGACGAGAACCTCCGACGACGCCCCTCAGAGCGACTGATGCTCTTTCGGACGATCACCGGAACACGCTGGTTCCCGCTGTGCGAAAAACCTTTGCTTAGGACGCGGCGGGTGCGTTCACCGTGGGCAGCCAGGCCGGGCGGGTCTTCTCGTACGCAGTGATCGCGTCGACATGGCGCATCGTGATGCCGATGTCGTCGAGCCCCTCGAGGAAGCGCTCTTGAGTCGCGGCATCGAAGGGGAACGGCTGGCTGATGCCCAGCGCCGGCACCTCGAGCAGCAGGCGCTCCATGTCGACGGTGATCTCGAGGCTTGGGTCGGCTTCGACGGCGGCGAGCAGTTGCTCGGCGATGGCGACGGGCACCGTCACCGGAACGAGGCCGTTCTTCGTGCAGTTGTTGCGGAAGATGTCGGCGAAACGAGACGAGATCACGACATCGAAGCCGTAGTCCATGATGGCCCACACCGCGTGCTCGCGCGATGAGCCGGTGCCGAAGTTCGGGCCGGCCACGAGGATGTTCGCGTCGAAGAAGCGCTCGTCGTTGAGCACGAAGCTGCGGTCGTCGCGCCATTCGCTGAACAGGCCCTTGCCGAAGCCCGTGCGCTCGACGCGCTTGAGCCAATCGCTCGGGATGATCTGATCGGTGTCGACGTCGCTCCGGTTCAAGGGAACCGCTCGCCCCGACACGATGCGTACTGCTTTCATGATGGTCCTCTTCTACAGATCGTCGGGGGTGGCAAAGGTGCCGGCGATAGCGGTGGCTGCGGCCACCGCCGGCGACACGAGGTGGGTGCGTCCGCCGCGACCTTGGCGTCCTTCGAAGTTGCGGTTGCTGGTCGATGCGCAGCGTTCGCCGGGCGACAGCTTGTCGGGGTTCATGGCGAGACACATCGAGCACCCGGGCATGCGCCAGTCGAAGCCGGCGGCGATGAAGATCTTGTCGAGGCCTTCACGCTCTGCTTGTTGCTTGACGAGCCAGGAGCCGGGTACGACGAACGTGCGCATCCCGGACGCGACCTTGCGGCCGTCGGCCACTGCGGCAGCGGCGCGCAGATCCTCGATGCGGCTGTTCGTGCACGAGCCGATGAACACGGTGTCGACCTTGACCTGCTTCATCGGTGTGCCGGCGGTGAGGCCCATGTAGGCGAGCGCACGTGCCGCGGCATCGCGATCGCCGGCGTCGGCAAAGTCGTCGGGCGAGGGGATGGAACCGTCCAGCGG
This sequence comes from Actinomycetota bacterium, assembly GCA_009699605.1. GTDB lineage: Bacteria > Actinomycetota > Acidimicrobiia > Acidimicrobiales > WLNW01 > WLNW01. The sequence goes on along the minus strand of WLNW01000021.1, from coordinate 6,824 downwards.
CATCACCTGCGCCGGGTTCGTGCCCCACGAGACGTGCGGGCGGATGAGCGCCGCGTCGAACACGACCTCCTTGTCGAACGAGGCGTCGGCATCGGTGGCGAGCATCCGCCAGTCGTCGAGTGCGAGCTCCCAGTTCTTGCCTTTGGGTGCGTGCTCGCGGCCCTCGAGGTAAGCGAAGGTGATGTCGTCGGGGGCGACGAGGCCGGCCCGTGCGCCCGCCTCGATCGACATGTTGCAGACCGTCATGCGGCCTTCCATCGACATCTCGCGGAACACCGACCCGCGGTACTCGAGCACGGAGCCGATTCCGCCGCCGGTACCGATGCGACCGATGATCGCCAGCACCACGTCCTTGGGCGTCGACCCTGCGGGCAGCGTGCCGTCGACCGTGATGGCCATGGTGCCCGGCTTGATCTGCGGCAGAGTCTGCGTCGCGAGGACGTGCTCGACCTCGCTGGTGCCGATGCCGAAGGCCAGCGCGCCGAACGCACCGTGGGTCGCGGTGTGCGAATCGCCGCACACGATGGTCATCCCCGGTTGCGTGAGGCCCTTCTCGGGGCCGATCACGTGCACGATGCCCTGGCCCGGATCGCCCATGGGGAAGTTGCGCACCCCGAACGACTTGGTGTTCGCCCGCAACACGTCGACCTGCTTGCGGCTGATCGGATCAGCGATGGGCTGGTCGATGTCGGCGGTGGGGACGTTGTGGTCCTCGGTGGCGACCGTGAGGTCGGGCCGGCGTACCGGGCGCCCGGCGACGCGCAGGCCGTCGAACGCCTGCGGTGACGTGACCTCGTGCACGAGGTGCAGATCGATGTAGAGCAGGTCGGGCTCACCCGGTGCGGCGTGGACGACGTGGCGGTCCCAGACCTTCTCGCTCAGCGTCTTCGCATTGCTCGTGTTCGCCATGGGGTCTCCCCGGTCGTGGCCGCGTCGTGCTTGACTATCTCATTATGTGAGACGACAATCTCGTTTTATGGAACCCAGGGTAAGCGATGTCGGCGTCCTCGACAAGGCCTTGGTGCTGCTTTCCGCGGTGGAGGCCGAGCCGCTCGCGCTAGCCGGCCTCGTCGCGGCCACCGGCATCGCCCGTCCAACTGCGCACCGGCTGGCCGTTGCCCTCGAGGTGCACGGCATGTTGCGCCGCGACGAGGACGGCCGGTTCCGCCTGGGTCCGCGCGCCATCGCGCTCGGCCGTGCGGCCTCTGCGGCCTACCCCTTTCGCGATGCCGCGGGTCCTGCGCTCGCCGCGCTGCGCGACGCCACCGGCGAGAGCGCGCAGCTTTACGTGCGCGAGGGCGACCGGCGGATCTGTCTTGCGTCGCTCGAATCCCCTCACGGATTGCGCACCATCGTCGATGCCGGCGCGTCGCTGCCCCTCGAGTTCGGCTCGGCGGGTGCGGTGCTGCTGGGCGATCCCACCGCGCTCGCGCGCGGATGGGCCGAGTCGGTCGGCCAGCGCGAGGCCGGCGTGGCCTCGGTGAGCGCTCCGGTGTTCGATGGCGACCGGGTGATCGCCGCGGTCGGCGTGTCGGGACCGATCGAGCGACTCACCCGACAGCCGGGGACGAAGTACGGCCCCGCGGTGATGGCTGCGGCGCGTCGGGTCGAGCAGGCGCTGCGGGGCTCGTGAGCGCGGCGGCTGACCGCGAGACGTCAGGGCGTGGTCGTCGTAGGGGCCACGGTGGTGCCCACGATGGTGGTGCCCGTGATGCGAACCGGGAGTGGGTCCGCGCCGTTGTTCGACAGCATGCTCATCGCAATGCCCAGGAACAGCAGCAACATGCCGAGGATTGCGACCGGTGCGATCCAGCGCGGGCGACGGATGGTGAACTCGTCCTCGATCACCGGGCGCCGTTTGCTCATGGGCCGACCGTGCGTTGGAACGTGGGTGAGGCGGCCTCGCACGCGGCGAGCAGCGTGGCCGTGAATGCCTCGGGGTCGCGCACACACACGTCGTGATCGCCGGTGATGTGGAACGTGTGCGGTTCGCGCAACGACGTCACGAGCTCGTTCTGCAGACGAGTGGGCAGCACCATGTCCTGGTCGACCACCACCACGCTCACGGGCACGCCGATTGCGGTGGCCCAACCGCGACTGTCGAAACGGCGGAGCGCGGTGCCCGCTTCGGCCACGAGGCGCAGGTCGCCGCGACCAAGTTCGTCGATGATCCACTGCTCGAGGCCGCGGTTCTTGGTGCGCAACCCGACGACCTTGTCGAACATCGGTCGGCCCATGCGTCGCGGCAACGCTCGGGCAATCCACGAGACCGGGCGGAACATGGCCAGCTGCGCGCGCATGACGCGCTCGTCGGCGAAGCGGCAGCCGGTCGCGTACAGCACCAGTGCATCGACGCGCTCGCGGTGTCGCAACCAGGTGAGCATGGCGATGGGCCCGCCCATCGAGTAGCCGACGGCGGTGAAGCGTTCGATGCCGAGCGCATCGGCCACGGCCACGACATCGTCGGCACAGTCGTCGAGACGGAAGCGACCTCGGGTGCGTAACCCGGCACCGTGGCCGCGGTGGTCGAACGCGAACACCCGGTAATGCTCGCCGAGCGCGTCGAACACCGGGTACCAGTTCAGGTCGGAGGTGACGGTCCAGCCGTGCAACAGGATCAGCACGGGCGCACCCGGAGGCCCCGCCACTTCGCGCACCACGAGATCACCCCGCTCGCCGAGGTGCACAGTGCGCGACGCGGGCAGCGTGGGTCGCCATGCGTTCGACGCAGGGAAGGTCACCGTCGGGTCACGCCTCGATACTCACGACTTCGACGGACGACTCGCCGCCGGGCGCGAGATATTTGACGACATGGCCGACCTTTGCGCCGAACAGCGCCTCGCCGAGGGGTGAGCCCGGCGACATCACGGTGAGCCCTTCGCGCCGTTCCTCGATCGAGCCGTAGAGGTACTTCTCGACTTCGTCCTCGGCGTCGCCCTGGTAGCGGATGCCGACCACGCAGCCGGCGTCGACGGTGTCACCGCTGATGTTGTCGACGATCTCGACGTCGCGCAGGAGCATCTTGAGCAGCGCGATGCGGCCTTCCATCTTGCCCTGCTCCTCCTTTGCGGCGTGATAGTCGCCGTTCTCGGAGAGGTCGCCCATCTCGCGGGCGGTCTCGATCTTGCGGGCAATGTCGATTCGCCCACGGGTGGTGAGGTCGTCGTGGTCGGCCTTGAGGCGCTCGTATGCGGTTTGGGAGAGTCGCTGGACTTCGGCCATCTGCAGAGGCTAGCCACCAGGTGAGGCCGTGCCGCCCCATTCGCCCTGGGTTGAGGCTGCTGCCGACGAGGGCGTAGACTTCATTATTGTGCACTCCGTCGCAACGCCCGTCGCGAGCATTCCGTAGCGCACGCCCGCCGGCGTGCCCACTACCGACCGTCCACCCCGGTGGGCGGTTTTCTGTTTCTGGGGCACGTACTGGCGGTCCGGAGAAGGAGCATCGTGGGGTACAAGGTCGGCATCATCGGCGGCGACGGCATCGGGCCGGACGTCATTCGCGAGGGCCTCAAGGTCATCGCGGCCACGGGCGTGCAACTCGACACGGTCGACTACGACCTCGGGGGAGTCCGGTTCCTGCGTGACGGAACGATCCTTCCCGATTCCGTCGTCGACGAATGGCGCGGTCTCGACGCGCTTTTCCTCGGCGCGGTCGGCACGCCCGATGTGCCTCCGGGCGTCATCGAGCGCGGGTTGTTGCTCAAGATGCGCTTCGATCTCGATCTCTACGTCAACCGTCGCCCGTTCAACTTCCCGGCCAACAACGTCGACTTCGAGGTGATCCGGGAGAACACCGAAGGCACCTATGCGGGCGAGGGCGGCTTCCTGCGCAAGGGCACGCCGCACGAGATCGCGACGCAGGGTTCGGTGAACACCCGCCGCGGTGTCGAACGTTGCGTTCGCTATGCGTTCGATCTCGCACGTGAGCGTCGCAAGCACTGCACGCTCGTGCACAAGACCAACGTGCTCACCTTCGCCGGCGACCTGTGGGAGCGCACGTTCAACGAGGTCGCGCTCGAGTACCCCGACGTCGCGACCGCTTACAACCACGTCGACGCGGCGTGCATCTATTTCGTCGACAGCCCGCAGCGCTACGACGTGATCGTCACCGACAACCTCTTCGGTGACATCCTCACCGACCTCGGAGGCGCCATCAGCGGCGGCATCGGCCAGGCGTCTTCGGGCAACCTGAACCCGTCGCGCACGGGTCCCTCGATGTTCGAGCCGGTTCACGGATCGGCCCCCGACATCACCGGCCAGAACAAGGCCAATCCCATCGCGGCCATCTTGTCCGGCGCGATGATGCTCGAATTCCTGGGCGAGGCCGACGCGGCCGCCCGCATCCGCGCCGCGTGCAGTCAACCCGTGAGCGGCTCCACCACCGAGGTCGGCGACATCCTCGCCGCGCGCGTCTGATCCAAGAACAGGGAAACGATCCACATGCCAATCCCCGCCACCCCGAAGATCTGGATGAACGGCAAGCTCGTCGACTGGGCCGACGCGCAGGTGCACGTGCTCACGCACACGCTGCACTACGGCACTGGGGTGTTCGAAGGCATCCGTGCCTACGAGACCGCGAACGGGCCGGCGATCTTCCGGCTCACTGAGCACATCGAGCGGCTCTTCAACTCGGCGAAGATCCTCATGATGGACATGCCGTACACCGTCGAAGAGATCATCGACGCGACCAAGGAGACCGTGCGCTCCACCGGCTTGCCCAGCTGCTACGTGCGGCCGATCGCGTACTACGGCTACGGCGAGATGGGGCTCAATACCCTGCCCTGCAAGGTCGATGTGGCCATCGCCTGCTGGACCTGGGGTGCGTACCTCGGAGATGACGCCGTCACCAAGGGCGTGCGCATGAAGATCAGCTCCTGGACCCGCCACGATCACAACACCATGCCGCCGGCCGCGAAGACGACCGGCAACTACGTCAACTCGTCGCTCGCCAAGGTCGAGGCCCTGAAGGCGGGCTATGACGAAGGCATCATGTTGAACCGCGCCGGTCTGGTGTCGGAGTGCACAGGCGAGAACATCTTCGTGTCGCGAGGCGGCAAGCTCATCACCCCGCCGCTGTCTTCGGGCGCACTCGAGGGCATCACGCAGAGCTCCGTCGCGACCATCGCCCGCGACCTCGGTATCGAGGTCACCGTGGGCGACATCGCTCGCAGCGATCTGTACATCGCCGACGAGATCTTCGTATGCGGCACGGCGGCCGAGGTCAGCTCGGTGAACTCCGTCGACGACCGCGCGGTGCCCTGCCCCGGGCCCAAGACCAAAGCCATCGCCGAGACGTACGCCAAGGCGGTCCGCCGCGAGCTCCCCGAGTACGCGCACTGGTGCGAGCTCGCATGAACACGACACGTTCGAACGGCGGCGCCCGTACTCCGACGCGGGTCGACATCTTCGACACCACGTTGCGCGACGGGAGCCAGCTCGAGGGCATCTCGCTCACCGTCGGGGACAAGCTGCGCATCGCCGAGCAACTCGACCACCTCGGCGTCCACTACATCGAAGGCGGATGGCCCGGCGCGAATCCGAAGGACGAGGAGTTCTTCCGCCGTGCCCGCACCGAACTGAAGCTCCAGACGTCGACGTTGGTGGCCTTCGGGTCGACCCGGCGCGTCAAGGGCAAGGTCGACGACGACGCCACGCTGCGCAATCTCGTCGAGGCCGGCACGTCCACGGTGTGCATCGTGGGCAAGGCGTGGGACTACCACGTGCTCGAAGCACTGCGCACCACCCTCGACGAGGGCGTGGCCATGGTGGCCGAGTCCATCGCCTTCTTGAAGCAGGCCGGCCTCCGCGTGTTCTTCGACGCCGAGCACTTCTTCGACGGCTATCGCAACAACCCAGAGTTCTCGCTCCGGGTGCTCGAAGGCGCGGCCATGGCCGGCGTCGATTGCCTCGTGCTGTGCGACACCAACGGGGGATCCTTGCCCTTCGACGTCGAACGGGTCGTCGGCGAGGTGGTCGATCACCTCGGCGACACACCCATCGGTATCCACCTCCACAACGACACGGGTTGCGGTGTGGCCAATGCGCTCGGCGCGGTGCGCGCCGGGGCCACCCAGGTGCAGGGCACCATCAACGGCTACGGCGAGCGGGTGGGGAACTGCGACCTCGTGCCGATCATCGCGAACCTGTCGTTGAAGATGGGCATCGCAACCCTGCCCGAAGGGCGCCTGGCGCGGCTCACCAGCGTTGCGCACCACATCGCCGAGATCGTGAACTTCACCGTCGATCCACAACAGCCCTATGTGGGTTCGTCGGCGTTCGCGCACAAGGCCGGGCTGCACACGAGCGCGATCTCGCGCCGCAAGGACGCGTACGAGCACATCGATCCGTCGCTCGTGGGTAACGGCACCCGCTTCCTCGTGAGCGAGATGTCGGGTCGGTCCACTCTCGAGCTGAAGGCCCAAGAACTCGGCCTCGAGCTCGACGGCAAGGTGCTCGGCGACGTGGTCGACCAGCTGAAGCGGCTCGAGCACGAGGGGTATCACTTCGAGGCCGCCGACGCGTCGCTCGAGCTGCTGATGCGCCGCGCGTCGGGGTGGGAGCAGTCGTACTTCTCGCTCGAGTCCTACAAGGTCTTGGTGCGTCATCGCGCGGGCAACGGCCCCGGCGCCCACGGGGACGCTCTCGATGTCGAGACCGAAGCAACGGTGAAGCTGTGGCTCGGCGAGGAACGCCTCGTGGCCATCGGCGAAGGCAACGGCCCCGTGAACGCGCTCGATGCCGCGCTGCGCACCGCCATCGGCTCGCGGTTCCCCGCGCTCGATCGCATCAGCCTCACCGACTTCAAAGTGCGCGTGCTCGACACG
>WLNW01000209.1 GCA_009699605.1 Actinomycetota bacterium | reverse complement strand
TCCGGGCTGCCAACCCGCATGGTCGGTCGAGCCGTCGAGCGACGCGACCCGTCGGCCGAGCTCGGTGAGCAGCGGCACGCTGTAAGCGACGCGGCTGGTGAGCACCCGGGGGTCGCCGGTGCACAACGCAAGCGCCGCCTCGACCATGGTCTCCATGGGCTCCCAGCCGCCGGGTGGGTCGGCGACGACGGTCGACGACAACGGCGTCTTCACGGGCCCGGTCGGCGCGAGGGCGTTCACGGCGATGTTGTCGACATAGAGCTCCTGGGCCGCGCCGGTGACGATGCGATCGAGGAACGCTTTGGTGCCGCCGTATGCGCAGCTACCGCCCATGGCGGCCGGTGCAGTGGTGACCGGGGACGGGCGCGGTGCGGCCTGAACCGAGGAGATCGCGAGGATCCACCCGGCGCCACGCTCACGCATTCCCGGGATCATGGCCTGGGCGAGCGACCAGAACGCCCAGACGTTCACGTCGACGGTGCGCTGGAAGAAGTCGCGCGACAGATCGGCGAACGGGACCGAGGGATTTCCTCCGCCGAACTCGCGCGGCGCTGCGGCGGAGTGCACGAGCACATCGGGGACAGCTCCTGCGCGGCGGGCCACATCGGCCACGAGCTCACGCTTGTCCGCGGACGTATCGGCGATGTCGGCGCGCACGACGATGGCCGGCTGGTCCGAGACGCAGCGAATCATCTCGACGGTCTCGTCGAGCGAGCCGGCCAGATTGGTGCTGCGGTTGTCCCCGCGTCCGATCAGTGCGACTGTTGCGCCCTCGGCCGCAAGTCGCACGGCGACCGCCTGCCCGATGCCCCTGCTGGCACCGGTGATCAACGCCACGCGCCCTTCGGCCTGTCTCGTCATCGTTGGCTCCCCCGTCTCGGACGGGCGTCAATGTAGTGGCAAAGCTCCCATGCGACCGTTGCGCACGAGGGCGGTCACCACTCCATTTGTGGACCAACGTCGACGCGACCCCGAATGGATGCCGATGTAGCGCCCGCCACCGCACCACTCAGTACGAGCGAGGCAGGCCGAGGACGTGCTCGCTGATGTAGTTCAGGATCATCTCCTGGGAGATCGGCGCGATCTTCATGAGTCGCGACTCGGTCCAGTACCGCTCGACGTCGTACTCGCGTGCGTACCCGAAGCCACCCATGGTTTGCATGGCCCGGTCGGCCGCGTCATGGCCCGCGGCAGCCGCGAGGAACTTGGCCGTGTTGGCGTGCCGGCCGCACGGTAGGCCGTTGTCGTAGCGCCACGCCGCCTCGCGGATCACGAGCTCTGCGGCATCGAGGCGCATGTGTGCTTCGGCGAGTGGGAACGCGATCCCCTGGTTCTTCCCAATCGGCCGGCCGAACACATGTCGCTCGTTCGCGTAGGCCACGGCACGCGCGATCGACACCCGGCCGATTCCGAGCGCTTCGGCGGCAACGAGGATCCGCTCGGGGTTGAGGCCGTCGAGCAGGTAGGTGAACCCCTTGCCTTCCTCGCCCACGCGGTCGTTGACATGCACCGGCAAGTCGTCGTAGCGCACCTCGCACGACGCCACCGCGTTGCGGCCGACCTTTGCGATGGGCGTGATGTCAACCTCGGGGCGCTGCAGATCGGCCAGGAGCAACGTCATGCCGTCGGTGCGCTTCGCGCACTCCTCGAGCGGCGTCGTGCGCACGAGCAGGAGGACCTTCTCGCAGTCCTGGGCCTTCGTGGTCCAGACCTTTTGGCCGCGCACGAGATAGTGGTCGCCTTCGCGCCGCGCCCGCGTGGTGATCGAGGAGGTATCGGTCCCGGAGTCGGGCTCGGTGACCCCGAACGCAACGTGGAGGTCGCCCCGGGCCACCTGCGGGAGATATCGCTCCCGCATTGCGTCGCTGCCGTACTTCACCACCGGGTTCATACCGAACACCGACAGGTGCATGGCGCTGCAGCCGTTCATGGCCGCGCCCGACGCGGCAACCTCCTCGAGAACGATCGACGCCTCAGTGATGCCGCGCCCGCCGCCGCCGAACTGCTCGGGTATCGCGATGCCGATCCAGCCCCCTGTGGCCATCGCCCGATAGAAGTCCCACGGAAATCGATGGTCGGCGTCGCACGACCGCCAGTAGGTGTCGTCGAAGTCTCGACAGACCCGCCGCACACCCTCGCGTATCGCGGTGTGATCGTCTTCGATCGTGAACTGCACGGTGTCGCCTTCCCCTCAGGGCTCGGTCAGCTTCGTCTTCTGGATCTTTCCCATGGCGTTGCGGGGCAACGCATCGACTATGTGCACGCGTCGCGGCCGCTTGTGCTGGGACAGGCGACAGGCGACGAAGGCACCCAGGTCGATTGTGGTCAGGCCGTCGCCAACGACGAACGCCACGATGCGCTGACCGAGGTCGGTATCGGGGACGCCGATGACCGCGGCCTCGCGCACCGCCGGGTGGGCCAGCAGCGCGCCTTCGACCTCGCCCGCACCGACGCGAAAACCACCGGTCTTGATGAGGTCGGTCGACTGCCGGCCGACGATGCGGTGGAAGCCGTCGGCACCGATGGTTGCCGCGTCACCCGTGCGGAACCAGCCATCGTCGGTGAAGCACCCGGCGGTGGTCGCAGGTTGGTTCAGATAGCCGGTGAACAGGGATGCCGCGCGCACCTCCAGCGCACCTACAGACTCGCCATCGGGCACCAGCGGCTCGCCGGCCTCGTCGATGCAGCGCGTCGTCACGCCGGGCAGCGTGGTACCCACCGAGCCGGGGCGTCGCTCGCCGTCGGCACGAGTGCTGAGCGTTATGAGCGACTCGGTCATGCCGTATCGCTCGATGGGACGTTGCCCGCACAACGATGCGATTCCTTCAAACACCGGTGCCGGCAGCGCCGCGCTTCCGGAGACCAAAAGGCGGGCACCGCGGAGCGAACGCGCCGCGGCTGGCTCGGCGACGATGCGCGACCACACGGTCGGCACTCCGAAGTACAGCGATGCGTTCGCCTCGGCGTATGCGCCTGGCGTCGGCCGGCCGGTGTGCACGAGCGCCGAACCGAGTCGCAGCGGGCCGAGCACCCCGAGGATAAGCCCGTGCACGTGGAACAGTGGGAGTCCATGGGCCAGCGTGTCATCGCTTGTCCAGGCCCACGCGTCGGCAAGCGCGTCGAGGCCGAGCGCGATCGCGCGGCGCGACACGAGTACCCCCTTCGGCGGGCCAGTCGTGCCCGACGTGTACATGATCATCGCGACGGCCTCGTCGTCGGGGTCCGGGTCGGCCGCGCCGATTGCGTGCATGCTCCGCATCGGAGCGGTCGCGGCGCGCAGCGGGATGGATTCGATGGCCACGTCGTCCCACGGATGCGAACCCAGGAAGCAGGCGGCACCCGAATCGCGGAGGATGTGTGAGCGCTCGTCGGGGCCTGCGTCGATCGGTATCGGCACCACGGCGACGCGGGCGCGCAGCGCTGCGGCCACGGCGACCACCGTGTCGAGCGTTGGCGCAGCGGCAACGGCCACGACCCCGGCGCCCTCCACCGCCGACGCGAGGTCGATGGCGCGAGCTGCGAGCACCGACCAGCTTGTCGACTCGCCTGCGACGCGCACCGCGTCGTGGCGATCGCCGAACGCGCCGTCGAGTGCGGGGAGCAGACTCATCGGATGTCCTGTTCGTACCCGGCGGTGCACGCTCGCGGTCCGCAACAGCCACATCTTGCCCGCTAACGTCGGGCCATGGGGGATCCGGTGAGCGAACAGTCCGAGCCGTACACGATCGTGACCGTCGACGGGGTCGAGGTGGCCCGCACCGACGTCCTCGCCAGCGGCCGGCCGCACAACCGCTGCCCCCGCCTGGCCATCGTGCACGACGAGGCGGTGCCGTTCACCGAGGTCATCGCCCAAGAGCACACCGTCGCCGGTGTTGTCGAGCGCCACAGTGTCCGCGAGAAGTTCCTCGAGTGGAACGGGCAGCGCATGGTGGTGATTGGGCGGTACGACCCCGGCATCATCCTCGAACGCCATGGCCACAGCAGCGACCATCTGATCTACGTCCTCGAGGGCACACTGAACGTGGGCGCGTACGAGTGTCCGCCAAAGACGCTCATTGTGCTCGAAGAAGGCGCCTCCTTCGGTCCGTTGTTCGCCGACGAGACCATCGGTTGCCTGCTTTTCGAAACCTGGCTCGACGACGTCACCCCGCTGCCGGCCGACAAGCCCGGCTACCACGCCCTGCTCGCGTCTCGCGAAATCGTGCGTCTGCCCAACCCGCCTTTCTCATCGCCTGCGTCTGCTCCTTCGGGGTTCGGCACCGGCGAAGACCGCTGGAGTTGACCATGAGCACCACCATCGACTTCGACCACTTCCATCAGTCCTTGCTCGACAACGTCGAGGGACGCCGCATGGCGGCGCCGCACGTGGGCGAGCTGGGCCCTCTCGCGTTCGTCATCGACGACGGTCGCGCCTACACGTTCTCGGGCGCCGGCGACACGGTCGACATCACGCCCGGCACCGTCGGTGCCGAGACGATCGTCGCACTCGGTGCCGCCGATTGGGAATCGTTCGTCACGGAGCGGTTGACCCGCTACGGCGTTCTCTACAACGCGAACCCGCGCTTCGACGCCGGGGACTTCACTGACCTGTGTCGCTGGGAGCCGGTACTGCGTGCGTTGTTCCACGGTCGCCCCGTGTACGACCCGAAGCGTCAGTTCCTCGACCGCCACGGCGCACCACTCGATCTCGCACGTTCGTTCACGCTCGACGACGACCCGGCCGACCTCGCACACTTCTTGCAGACCACCGGGTACCTGCACGTGCGTGGTGTGTTCGACCCTGCAGAGGTCCACGAGCTCGGGGCCGAGGTCGACCGACTCGTGACCCTCGCCCGCCCCGACGACCTGCGCTCGTGGTGGACGAAAACACCTGCCGGCGACCCGGTCGTCTGCCAGCTGAAGTACGGCGCGCTCGGCTCGGCGCTCATCACCGACCTGCACGACGATCCACGGGTCCGGGCGTTCGTCACCGCGAGCGGCGAAGTTGCGCTCGAGCCGAACCTCGACCGCAACGAGGGCACCAAGATCATCATCAAGCACCCGGGTGCTACCGAAGGCCTGACCGACTTGCCGCTGCACACCGACTGCGGCATGGGTTTTCATCCGGTTGCGTGCCAGATGGTCCTCGTCGGCGTGCAACTCGAACGGGGCAGCGTCCGCGGCGGTCAGATGCAC
>WLNW01000208.1 GCA_009699605.1 Actinomycetota bacterium | reverse complement strand
GTCCTGCCGCCGAAGCACCGCGCGAAGCTCCCCATGGGTGGCTATCTGACCCCCCATGCCGGTTGTCTGGCTCTGTTCCCGACGGATGTCTTCGAAGAGATGCTCTCGCACATGCGGGAGCAGGTCCGAGCAGGCGAGCTCGAGCGGGCTGCCCTGGTGGGTGCATCGACGTCGGCCGAGGAAGTCGAGCTCGATGCGCAAGGGCGCATCGTCCTACCTCCCCGGTTGCGATCTTTCGCAGCGCTCGAGAACGAGGTGGTCGTGACCGGTGTCTACGACCACGTCGAAATCTGGAGTGCGGCGTCCTGGCAGTTGGCGAGTGATTCGTTCACCGATTCCGCGGTGACGGTCTTCGCGAATGGCCGGGGCGTGTAGCCCACGCCGACCCGTACCCGCCCCGCTTCCCTGAAGAGAGGAGACCACCGCACGCTGCCAGCAGCTCGTTCATCTGCAGTCTCTCGATCGACACGATGGAAGGCCCCTACTCCGCCCGCTTGCCGTCGAGCCCGATCGGGGGAGAAATCCCGACGTGCGTCTGGCGATCGGGGGACTGCAGATGGCCGAGGATCTCTGGTGCCACCAGGTGTGCTTCGGCGCGCCCGGACCGCGGCCGGTGGACAACGAGCATGACCGACCACCCGAGCGACCCCCGGAGGCCCGGCGACCCGAGCTTCGTCGGGTCCGCAGGCATCGGTGAACGCGAAGGCGGCCGCGGCAACGCACGACCCAACGCAGGATTCCAGCACGAACCGGTGATGCTCGCCGAGGTGCTCGCCGTGTTCGAGCCCTTGACCGGCGGCGTGGTGGTCGACGCCACCGTCGGCGGCGGTGGCCACACCCGAGCACTCCTCGAGGCGCACGCCGGCATGTCGATCGTGGGCCTCGACCAAGATCCTGCGGCGCTCGACGCCGCGGCCGAACGCCTGGCGCCCTTCGGCGACCGGGTCGTCCTGCTCCGGGCGCGCTTCGACCAGATGACCGAGCAGCTCGCGGCAATCGGCGTCGACGCCATCGCCGGGTTCCTCTTCGACCTCGGGGTCAGCTCACCTCAGCTCGACCGGGCCGAGCGCGGTTTCAGCTATCGGTCCGAAGGCCCGCTCGACATGCGCATGGACCCTTCGGCGTCGCGCGACGCCGCGACGTTGGTGAACACCGCGAGCGAGACCGAGTTGGCGAGAATCCTGCGTGACTACGGCGATGAACGGTTCGCCGGCCGCGTCGCCGGCGCCATCGTCCGATCGCGCCCGATCGCACTCACGACCGACCTGGCCGAGATCGTCCGCGACGCAATCCCCGCGGCGGCCCGGCGACGCGGCGGCCATCCCGCAAAGCGCACTTTCCAGGCCTTGCGCATCGCGGTGAACCAGGAACTCGAGATCCTTCCCGATGCGCTCGACGACGCAATTGCCTTGTTGGTCCCCGGTGGGCGCGGTGCCGTGCTCGCGTACCACTCGGGTGAGGACCGCATCGTCAAGGACCGCTTCCGATTCGCGGAGAACGGTGGATGTACGTGCCCGCCTCGTCTCCCGTGCGCATGTGGTGCACCGCGACTCGTGCGATTACTGACGCGCGGAGCGCGCACACCGAGCGCGATCGAGATCGAGCGCAACCCGCGAGCCGAGAGCGCTCGTCTCCGTTCCATCGAGAAGTTGGCGACGGCATCGTGACCGATCAGCGCCGACCACGAACCTCGCCCCGACCTACGCCTCGCGCCGCAGGCGCTGCATCGCGCGCTCGTGCGACGAGCACCGCCGCCCGAGGACGCGCTGCGGCGTCGGGCGGTCGGTCGGGGGCATCCGCCGCGGCTGCGGTCGCGGTGCAGCCAGCACGGGTGGAGCGTGACAAGCGGGCGAGTCTCGAGATCGTCGAGGCGCGGCGGTCGCGACGGCGCCTGCGCATCGCCGGCATGTCGATGGTCGGACTGGTGTTTGGCTCGATGCTCGGGCTCGCGGCATTTCACTCGGTGCTCGTCCAGGGTCAGTTGCGCCTCGACCAGTTCGACACCCGGATCGAACAGGAGCAGGCCCGCGAAATGCAACTTCGTCTGCAGGTCGCCCAACTCGGCGCGCCGGCACGAATCATGGTCGCGGCCGGCGGCCAAGGGATGGTGTCGCCCGATGATCGTAAGTTCTTGGCCTCGGTGATCCCGGGAACGGTCGTACCCCCGCCGGTGATCGCGAAGTCCACGGCGAAGGCCAAGTCCACGACGGCGGCTACCTTCACCTCCACGGCGTCGACCGCGGTCGCGACCCCGACTGGGGCGAAGTGAACCCCCGCCATCATGCGTCGCTCAAGGATCGTCGTGCCGCAGCCCGGACCCGGCGCGCGCACAGTGGTCGGGCCCGCGGTCGTTTCGCTGCGTTGTGGGTGCTGACGTTCGTGGGCTTCGCCGCGCTGATCTTCCGCGCTGCATCGCTGCAGATCGCTCCATCGCCCAAATTGCAGGAGGCCAACGAGGAAGCGCGAGCGCAACGTCTGGCCGAGGTGAAGATCCCCGCCGAGCGGGGCTCGATCTTCGATCGAAATGGTGTCGAGCTCGCGATGTCGGTCCCCGCGACGACGATCATCGCCGACGCCCGTGCCGTGGCCGACCCCGCCGGCGTTGCGAACCTGCTCGCGCCGATCCTGCAGAAGGATCCGGCGGTCCTCAGCGGGCAACTCTCGAGCGGCAAGTGGTTCGTGTACCTCGCACGCCAGGTCGACGCCGACACCGCCGCGCACGTCGAAGCGCTGCGAGTCGCGCAGAAATGGGATTTCATCTCCACCGTCGACGAAGCGAGGCGGTTCAACCCGTCCGGCAACGAACTCGCGCTCTCGCTCCTCGGTCGCACCGACATCGACGGCAACGGCGTCTCCGGCCTCGAGAAGCAGTACCAGGACACCTTGGACGGCACGGACGGGGAGGTCGTTTCCGAGCGCGGTACGCGCAATCGCACGATCCCCGGCGGCCAACAACAGGTCTTCGCCGCGACACCGGGTACGAGCCTTGTGCTCTCGATCGATCGTGGATTGCAGTACGAGACCGAGAAGATCCTCAAGCGGGTCGTCGACGAGCAACAGGCGAAGGGCGCGTCTGTCGTGGTCATGAACTACCGCACGGGCGAGATCCTCGCGAACGCGAACGTGGTGCGCGACGACGGCGCACCGGCCAGGGAGTCGGCGGACAACCGGGCAGTCACGTCGACCTTCGAACCAGGCTCAATCAACAAGACGCTGACGTTTTCTGGTGTTTTGAACGACGGGCTTGCGACGCCTGATCAAGAGCGGCTCATCTCGGCCAGGATCGGCTCCTACGAGATGGATTTCACCGATGAGGGCCGTTCGGCCGACCAGGTGATGACCCCGACAGAGATCCTTCGCGTCTCGTCGAACAACGGAACGGTCACCTGGGCGCAGGATCTGGGCAAGGAACGGCTCTGGAGTTACTTCGACAAGTTCGGGCTCGGCAAGAAGACCAGCCTGCAGTTCCCCGGCGAGTCCGCAGGCACGCTGCTCTCGTTGAACAAGTGGGACGACGTGTCGTTCCGCACGATGTCGTACGGCCTTGGTCTGTCGGTGACGCCGATGCAGATGCTGAGCGCGTACAACGCGATCGCCAACAACGGGGTCCGCGTGCCGGAGCGCTACGTGCTGGGCACCCAGGGTGCAGGCGGCGTGTTCGTGCCGGCGCCAGTGGCCGCCGGCACCCGGGTCGTGTCGGACTCCAGTGCAGCCGGCATGACGCAGATGCTGTCCACCGTGGTCGCCGACGGCACAGGAAAGAAGGCACAGGTCGCGGGCTACACCGTGGCCGGCAAGACGGGTACGGCGTGGAAGGCGCTCGAAGGGGGCGGCTACGGCTACCCCGGGGCCCGCAAGCTCGTGGTGAGCTTCGTCGGCTATCTCCCGAACGCCGACCCAGGGCTGTCGATGATCGTGGTCATCGACGAGCCCGCCAACCAGAACGCGAGCGGTGGTTCGACCGCCGCGCCGGTCTTCAGCGAGATCGCCTCGTTCGCCGTGCGCCAGTTGCGCCTCCCACCCGATGCCGACGCGGCCACGCCGACGAGTAACAAAGAGCGCGTGCGTTCCCAGCCTCAGAAGGTCGAGTCGGCCGCAGCACTGCCGGTGCTCGGTCCACCCGCACCTGCGTCCACCACCACGACAACCGCGCCGAAGGCCACGACGACCACCGCGAAGGCCACCACCACGACAACCGCGCCGAAGGCACCGACAACGATCGCGCCGACGAGCACCGTGAAGGCCACCACGACCACGGTCAGGTCCACCACGACCGTCGCCCCATGAGCACGTTGCTCCGCCCGTTGCTCATCGACGCCGGAGGCGATCTAGCGGCCACCGCCGACCGAGCGCTGGCCAGGGGTGATGACGGCCCGATGATCACCGACATCACCCATGACTCACGTCGCGTGCGCGCGGGTTCGCTCTTCTGCTGCATTCGTGGCGCAACCACCGACGGCCATCGGTTCGCGTCCGATGCAGTCAAGGCCGGAGCGGTCGCACTGCTCTGCGATCGTCCGCTCTCGGTCGGCGTCCCCGAGGTTCGTGTACCCGACACC
This sequence comes from Actinomycetota bacterium, assembly GCA_009699605.1. Classification (GTDB taxonomy): domain Bacteria; phylum Actinomycetota; class Acidimicrobiia; order Acidimicrobiales; family WLNW01; genus WLNW01. The sequence goes on along the minus strand of WLNW01000208.1, from coordinate 680 downwards.
CGCATGGCGATGGCTCCGCTCGCCGCGACCTTTCACGGTCAGCCTTCACGCGCTCTTCCGGTGATCGGCATCACCGGCACCAATGGCAAGACCACCACGGTTCGGCTGGTCCAGGCCATCCTCGAACGCCATGGTCTCGCGACCGGTGTCATCGGCACGCTCACGGGCGCACGCACGACGCCCGAGGCCCCCGACCTCCAACAGATCCTCGCCGCCATGCGTGACGACGGCATCCGAGCGGTTGCGATGGAGGTCTCGTCACACGCGCTCGCGCTGCACCGTGTCGACGCCACCTCGTTCGCCGCGGTCGGATTTACCAACCTGTCGCGCGATCACCTGGACTTCCACGGCACCATGGAGGAGTACTTCAAGGCGAAGGCGTCGCTGTTCAGTACGCAGTTCGCTCCCCTTGCGGTGATCGACGTCGACACCGCGAACGGCATGCTCCTTGCGGCCACCACCGAGATCGCACAGGTGGTGCGCACCGGCGTCTCGACGGTCGAGATTCTCTCGATCGATGCGTCCGGAACCCGCTACCGCTGGCGAGATCTCGAGGTCTCGTTGCCGTTGCCCGGCCGCTTCAACGTCGCGAACGCGCTCGTCGCGTCCGAGTTGTGCATCGGGCTCGGTGTCGCACCGGCCACGGTCGCCGAAGCGTTGGCTACGGTGGCGCCGGTTCC
>WLNW01000207.1 GCA_009699605.1 Actinomycetota bacterium | reverse complement strand
TTGTTTCCCTGCAGCACCCGATCGAGCCCCTCGCGCAGGACCGTTCCAGGCGCGACGCGACGGAGGACATCGAGAACCTTGGGACCCGGACGCTTGCTCATTCGGTGGATTCTAGGTCGGCGCTAACCCGGGGCTTTGCCGAACCCGGCAAGCTGAAGTGCCTCACTCAGGTTGGAGGCCCGCAGCTCTTCGATGCCGGCGGGCGACGGCGGTGCGTTTGCGGGGATGACGGCGCGCCTCAGCCCTAGGCGGGCGGCCTCGGTAAGCCGCCGTTCGAGATGGATGACGCGTCGCAGCTCGCCGCCCAGCCCGACCTCGCCGCACGCCACGAGATCGGGAGGAAGCACCACGTTGTACTGCGCCGAGGCGAGCGCCAGACACAGCGCAAGATCAGCCCCCGGTTCGTGAACCTGCACGCCGCCGACCGCGAGCGCGTAGACATCGTGCTTCCCAAAGGGAATGCCGGCCCGCTTTTCGAGCACCGCAAGCAGAAAGTTCAACCGACCGAGATCGACGCCCTCGGCGCTGCGACGCGGCACCACGGTGCTGGCGTTGATCATGAGCGCCTGGATCTCGACGAGGATGGGTCGGTGACCGTCGATGGTGGGCACGACGATCGAACCGCTGACGCCTTGCGAACGATCGGCGAGGAAGATGGCCGATGGATCATCAACCGTGACCAGCCCCTCCTCGGCCATCTCGAACACGCCGATCTCGTCGGTGGAACCGAAACGGTGCTTGGTGGCCCGCAAGATACGCATGGTGTGATGGCGATCGCCCTCGAAGCCGAGGACGGTGTCGACCAGGTGCTCGAGTACGCGTGGGCCAGCGAGCGCACCGTCTTTGGTGACGTGCCCTACGAGAATGATCGCGATGCCGTTCGACTTGGCTACCTGCACCAAGCGGTTGGCGCTCTCGCGCACCTGCACCACCGTGCCCGGGGCCGAGCTGAGCGACGGATCGCTGATGGTCTGGATGGAGTCGACCACGACGACCGCCGGCTTGACCTGCTCGATGTGTTGGACCACCGATACCACGTCGGTTTCGGAGGCGAGCCACAGCTCGGGATGCAGCGTTCCGAGGCGCTCGGCCCGCAGCCGCACCTGCTGCTTGGATTCCTCGGCGGTGAGGTAGAGGGCTCGACGGCCCCGCTCGGCCACCCCTCGGACGATCTGCAGGAGCAAGGTCGACTTGCCGATTCCGGGCTCGCCGTGGACCAGCGTCACCGAGCCCGGCACGAGCCCACCGCCGAGCACGCGATCGACCTCGGGCAACCCTGTCGGGACGGCCACCCACTCGGCGAAGTCGATCTGGTCGATGGGGAGCGCGGCCTCGAACGGTCGCGCTGCACCACCGCGCCCAGCGGCCGGGACCTCGACCTCTTCTTCGAGGGTGCTCCACTCGCTACACGCCGGACAACGACCGGCCCATTTCGATTCGGTGTGGCCGCACTCGCGGCATCGGTAGATCGTGCGTGTTCGCGACATCGGATGTCACCCTACGCAACGGGTACGACACTCCGGATCGGTGGTGCGGGCGGGTCAGGGAGATTCGACGGCGCGCAGGATCGGCCGACGGCGCCGCAGCGACCCGACGACGATCACCACGATCAGCACGAAGGCCGCTGCGCCGGCCACGACGGCCCACACCTTCGGTACGAGTGATGTCGTGAGCGACGACGCCGCAAGCGTGTGCGGGGCGGGGTCCCCGACCTTGAACACCCAGGTCGCGGTTCGACCCGACACGGTCGGGGTGTTGGCCGTGACCGCACCGGGCAGAGTGAGCGAGAGCTCGCCCGACACGAGCGAGGTCAGCGGCGCGCCGAGCTCCTTTTCGAGCGCCGCCTGCTCGCGCCCGAAGGGCTGGCCACCAAGCAACGACGTGACCTGCGCGTCGGTGAACACCGCAGTTCCCGCAGCCAGATCAGCCGTGCCGGTGAAGTTCCAGGTCGTCCGGGCGAAGCTGTGCGTGCGCTCGAGCCGCACCTCTCGGAAATAGCCGTTGGGGCCGGTGATCTCCGCCAGCACGGCCGCCAGCTCGTCCGCCGAGCGGAACGCCTTGATCGCGACGTATGTGACCCCCTGGCCGTCGTTCGTCGATGGCGGCACCTGCCAACCCGCGGCCAGGAGGTCGGCGGTGCGCAGCCCCGACACGAGGTCGGGCACGCGGCGGGCTGCGTCGGCATCGAAGTGGACGGTGACGCCCACCAACCCCGAGCCGTCCTCGTTCACCGAGACCGCCACTTTGGTGTCGACCTGGCACGCGGCCAGCAACGAAACGCACACGACGAAGAGCAGAGCGCGCACGGCCGCAGACACGGCCGACACCGTAGTGGGCGCCGCAGACATCCCGACTCCGCTCGCGCGCCCAGTCGCAGTTGTCGCGACGACGGAGGCCCAAAACGACGGGCGCCGCCCCAGAGGGCGGCGTCCGCACGGTTCGACTGTGGGAGCTCCCGGTTACTCGGGGGCCACCTCGGCCAACTCGACCGACGGCGGGGTGAAGCCCTCGATGGCTCGGAACGTGATGCGCTTGTCGTTCGGCTTGTCCGGATCCGGCTCGGTGTCGACGATGATGATCTCGCCGGCCCGGTACTCCTTGTAGAGGAGGCGCTCGGAGAGCGGATCCTCTACAAGGCGCTGGATCGCCCGCCGCAAGGGACGTGCGCCGAGCGTGGGGTCGTAGCCCTTGTCGGCCAGGTGCAGCTTGGCCGAGTCGGTGAGCTCCATACCGAGGCCCTGACCGGCGAGCTGGTTGGACAGCCGCTTGATCATGAGGTCGACGATGGTGGTCACCTCGGCCTTCGACAGCTCGTGGAAGACGATGGTCTCGTCGATGCGGTTGAGGAACTCGGGGCGGAAGTGCGACTTCAGCGCCTCGTTGACCTTCTCTTTCATCTTCTCGTAGGTAACCGCTTCGTCGGACTTCGAGAACCCGAGGTGTGCCTTGCGCAGATCCTGCGTGCCGAGGTTCGACGTCATGATCAGCACGGTGTTCCGGAAGTCGACCGACCGACCTTGCGCATCGGTGAGACGACCCTCTTCGAGGATCTGCAACATCGCGTTGAACACGTCGGGGTGGGCTTTTTCGATCTCGTCGAAGAGCACCACCGAGAACGGCTTGCGCCGAACGGCCTCGGTGAGCTGGCCGCCCTCTTCGTAGCCGACGTACCCGGGGGGCGAACCCACCAGACGGCTGACGGTGTGCTTCTCCATGTACTCGGACATGTCGAGCGCGATGAGCGACTGCTCGTCACCGAACAAGAACTCGGCGAGGGTCTTGGCGAGCTCGGTCTTGCCCACGCCGGAGGGGCCCAGGAAGATGAACGAGCCCGAAGGACGCTTCGGGTCCTTGAGGCCGGCCCGCGTGCGACGGATGGCCTGGGAGACCGCCTTGACGGCCGACTCCTGACCGATGACCCGACGGTGCAGCTCGTCTTCCATGCGGAGGAGCTTGGCCGTCTCTTCCTCGGTGAGCTTGTAGACCGGGATGCCGGTCCAGATCGACAACACCTCGGCGATGGACTCCTCGTCGACCTCATCGAACAGGTCGACGCCGGAGGCCTTCATCTCGGCGTCCTTCTGGTCCTTCTTGCCGAGCAGTTCCTTCTCGCGGTCGCGCAGACGGCCGGCTTCTTCGAAGCGCTGGGCCTCGACGGCTTCCTTCTTCTTGCGCACGACTTCGCCCAGCTCATTTTCGAGCTCCTTGTAGTCGGGCGGGGTGGACATGCGCTTCATGCGCAGGCGCGAGCCGGCCTCGTCGATGAGGTCGATGGCCTTGTCGGGCAGGTGGCGGTCGCTGATGTAGCGATCGGCCAGGTTGGCCGCCGCGACGAGCGCCTGGTCGGTGATCGTGACCCGGTGGTGCGACTCGTAGCGGTCGCGTAGACCCTTCAGGATCTCGATGGTGTGCGCGACCGTGGGCTCTTCGACCTTGATCGGCTGGAAGCGGCGCTCGAGGGCCGCGTCCTTCTCGAGATGCTTGCGGTACTCCTCGATCGTGGTGGCCCCGATGGTCTGGAGCTCGCCACGAGCGAGCATCGGCTTGAGGATGGACGCAGCGTCAATCGCGCCCTCGGCCGCGCCGGCACCGACGAGCGTGTGCAGCTCGTCGATGAACAGGATGATGTCGCCGCGAGTGCGGATCTCCTTGAGGACCTTCTTCAAGCGCTCCTCGAAGTCGCCGCGATAGCGCGAGCCGGCTACGAGGGAGCCGAGATCGAGCGTGTAGAGCTGCTTGTTGCGGAGCGTCTCGGGGACGTCGTTGTTGGCGATGGCCTGCGCCAGACCTTCGACGATGGCCGTCTTGCCGACGCCCGGCTCGCCGATAAGCACCGGATTGTTCTTGGTGCGGCGCGACAGGACCTGCATGACCCGCTCGGTTTCGCGCAAGCGGCCGATGACCGGATCGAGGGCCTTCTCGCGAGCGAGCTGCGTGAGGTTGCGGCCGAACTGGTCGAGGATGAGCGAACCAGAAGGGGTTTCGCCGCCCTGACCACCCGACGCGGCGCCGGTCTTGTCGCCCGACGCGGAGCCCGCACCCGACGCACCCGGACCGGAGTAGCCCGACAGCAGCTGGATCACCTGTTGACGCACGCGCGACAGGTCGGCTCCGAGCTTGACGAGCACCTGCGCGGCGACTCCTTCGCCCTCACGGATGAGGCCGAGGAGGATGTGCTCGGTGCCGATGTAGTTGTGACCGAGTTGCAGCGCCTCGCGGAGCGACAACTCGAGCACCTTCTTGGCCCGTGGCGTGAAGGGGATGTGGCCGGACGGGGAAGAGCCGCCCTGACCGATGATTTCTTCTACTTGGCTGCGCACCGCTTCGAGCGAGATACCGAGCGACTCGAGCGCCTTGGCGGCGACGCCTTCACCTTCGTGGATGAGGCCGAGGAGAATGTGCTCAGTACCGATGTAGTTGTGGTTGAGCAGACGCGCTTCTTCTTGCGCCAGCACCACGACCCTACGTGCTCGGTCGGTGAATCTTTCGAACAAGGGAACCCTCCCTGCGGCTGAGATTCGTTGCCTGAGTGTAACCGTGGGGTCAGCGATCCCACGGGCGTCATCGGGCTACGAACCTCGGGTTCCGGTGAGTCGTTCGACCACCCAGCCAATTGCGCGAAATGCCATCCCACCGCGTAACGTCGAAGCGTGGCGTCCTCGAGCCCGCTCCTCATCTCCCCGTCCATCGCCGAGGACCTGGCCAGGGTCGAGGCAGAGCTGCGCGATTCGGTGAAGACCGACAACGCATTCTTGACCGAGGTCGCCAGTCACCTCATCCTCGCCGGAGGCAAGCG
>WLNW01000206.1 GCA_009699605.1 Actinomycetota bacterium | reverse complement strand
GACGCGTTCGCGCCGTTCGGCACGGTCATCAGCGCGTCCGCGGACGGTGACGTGTTCGGCCCGCGCGACGCCCGGCTGCACCTCGACGCGGGCACGCCGCGCTTCTATGTGATGCAGCTCCAGCGGCGCCCATTTCGCTTCGAGCGCATCACCCGGCACCGCAATGTGACGCAGTGCCTCGCCAGCAACGACGGGTCGCCGTGGCTCCTCGCGGTCGCGCCGCCGGGCGATGCCGACGACCCGAACGCCGAACCCGCGCTCGACGACATCCGCGGCTTTTGCATACCGGGCGGTGTCGCCGTCGCGTTGCACCGCGGCACCTGGCACGCCGGCCCCTACTTCGAGCAAGAGACGCTCGGCTTCTTCAACCTCGAGCTGGCCGATACCAACGCGGTTGACCATCAGAACTCCGACCTCGTCGCCCGCTTCGGGCACGCAGCCGAACTGGTGATGTCACCCGTATAACGGCAACGTGGGCGGTGCCCACCGACCCGGACGATGCGTTCGCCGACGCAATCGACCGATACGACGTCGACTACGAGCACTCGGCCGAGGGAACCCACGTCTCGCTTCTCGTTCCGAGGCGATCGGCGCCATGAACGCGCCGTCACGGGCTAGACACATCGTCGTGACCGAGACGAAGACCACCTATCTCGAAGCATTCCGCGTGCAGATCGATCGCGACCCCGACCGCCTCGCCGTCGTCTGCGGCGACGAATCGATCACCCGTCGCGAGCTCGATCATCGATCCAACCAGGTCGCCCGGGCACTGGCCGCACAGGAGGTCGGGGCCGGTGACTTGGTGGCGATTGTCCTACCGAACGGCGTCGACCTGTTCGTCACGGTCGTTGCTGCTTGGAAGCTCGGCGCGGTGCCGCTGCCGTTGTCACATCGACTGCCGTCCGCCGAGCTCGATGCCGTCCTCGGCGTGGCGCAGCCGGCGGCCGTGTTGCGCACGCCGATCGATCCGCGAGACGAGGACGCGTCGCCGCTGCCTGCGATACCGATGCGGTACTGGAAGGCCATGTCCACCGGTGGCAGCACGGGCATGCCGAAGGTGGTCATCGACGAGAGCCCGCCCTATGCAAGCGCGTTCGAACCGCAGAACTTCATGCAGGTTGACGGCACGATGCTCGTCGCCGGGCCGCTCTATCACAGCGGCCCGTTCATCAATTCGATCCGCGGGCTGCTCGTCGGCAACACCATCGTGTTGATGGAGCGCTTCGACGCCGAGCGCGCGTTGTCGCTCATCGAGCAGCACCGCGTCGATTGGGCGTTCCTCGTGCCCACGATGCAGCACCGCGTGTGGCGCCTCGGTGCCGACGTGCACCGCCGCTACGACGTGTCGTCGTTGCGGGCCGTCATCAGCTCCGGTGGGCCGTATCCCGCGTGGCTCAAGGAGTGCATGATCGGCTGGCTGGGGGCCGAGACCATCCAGGAGGCATACGGCGGAACCGAACAGCTGGGCGGCTGCTCGATCTCCGGCGTGGAGGCGCTCGCGAAGCCGGGTTCGGTGGGACGCGTGCGGGCCGCGTACGAGATGTGCGTCCGTGACGAGTCAGGCAGCGACTTACCGGCCTACGAAGTGGGCCAGATCTGGTTCAGGGCAAAGGACGGCTCGTCGGCCTACCGCTACCTCGGCCGCGCTCCGGACGAAGGTGCCGGCTGGGGTTCGTTCGGCGACCTGGGCCATGTCGACGACGACGGCTACTTGTTCATCGCCGACCGCCGAACCGACCTGATCGTCACCGGAGGTGCCAACGTGTATCCCGCCGAGGTGGAGGCCGCCATCGAATCACATCCCGCGGTGCGGTCGAGCGCCGTCATCGGGATGCCCGACGATGACCTCGGGCATCGGGTTCACGCCATCGTCGACGTCGGTGGTCATGACGATGACGGTGACCCCGAGCAGTTGATCGCCGCCGTGCGCGAACACTTGGCCGGTCAGCTCGTCACGTACAAGCGCCCCCGGACCTACGAGATCGTCCGCGCCTCGCTGCGCGACGAGGCCGGGAAGGTCCGGAGGTTCGCCCTGCGCGCCGAACGCACGGGGAATGCCGGGTGATCGCCGACGCGGTCCGTGTCGAACTCGAGGGCGGTCTGCTCATCATCACGCTCGACCAGCCGGCCTCGCGCAACGCGTTGACGCCCGCCGTCGAGGCGGGTCTCGTGGCCGGCATCCGCCGGGCGGCAGATCCCGCTGTCCGCGCGGTGCTGCTGACCGCTACTGGCACCGCGTTCTGCGGCGGAGGCGACATCACCGAGATGGAGTCCAACGACGCAGTCTCGCTCGACCACGTGCGAGGCCGGGCCGACCACATGCCGTCGCAGGTGTGGCGTCCACTGTACGAACTCGCCAAACCGGTGGTCGCCGCGGTGAACGGTTGGGCGGTGGGTGCCGGCGTGGCGCTCGCGCTCGGCGCCGACCTGCGCATCGCCTCCGACCAGGCGCGGTTTCGCCTCGGCTTCTCGCGGGTCGGTCTGGCGCCGGACATGGCGTCGGCGTGGTTGTTGCCGCGTCTCATAGGGCTGGCCGCATCGCTCGAGCTCGCGCTCACGGATCGCGTGCTCACCGCAGCCGACGCGCTCGCGCTCGGTCTGGTGCATCGCGTCGTCGCCCACGAAGAGCTTGCCGACGCGGCTCACTCGTTCGCCAGCGAACTCGCGACGGGTCCGACCGTCGCGTTCGGCGCGACGAAGCGATTGATGCAGGCGAGCTTCGAGCGCGACCTCGACCAGGCGATCGTGGCCGAGGTCGACACGCAGACCATGCTTCTGCAGACCCGTGACCACGCGCTCGGCGTCGCGGCGTTCCGCACGAAGGAACGACCCGCGTTCGAAGGTCGCTGACCCGCGACCTGGTGCTTCGCTCCGCCAACCCGCCTTCGAACGCTGAGCCATCGTCCGTGATCGGCCTTGGCGGGCTCTCGGAACCTGCGCCTGGGCAGGGTCTGAAAGCCGACTGGTTTGGTGGGCCGCCCGGGACTCGAACCCGGCACCTTGGGATTAAAAGTCCCCTGCTCTAACCCGATGAGCTAGCGGCCCGCCACGACGCTACCGGTTCCGCCTTGCGGCGCGACCTGCTCGGGGCCGCCTGCTCCGGCATCGCGGCCGGCCGCCCGTAGGATCCCCCCGTGGATTCCAACCCGCACGTGACCTCGCCCCTCGAGAGCTTCCAACCGCACGCTGCCGGTTCCGACGTGTCCCCCGAGCCCGAGACGTTTGATCACAATCGGCTCGTGTCGCTCGTCGACAACCTCGAGCGCGACATTGCGCTCATCGAAGGCGCCATGGTCAACGTCGAAGCTCGTGAGTTCGCCTCGGCGAACGCGGCCCTCGACGTGCTCGACGGCGTTTCCCCGGCCTGACCACTTCATGGTGAGCTCCCGCCGCGCGGCCGGCGCCGCCGGTGTCGCGCTCGGCGCCGCTGCGATCACCACCGGTGTCGTACTGCGGGACGCCGGTCGCCGCAACCGCATCGAACGCTCGGCGCGAATCGGGCGGTTGATGGCGCGCCGCGGTGCGCACTTCGCGGTGATCAAGCTGCGCGGCGCCGCGGCCGACGACGCCCGCAAGCGCCAGCTCGAGGAGCAGTTCACGATCCGCGCCGCCGAGGACGTCGCCCGCGAGCTGGGCAGCATGAAGGGCGTGATCATGAAGGCGGGGCAGATGCTCTCCTTCATCCTCGACGGCTTGCCCGAGGCAGCGCGTGACTCGCTGGCCAGCCTGCAGGGCGACGTGCCGCCGATGTCGCCTGGCGCAGCGGCCAAGGTCGTGCGCGAGGAGCTGGGTGCCGACCCGGAGCGCATCTTCCTCGATTGGAGCGAGATGCCGGTGGCCGCGGCATCGATTGGCCAGGTCCACCGGGCGGTGTTGCGCGACGGGCGGATCGTCGCGGTGAAGGTCCAGTACCCAGGCATCGACCGTGCGATCACGAGCGACCTGGCCAACGCCGAGCTGCTGTACGCAATGTTCTCTGCGCTCGCGTTGAAGAGCCTCGATGTGCAAGGCCTCGTCGAGGAGCTGCGGGCCCGCATGATCGACGAGCTCGACTACACGCTCGAGGCACGATGCCAGGCCGACTTCGCCGAGCGCTACCGGGGCCACCCGTTCGTCCACATCCCCGACGTGATCCCCGAGCTCTCCACGCGCCGCGTGCTCGTCACCGAGTGGGTCGACGGTTTGCGTTGGGACGACTTCCTCGCCGTCGCCGACCACGACACGAAGCAACGGACCGCCGAAGTGATGTTCCGCTTCATCCAAGGCGCCATCTATCGGGCGCGCGTGTTCAACGGCGACCCGCACCCCGGGAACTATCGCTTCCATCTCGACGGCACGGTGTCGTTCCTCGACTTCGGGCTCGTGAAGCGTTGGGCGCCAGGCGAGCTCGAGACGCTGACCCCGTTGATCGATCCGTTGCTCGAGCGTGACGCGAACGCGATGACCTCGCGCATGATCGATGCGGGCTTCCTGTACGCCGACCATGGCCTCGTACCCGGGCGCGTGTGGGAGTACGTGAGCGCGCCGTACACGCCCTACCTCGAGCACGAGTTCACCTTCACGCCCGACCTCGCGAGCAAGACTCTCGGCAAGCTGCTCGATCGCAACGGCCCCTACGCCGACGTCATGCAGAAGTTGAACCTGCCCCCGTCGTTCGTCATCCTCGATCGTGTGGTGTGGGGCATGACCGCGGTCCTCGGTCGACTCGGCGCCTCGAACCGGTGGCGCGAGATCCTCGACGAGTACCGCTCCGACGCGCCGCCGGTGACCCCGCTGGGTGAGGCTGAAGCACTCTGGCGAGCAGGCAATAGCTGACGACGAACGCCATGCATCGCAGCGGGCCGAGACTGTCACAGGCCCCCGTCATACTGTGGGCATGGCTCCAACTCGTTCACTTGCGAAGACGAATCTGCTCCGTCGTTCGATGCGTTCGCAGTGGCCGGTTGCGCGTGCGTCTGCATGTGTCGGCCGATGAGCGTGCATGTGATTGAGGTTTCTACGGAGGCGACGACGCTGCGTATTCATGCCGAGTTCGTCACGTTGTGCGGGCATTTGAACGTGTTGCACGCGCGCGTGGTGGAGCTGGTCGCCGAAGCACTCACGGTGAACGCATGGAGCGGTCCGGGGTTGCGTAGTCCCGAGCATTGGTTGGCGTGGCAAACCGGATTGTCACCAGCGCGGGCCAAACGCATGGTCGCGATGGCTCGGCGTCGCGACGAGTTGCCGGCGACGTTCGCCGCGTTCGGAAACGGTGAACTGTCGGTCGATCAAGTCGCGGTCGTCGTCGCGCATGCCAGGTCGCACACCGACGTCGACGTGTGCGCGCAAGCGAAGAACG
>WLNW01000205.1 GCA_009699605.1 Actinomycetota bacterium | reverse complement strand
GCGTTCTTCAGCGTCGAGATGAATTCGGAAAGCGACACCCGCACCGGCGTACTGGTCGAATACGACCGAACCGACAAGATGTTCTCCAACCCCACCGACGAACGCACCGAAAACTACGTCACCGGCCGCTTCGGCTGAGGCCGATATCGTGTCGCACCCAGAGGCTGCGACACGAGCAGACTGGCGCAGCCTGCGGCCGCCCTCAATTGTTTCCCATCGAGCCGGCAACCTTCGGTTGCGGCCGCGTCAAGAACTTGCATCTTCGAAGAACGAGGCAGTCGATATGTCCGACGCAATCAGGCGACAGTTTCATGCGCAGCTGGTCGAGGTGAAGAGTGAGATCGTGCACCTCGGCGCGTTGGCTATGGAGACGATTCCGCGGGCCACGGCCGCGCTGTTGAACGGTGATCTCAAAGCGGCACAGTCGCTGATCGATGACGACGACATCATCGACGTGAAATCGATCGCGATCGAAGATGCGTGCATGCGCCTGTTCGCCCTCCAACAGCCGATGGCGGGCGATCTGCGCTCGTTGATGACGGCCATCAAGTTGAACTGGGACATCGAGCGCTCCGCCGACCTCTCGGTCAACATCGGAAAGGCCGTGCGGCGCATCTACGGCGTCGAACTTCCACCCAGCGTGCGCGGCGTGGTCGAGCAGATGAGCGCCGAGGCCTACCGGCTCACCCGGCTCGCCATCGACGCGTACATGGACCTCGATCTCTCGATCGCCGCGGCACTCGACGACATGGATGACCGGCTCGACTCGCTACAGGCCGACCTCATGCGCACGATCTTCGATGCACATGAGACACACGGTCTGGGGCTTCAGCCGGCCGTGCAACTCGCACTCATCGGCCGCTACTACGAGCGCATCGGCGATCACGCGGTGAACATCGGCGAGCGTACCCAGTACCTCGTCACCGGTTGGTTGCCCGAGCACACCGGCGCGGCACGGGCCGACGCACGGGCCCGACATGCCGCGGACGCCCAAGCCGACGGGGCCACATGGAGCTGATCCTCATCGCGATCGTAGCGTTGGCGGCGGTGTTGGCGTTCGCCTGCGTGCTCGCCCGGACCCGGGTGAAGAACCGGCTGATCTCTCTCGCGGCAGCACTGGGTGAGGAGCCGCCCGGCTCTGCTTCGGTCAGCGACCTCTTGTCACTCGTCGAACGTTCGGCGGAGCGAGTCCGCCGCCACGACTCCGAGGTGGAGCGACAGCAGCAACGATTCGCGCTGGCGCTCAGCGCAATGACCCAGGGCGCCGTGCTGTGCGACGAGTTCGGCTCGACGGTCATGCACAACGCATTCGCCCGCACCTTCACCGAGGCACGACATGGCAACGCCATCGTCCGTGCCGCGATCGACGACATGCTCGGCCGGGCATGCAACGGCGAGCACGACCAGCGCGAGATCGAACTGTTCGGCCCGCCGCCCCGACTGCTGTTCGTCACCGCACAGCCGCTGCTCGATGGCGACGAGCACCTCGGCGCGCTCGCCACTGTCGACGACATCACTGATCAACAGCGCATCGAATCGATTCGCCGCGACTTCGTGGCCAACATCAGCCACGAGCTCCGCACGCCCATCGGCGCAGTCGCCCTGCTCGCGGAAACGCTCGTCGACGAAGTCGACCCACTCGTCGTGCGTCGACTCAGCATTCGCCTTCGCGACGAGTCGTTCCGCGTCTCGCACATGATCGACGACCTCCTCGCCCTCAGCCAGATCGAGGGCGACGGAGTGACCGAGAGCGAACGGATCCGCGTGGCCCACCTGGTCGGCGAAGCCGTCGATCGCATCCGCCCCGCGGCCGAGCAAGCGGGTGTGTCGATCAAGGTCGCCGATTTCAGTGAAGGGCTCGCGCTACGTGGCGATCGGCGACAACTCGTATCGGCCTTGTTCAACCTGCTCGAGAACGCGGTCAAGTACTCCGACGCCGGTTCCATCATCGAAATCCGTGCCGCGGGCGACGACGACGAAGTGTCAATGGTGGTGCAGGACCACGGCATCGGTATTCCGGCCAAAGACCTCGACCGCATCTTCGAACGCTTCTATCGGGTCGACCAAGCGCGATCGCGCGAAACCGGCGGTACCGGTTTGGGTCTGTCCATCGTTCGCCACGTTGCGCGCAATCACGGCGGGTCGATCACCGTCAGCTCCCGCGAGGGCGAAGGTTCGACCTTCATGCTCATGCTGCCCACCGGACTCGAAGCGCCCGCCCGGGCCGAGGTCAAGTGATGGATCTCGAACCGCACATTCTGATCGTGGAAGACGAAACCTCGTTCGCTGAGGCGCTCACCATCGGTCTGCAGCGCGAGGGTTTCCGTACTTCAGTGGCCGGCGACGGCGTCACGGCGCTCGAGCGCTGGCGCGCCGATCAACCTGACGTCGTACTACTCGATGTCATGTTGCCTCGCCTTTCGGGGATCGACGTCTGCCGAGAGATCCGGGCGACTTCGAACGTGCCGATCATCATGGTCACGGCCCGTAGCTCAGAGATCGACGCGGTCGTCGGTCTAGAGATCGGCGCCGATGACTACGTGACCAAGCCTTACCGGCTGCGCGAGCTCGTCGCCCGCATACGCGCCGTGCTGCGCCGTTGTGATGACCGGACCGACGCCATCGCCGTGGCCGAACACGCGAACCGTCCGCTGCAGGTGGGCGACGTGCACGTCGACCCGCAACGCCACGAAGTCAGCGTGCGCGGTTCGCGGGTGCACCTGCCTCTCAAGGAGTTCGAGCTGCTCGTGCTCCTCATGGAAAATGCGGGAAGGGTGCTCGCCCGCGAGGTGCTCATCGATCGCGCATGGGGCAGCGACTACCACGGCGACACCAAGACGCTCGACGTTCACGTGAAGCGGCTGCGTTCGAAGCTCGAGGATGACCCTCACAACCCCACGCGCATCGTCACGATTCGCGGCCTCGGCTACAAGTACGACGGCACGCTCTCCGCCGCACGCTGAACACCTCGACCGCTCAGGCGTGGTCGCTGCGCTTGTCCTCGAGCCACTCGGGCAACTGAACCGGCGGGTTCGGTAGCGCCGTGATTCCACGCTCGGCGAGCAGCTCGTGAAACCCGTCGCGATCGGCTTCCCACGAACGCGGGTCGCCCATCATCACTTCGAATAACTCGACGCCGTCGGGACCGGCCACGAGCGGTCCGATCGCCGCGCCGAAGGGCAGGTCGATGTGGGTGCCGGCCGGGCACCAGCGCTCGCCGCTCCACATGCCCCCGCCGAGGACGTACACGACCTGATGGCTGTAGTGGCCGTGGCGGTGCACGATCATGCCCGGATCCCACGTGCCGTACATCGATAAGAACGGTGGCTCGCGGCCGATTACGAACCACTTCTCGCGAACCGACTTCTGGCCGTCGGCGTGCATCTGGGTACGTACGTGCTGCCAGGGCACGTCGTCGGCGTGCACGAAGGTGGCGGTGATGTCGGCGCTCTCGTGCATGGGAGGGGCTGGATCCATTGCCAGACCGTAGCCCGACCGTTCGTACGAAGTTCACAAAGACGTTCCACGCACCGCGACCCGCGCGCCCGCTGTACCAAACAGACTGCACCTGATCCTGTCATGCAACCGAACCACCTCTGATACCCCAGCAACCAACCGGTAGACGACCATCAAAGGGGACCGCGTGTCGCTCGATGCCCGTTCTGACGAGTACCTGGACCTCCCTGCGCCGCTCGCGGCGACCGAGCGGAAGACGTACGTGCTCGACACGTCGGTGCTGCTCGCGGATCCGGGGGCTCTATTCCGATTCGTCGAACATGAGGTCGTGATCCCACTCGTCGTCATCTCCGAGCTCGAGGCAAAACGACACCATCCCGATCTCGGGTGGGCGGCCCGAGGCGCTGCGCGACCAGAGCAACGACCACCGGATCCTGTCGGTGGCCAAGACCCTCGCCGACGAAGGCTTCGACACCGTCGTGGTCACGAAAGACCTGCCGTTGCGGCTCAAAGCCGCCGCTGTCGGCATCCCGGCTGACGAATATCGCAACGAGCTCGCCGCTCCGAACGAGTGGCCCGGCATCGCCACCGTCGACCCGGCACCGAGCGAGCTGATCGACGCGCTCTACGAAGGCGCTCGTGTCGACGCCGAGGAGGTCGGCCACGAACTGCTCACCCACACCTCGGTGATCCTACGATCAGGCTCCCAGTCGGCCATCGCGCGCGTGTTGCCAAACAAGACGCTGCGCCTGATCCACCCGCCCACTGCCTTCGGGCTCCGCGCCCGCTCGGCCGAGCAGCAGATCGCACTCGACCTCTTGCTCGACGACGACATCGGCATCGTGTCGCTCGGTGGTCGCGCCGGTTGCGGCAAGACCGTCCTCGCGCTCGCGGCGGCGCTCGACCTCACGATCGAACAGTCACGGTTCCACAAGATCCTCGTGTTCCGCCCACTGTTCGCCGTTGGCGGCCAGGACCTCGGCTATCTGCCGGGTAGTGAGGCCGAGAAGATGTCACCGTGGGCGGCGGGCATCACCGACGCGCTCGGCGCCTTCTGCGAGCCCTTCACCGTCGAGCACATCTTCGATGAAGGGATCATCGAAGTGCTCCCCCTCACCCACATACGTGGCCGCACGTTCACCAACTCCATCGTGATAATCGAGGAGGCCCAGAACTTCGAGCGTCACCACATCCTGTCGACCATCTCGCGCGTCGGTTCGGGCAGTCGGGTCTTCCTCACCCACGATGTCGCGCAACGCGACAACCTGCGGGTGGGCCGCGACGATGGCATCGCGACCATCGTGTCGCGGCTCAAGGGCCACTCGTTGTTCGCCCACGTGTCGCTGACCCGCTCCGAGCGCAGCCCTATCGCCGAGGTGGCCGGGCAGTTGCTCGACGAGTTCTGAGCTCGCAAGATTTACCGAATTTTTGCATTTCACCCGGAATCCTCGGGGAACGATCCTCTTAGGCTCGCGCTGCCTTTCCAATCCCCGAGGAACTGTCGTGCCGAGTGACGAATCGAGATTTGAGCTCGTGTCACGGCGCGCCATGCTTAAACGCTCGCTGATCGTCGGTTCGCTCGTCGCGATTCCCGGGCTGGCGTGCTCGCCGAGCGACAAGGAGATCTTCGCGAAGTCGACTGCGGCCCCCGGCACGTCCACATCCACACCGGCCGCGACCTCCTCGACGACCCCAGCGGCACGCACCACCTCCACCGCCGCCACGAGGCCGACGAGCCCGTCCACCACAACTGCGCCCACGACCGGGCCGCTGCTCGCCGCAAGCTCCCAGCTTGCGATCGCGTTCGCGTTCGCCCCCGCGGCGAGCGGTGGTCGGATCAACAACCCCTTCATCGCGGTGTGGGTCGAGGACGCGTCCGGCGCACTCGTGCGAACCGTGAGCCTCTGGTACAAGTCATCCGAGTCGAAGTACCTAAACGAGCT
>WLNW01000204.1 GCA_009699605.1 Actinomycetota bacterium | reverse complement strand
GTCGGCGAGGAAGCCCTCGCGATCGGCGTGGCGTGCGCGCTGGGCGCCAAAGGCTTCGAAGACGGTGTCCTCGCCGCGGTCAACCACAGCGGCGACAGCGACTCGACCGGATCGATCACCGGCAACCTCCTCGGGGCGATCCACGGCGTCGCCGCGATCCCGACCCGATGGCTCGACGCCCTCGAAGCCCGGGCGATCATCGACCAGATTGCGTGCGACCTCCACGACGCCCTCGCCGGACGACCACCCACCTGGCCGTCCACCCACGGCTGGTGGGACCGCTACCCGGGATGGTGACCGCGATGAACCCGAAACCCACCGATCGCCTCGCACGGATCACGATCGACATCCGTCTGCGGTCACCGCTGCCTCAGGCATTCGGAGACGACCAGCCCTCGTCGAATTTCCCCACCCGAGGTGGGTGAGACTCGGGGCTGATCGAAGCGACGATCGGTTGCTCCGCACGGAACCCGGCACTCGCTCGGTCGCTCGGTCAGTTGACCCAGCGGGCGTAGTCGCGGTCGATGTGCCATTCGTCGGGTTCGAGCGAACGGTACGAGTCTGGGCGGACGTGGATCCCGGGTGACCAACGGCCGACGAGCGCCAGTCCGTTGCCGTGCTTCGCGGCGAGCTCCACGAGGCGTGCGGGGACGGGTTCGTCCTCGAGGTAGATGAGGCCATCGTCGATGTGGGCGGCGATGGTGCCGTCGGCGGTGTGCACGGTGCACACGTCGGGTGGTTTGATCGTGTGATCACCGACGCTCATGCGGTCGTGTCCGGGTCGGAAGACGATGAACCATTCGACGTCGAGCTCGGCCGCGAACACGGCCAGCGCGCGGTGGTAGACGTCGTCGTCGAACCGGGGGACGATGCGCACCGCGAGGCGAGACCGTCCGGGTTCGCGCACGACCGCGGTCGACCACTCCCACAACCCCGACTCGGCGTCGATGTCGGGAGCCAGCAACCGCGCGGCGAGCGCGGCGGCGGCGTCGAGTTGTTCGTCGGGGACCACGACGACGGTGCCGCTGGTGATGGCGCCGCTGACATGCATGGCCATGAGCGAAACGCCGCTCTGGGTTCGGGCGAGGAACCCGCGTCGGCCGCGGTGACGGTCGAGCCAGGCGCGTGAGCACCATCGGGCGCCGCCGCCTATCTCGCCCCAGGGGGCGTAGTGGCTCAGTTTGCCGTTGTGGCGCACGTTGCGATGCCCGGGCGTGACGCCACCGAGCACCGTGTTCGACCCGAACACCCACTCGAACGCCGGCACGGCGGGCGGCTCGGGAACGGCAGGGTCACGCGGTGGGACGCGGTCATCGGGGCGGTCGGTGCCCATGGGGTACTCCTCATCGAACCTGGCATTGGCACCGTGCGCTGCTGCGCCGGTTGCCCGACCATCACCGGGCCAGGCCCCTCAGGTCGTCTGGATAAGTCACTCCGAACCTTACAGACCGGGTGTGACAGGGACGATCCATTTATCTGCACCCATGCCGTCGAGTGGAGATCCGCAGCCCTGCCCCGCGGGCACCGTTGCGTTGCTCGATGATGGGGCGTCGGCAAATGCAGACCGAGCGTGGTTCAGAGCGTTGTCGCGAGCTCGTCGAACGCGGCGGCGACGCGTAGCTGATCGTGGCGGGATCCGGTTCCGAGTTCGTAGTGGCCTCGCCGGATGTTCTGGATGAAGGCGCGGCCGCGGATGATCACACTCGCCGTCTGGTTGGTCTTCATGCCGCGCATCGGCCGCAGCCTTGCTTTCAAACTTCCGTGGTCGCATTCGATCCGGTTGTTCGCGTGCTGCGCGGTGTTATGTACCGCGTCGGGCTTCAGTTCGACGATGGCGTTCGCCAGCGCCCCGGCGCGATCAGTGACGACCTCGCCCGGTTCGCCGTGCGCGTCGAGCGCAGCTGCGAAGAACCGGCGGGCCGCCGCGATGTCGCGGCGGCGTGAGACGAGCACGTCCATGACCTGGCCGTGTTCGTCGACCGCGGAATAGACGTAGCGCCCCACGCCGGCGACCTTCACGTAGGTTTCGTCGACGAATTATCAGGACCCGACAGCGTGGCGGCACGGTCGCGCTGCGTCGATCAACAACGGCGTGAACCGTTGCCCCCACCGGAACAAGGTGACGTGATCGACGTCGACGGCGCTTCACCCCAAGAACCCTCGCCGCCGGCACGCGATCCGTGAACGCAACAGTGCCGCCGCGAGGAACTGCGCGTCGCGATCGTGATCTGGATCGAACGGACCTACCACCGGAGGCGTCGCCAACGCGGCCTCGGCAGACTCACCCCAATCGAATATGAAACACTGAACACGGCCGCTCAAGCAGCCTGAAAACTCTCGAGCCCACGAGTCAATCGAAGCGGGGGCAGACCCGTATGCGACGATCTCGATGGAGGGTGCAATGGATACAGCGCGGCTCGATAGGTTCGCCAGCGCGAGGGACGTCGCCGCGCACGCGTCGTACCGGGGTCTTCGCGCATTGCGGGAGATGCACGCCGAGGGAAACGGCGCGTTCGGTGACATGCCCGCGACAACCAAGCCGTTCAAGGTGCGCGGCGTGTCGGGTGGTGAAGTCGACTCGGCTGGCAAGGCCACGGTGCGCTACGACTACTTGGACCGTCTCGACTCGATGAGCCAGGTCGGGCTCGCCTCCGAGCCGGGCCAGTCGTGAACGGAACCGCGCCAGGTACTCCGGTGCTATCGCCGTGCTGCACCTCTGACATCGTCCGTGCCGAGCTCGACGCTGTGGGGATCGCGGTTACGCCCGAAGAGCTGGAGCTGCTCGTCGCGGCGTGCGCCACGATGCGGGCGCGTGCAGCATCGCTCTACATCCCTGAAGCCGAACTGTTCGAGCCTGCAGACGTGTTCTCGGCGCGGGATCAGGCGTGAGGACGGCGCGATGACCTCGTTCCCGAGCACGATCGTCGAGGCCGGTGCGGCGTTGCGCGCCGGCGAGCTCACGTCCGTTGAGCTGATCCGCACGGTGTTAGCGCGTGCCGACAAGATCGATGCCGATCTCGGTTGCTTCCTCGCCCGCTTCGACGACGACGCGCTGAGCGCGGCGGCCACTGCCGACGCCGAGCTCGCGGCAGGCACCGACCGCGGGCCGCTGCACGGGATCCCGCTCGGGATCAAGGACCTTCTCGCGGCCCGGGAAGGACCCACGACCGCGCACAGCCTGGTACCGAGCCGCGTGGCGCCACCCGGGGTCGACGCCGAGGCCGTTGCCCGGCTACGCGACCGCGGCGCAGTGATCGTCGGCAAGACGTCGCTGTCGGAGTACGCGCTCGGAGCGCCCGATCCCGACGCCGGGCTGCCCCTGCCGAGGAACCCTTGGGACCGGGAGCACTGGCCCGGCGGTTCCAGCTCCGGTACCGCCTCCGGGCTCGCGGCCGGCCTGTTCCTCGGCGGGCTGGGAACCGACACGGGCGGCAGCATCCGGATCCCGGCGGCGTGCTGCGGGATCACCGGGTTGAAGCCCACCTACGGACGCGTGTCGAAGTCGAGATGCATTCCCCTCGCGTACTCGCTCGACACGGTCGGGCCGATGGCGCGCACCGCCGAGGACTGCGCGGTGTTGCTGCAGGTGATCAGCGGTCAGGCTTCGAACGACGCGACGAGCGCCGACGAACCCGTCCCCAACTACATTTCCGCGCTCACCGGTGACCTCTCGGGCGTCCGCGTCGGAGTCGAGCGCGTGCACCACGGCACCCAGGTCGGCGCCGACCCCGAAGTGGTCGCGCGCGTCGAGGAGGCGGTGAAAGATCTGGAGCGGGCGGGCGCGATCGTCGAGGAGATCACGATCGAACACCGTCAGATAGCAGACGCGGCAACCCGCGTCATCATGCACACCGAGGCATTCACCCAACACCGACCGACCCTGCGCGACCGGTGGCACGACTACGGCCCGTTCACCCGGCTGTTGCTCACGCACGGGGCGTTCCTCTCCGCGTCCGACTATGTGCAGGCCCAGCGCGTCCGCTCACTCGTGCGCGCCGAAGTGAAGCAACTCCTGAAGCGCGTCGACGTCATCGTGACCCCAACCGTTGGCGTCCCCGCCCCGCGACTCGACGCCGACTTCGTCGCGCTCATGCCGCTGTTCTTCACCGGCGTGTGGAACCTCACCGGCAATCCCGCGCTGTCGCTGCCCGTAGGGCCGGTACGCGGGCTACCGGTCGGGATGCAGATCGTCGGACGACCGTTCGCCGAAGCGACCGTGTTGCGCGTCGGCGACGCCTACCAGCGCCGTACCGACTGGCACCGACGGAGACCCGAGGAACGCGACGACGCGCGAAGCGACGCGCCCGACCACGCCTGACCGGCACTGTTGCGCTGGCGGACGACGGCAGCGCTTCACCCCAAGAACCCTCGCCGCAGGCACGCGATCCGTCAACGCAACAGTGGGTTCGGAACGCCGTGCTGCGTTTGGGGAGCTGGGTGAAGCGCAAAGTCCGCTCACCCCAGAACTGCTGAAGGGGCGCCGATGGCGCCGCGGCGCCCACCGGCCGACCTTCGGCGGCGGTTCATCGGGCGCAGAACGCCCGGGCGATCGCCTCGACGTGGTGATGGTCGGTGCCGCAGCACCCGCCGAGCACGTGCAGGGAGGGGAGCAGCGCCCGCAGTTCCAGGTAGGACGCGGCGAGGTCGTCGGGGTCGCCGCGGTCGAGCTCGAGGGCCTCGTCGAGCTCGGCGTGGCTCAGCGAGGAGGCGTTGGCCCGGATCCCGCCGATCCTCGAGGTCCACGGTGGCGCGTCAGCGAAGAGGTGGGCGAAGTGCGTGGGGTGGGCGCAGTTCACCATGTAGTGGGTCGGGTACCCGTTGGTCGCCTCGTCGGTGGCGTCGATGGCGTCGTCCAGCGCCATACCCGAGGGCAGCGCCCCGTCGGTCTCCACCGTGAAGGCGATGACTACGGGGAGGTTGGCGTGCCGGGCGGCGCGGGCGATGCCGATCGCCTCATCGACGTAGCCGAGGGTCATGGCGGTGACGACGTCGACGGGGGTGCGGGCGAAGGCGTCGATCTGAAACGAGTGGTAGCTCGCAGCAGCGTCCGGATCCATCGTCGCGCCGACCCGGTAGCCGTCGCCGCGGGGCCCGACGGCACCTCCGATGAGGAAGGGCTGCTCGCCGCTCCAGCCGTCACGGAGCTGGTGCACGACGTCGACGGCAGCGGTGATGAGCTGCTCGAGCCGGTGTCGATCGTGGCCGAGGGTGGCGGCCCAGTCCGGGTTCGCTCGCCACGTGGGTGCGTCGAGCACGATCGCGGTGCCGAGCGATGCCGCGATGCGCAGGTAGTGGCCGTAGTACTCGGCGAGCGCGGCGCGCCCCTCTGTGGTGTCGACCAGCGGGTAGGCGGCGAAGGCGTCGAGGTCGAACCCTCGATCGAAGGACAACCAGGTCTCCAGGCCGGCGTCGGTCACGACCAGGGTGTCGGAGGAGGGGAACGG
>WLNW01000203.1 GCA_009699605.1 Actinomycetota bacterium | reverse complement strand
TCGGCGGTGGCACGGTCGGTGGGAACTGGGCCGAGAGGCTCGTGCCGACGCCGAGCCACGACGGGTACATCGACTCGGGCGCGTTCTGCATCGGCGATCCCGCGCGGTGCATCGACACGGTCGGTCGTTACCGCGACGTCGGGGCAGATCGTCTCGTGTCGGTGATGCAACTCGGCGAGATCCGCCACGAGGACCTCATGCACAACATCGAGATGTTCGGTACCCACGTGATCCCGGCGTTCCGATGAGCGAGGCTCTGCCGCGGGAGCCGGACGGGTTGCCGTCCTTCGCGGAGCTCCTCGAACGACGCGACGCGCCCACCCCGTCGACGTGGGGTTTGTTCGGCGCCGACGACGAGGCCGGTGCGCTCAACGTGCTCGGTCCCGCAGAGGTGTTGCGCGGTGTCGGGTGCGTCCAGCGCGGCGCGGTGTTCTCGCTTGATCATCCGATCGGTGCGTTCGACTCGCCGCACCGGCCTCGGGCCACGCACACCGTGCTCGACCTCGGACGCGGGTGGCGCGACGACTATCTCGATGGCTTCTACCTGCAGGCCACCAGTCAGATCGATGGTCTGCGGCACGTCTCGCATCACGAGCACGGCTTCTACAACGGCGCGGACGCCGATCGGCTCGTCGCCGGTGATCCGACGCTCGGCGTGAACCGCTGGGCTGATCGAGGCATCGTCGGGCGAGGCGTCCTGGTCGATGTGGCGCGACACCGCGAGCATCAGGGCCGGCCGCTCGATCACCTCGCCGGCGAGCCGATCAGCGTGGCCATGCTTGACGAGACAATCGCGGCGCAGGGCACGGTGCTCGAGCCCGGCGATCTGTTGCTGGTGCGCACCGACTACGAGGCCCACCGACGCGCCCACCCGGGGCGCCGCGGCCATGCCGGCCTCGAACAGAGCATGGAGATGCTCGCGTGGCTGTGGGATCACCGCGTGCCGTTGGTGGCCGCTGACAACGTGGCCCTCGAGTGCGTGCCGCCCGTGGCGAGCTCGCCGTTCCTGCGGCCGGACGCCGTCGATAGCAACGACGCACTTATGCACGCACACCTCATCGCCCTGTTCGGCATGGTCGTCGGCGAGCTGTGGGACCTCGAGGCGTTGGCGGCCGATTGTGCAGCCGACGGTCGGTACGAATGCCTGCTCGTGGTCAAGCCGCTGAACCTCGTGGGGGGTGTGGGCTCGCCACCCAATGCCACCGCGGTCAAGTGAGACTGACCCGCCCCCGACTGACCCGGGTAAGGTCGGTCCAGCGGCAACGTTCGCAGTTATCGGGGGCAGGTCATGATCGAGTTCGACCCACACGATCCGTCGTTCGTCGACGAAGGCATCCCGTTTGATGTGTTGGCCCGCATCCGCGCCGAGGAGCCGGTCTACAAGACCCCCCGCGGGGCGTGGTACCTGTCGCGCTACCAGGACATCGAGGCCGCGCTCAAGGACGTCGATACGTTCCGCGCCGAGCTGGGTCCGATCACCGGCATCCCGGGCGGGGTCGAGACCATCCCCGCCGATCAGCACTTCCTCAGCGAGATCATGGAACCAAGGCACGGGCAGATCCGCCGACTGTTCAACGCGTCGTTCGCCGCGCACCGTATGCGCGACATCGAGCCGTTCATCACCGCCGAGTGCAACCGGCTGGTCGACGAGATGATCGCGGCCGACGTCGCTGATCTGCACGAGGGCTATGCCATGCCGATCCCGGCGATTGCCATGGCGCGCATCATGGGGCTCGGCCCGAGTGCCGTGCCGCACTTTCTCACCTGGTCGTTCGACGGCACGCTGATGACGCGTCCGGCCACGCCCGGCGTGCCACCCGAAGGCCCGGCGAGCCACGTGTTCTTTGCCGAGAAGCTCGCCGAGCAGCGTGCACTGCCCGAACCCACTAGCCACGTCTTCAAGGTGTTGTTCGAGGCCGTGATCGAGGGTGAGCCGCTCACCGATCGCGAGATCATCACGCAGCTGCACTTCATGATCCAGGCCGGCGTGCACACCACGCGGGCACTGCTCACGCACGCGGTGCATCGCATGCTGCACGACCGGGCGTTGTTCGAGCGCCTCGACAACGATCGGTCGTTGATCCCCACCTATATCGAGGAGTCGCTGCGCCACGACGCGCCGGTGCAGCGCACCACACGTCGGTGCACTCGCGACGTCGAGCTCGCGGGTGTTGCGATGTGTCCGGGCGATTGGGTTGAGATGGGCATCGGCTCGGGCAACCACGATGAAGCGGTCTTCCCGGAGGCCGACGACTTTCGCCTCGATCGCGACGACCCGCGCCATCACCTCGGCTTCGGTGCCGGATCGCACATCTGCCCGGGCGCCACGCTCGCGCGACTCGAAGGCATCACCGCGGTCACGGTGCTGCTCGACCGCGTAGCCGAACTGTTCCCCGTCGACGGCGTGCGCTACCCGCCGATCCCCGGGAGCCTCGGCCACCAACCGATCCCCGCGCTGCTCGTCGTTCGCTGATCTCGAGCGCGACGGTTGGGCCAGACTGCGGGTATGGACCGCTCGAACCCCAGCCTCGGCTGCACATACTTCAATCAGCTCTCGTATCGCTACGTGGCGGGTGATGCCGACGCGATCCTCGAGCTCGATGTCACCGACGACCTCCGAGGACCGAACGGAGGAGTGCACGCCGGGATTACGAGCGTGCTCGCCGATGTCGCGGGCGCCATGGCCATTGCGGCGCGCACCGAGCGCGGCGGGGCCACGTCGAGCGTGTCGGTGCACTGCCTCGCGCCAGCGAAAGTCGGGCCGCTGCGCGCCACGGCCAACATGCTGCGGGCGTCGAAGAACTCAGCCATCGCCGATGTTCAGGTGACCGATGTCGGCAATGACGGTCGTCTCGTCGCGGTGGCCCACATCACCTGTGGGTTGTTCGCCGCGAGCTGATGTGGGCCACCGCCGACGGACGTCTCGAGAGCCGGGTCGCGAAGGTCACGCGGCCTAAAAGCGATGAGCTGCAAGCACATGGCGCAGATCTCCGGTGGGTGACCGCCCGGTGACGCAGTTGCGATGGCCAGGTGGCGGGGAAGCCGCATGTACGTTGTCGCCGTGGCGACGAGGACGACAGATTCCCCCGAACCTCAGACCCGTGTACGTGATGTCGATGCCGACATGCCGAGCTTCGGGCATCAGCCCGCACTCGACGGACTCCGCGGCGTCGCGGTGGTGATCGTGCTCTTGTTCCACGCTGGCCTGCCGTGGCTCAGTGGGGGATACCTCGGCGTGTCGGTCTTCTTCACGCTCTCGGGGTACCTGATCACGTCGTTGCTGCTCACCGAGCATGCGCGATCAGGGCGTGTGTCGCTCCGAGCGTTCTACGGCCGCCGTATGCGCCGGCTGCTCCCGGCCAGCACCTTGTGCGTGGCGTTGATCATCGCGGCGCGAGCCTTCGGCGCCTTCGCGCAGGTGGAGGGGCTGCGCGGTGACATGGTCGGCGCGCTGCTCCAATCGTTCAACTGGGTCAAGCTGGCCAAAGGTCAGAGCTACGGCAACTTGTTCCTCGGTGGCACCTCGCCGTTGGAGCATTACTAGCCGAGACGCATCTTGGCCCGTGGCTGGTGCGCGAGGCCGTTCGGCCCTGACGTAACACGGCCACCTTTCAGGAGACCCATGGACATCATCGACGCCCACACCCACATCGTGTCGCACGACATCGATCGCTACCCGATCGATCCGGGCGTCGACGAGGAGCAGGCGTGGCACCGTGATCACTCGGTTGACGCCGACGAGCTCCTGGCCCAGGCCGCCGCGGCAGGCGTTCGCGGCGTCGCGTTCGTCCAGGCGATCAGCTGCCACGGCTACGACAACCGCTATGTCGTCGACAGTGCGCGCCGTCACCCGGGTCGGACGATCGCCATCGGCGCGGTGCGGCCTGATCATCCGGATGCGAGGGCGTCGCTACGACGCGACGTGATCGAGGGTGGCATGAACGGGGTGCGGTTGTTCTCGGTTGGCGGCGCGACGGCGCCGCTCGACCATCCCGACATGCGCGCGATCACCGCCGAGGCGGCCGAGCTTGGGGTGCCGGTGGTGCTCCTGGCCGTCGCAGGACAGCTCCTGTCGGTGCGGCCCCTCGTGGACGCGTTTCCGTCGGTGCCGTTCGTGCTCGACCATTGCGGCTTCGCCGACCTGGGTGGCGTTGAGTCGTTCCCAGGCGCAGGCGATCTCTTCGCCTTGGCCGATCTGGCGAACCTCTCGTGCAAGGTCTCGTCGATCACCTTGCAGGCGACCGCACATCCACGCGCCTTGTGGGCCGCACTTGTCTCGCGCTTCGGATCCGATCGCCTGATGTGGGGCTCGGACTTCCCCCATACGAATCAACCCGACTACGCGGGTCTGGTCGATCTCGCGAAGCGCACGACCGAAGGCCTCGACCCGGGGGCCCGAGCCGACGTGCTCGGCGCGACGGCAAGGCGGCTGTGGCCGGCGGTCGGGTGATGTCGTCCCAGAGAGAACCGTTAGGACGCTGACCAGCGAACAGGCCCGGGCCAGGTTGACATCGTTCGCTCCGCTGGTCAGCATGCTCGCGGTGCCGGCTCGACCCGTGAACCAACCGACTCGTGGCCCAGGTCGCGAGAAGGACCGTACCGCCGAGGGTGCAATGTCCCGGTTCGGTCCTGCAGCGCCGGCGATGGTGCGGGCATCGGCGCGCGATGACGCCGATGCAATCGAGGCGTGCTTCGCCGCTGGGTGGACAGATGGGCTGCCGGTGGTTCCGCCCGAGGAGCATGTCGTCGCGCGTTTTCTCGAAGCCGTGGGCTGGGACCCGAGCGAGATCGTGCTCTACGAGCCGGTTCGGGGCGCTGCGGTGCATGCAGGCGCGATCGTCGTCAATGCCGTCATGGCGGGGTGCCGGCCCACGTATCTGCCAGTGGTACGGGCAGCCATCCGCGCGATGGCGCATCCAGATTTCGAGGTGCACCCGGCGACGAGCAGCACGGGCGGCCCTGGTCCCGTACTCGTCGTCAATGGCCCGATCCGCAATGAGCTCGGTCTGAACTCAGGGACGAATGTGTTCGGCCCGGGCAACCGCGCAAACGCGGCGATAGGGCGTGCGGTGCGGCTCGTGCTGTGGAACTGCATGGGCGCTCGCACGGGCGAGCTCGACAACGCCACCCAGGGGTGGTTCGGCAAATACACCGCGTGTTTTGCCGAGCGCGAGGAGACGAGCCCGTTCGAGCCGTTCCATGTGCGCCGCGGGTTCCAGGCCGAGGTCAGCTGCGTGACGGTGCTTGCCGCAGAATCGCCCCATACGGTGCTCACCGCGAGTGGAGTCGGTGCGGAAGCGGTGCTCTTGACCGCAAGCGATGTGCTCGGATCATTGGGCAGCCACAGCGACGGACAAGGCTTCTTGGTGCTCTGTCCCGAGCACGCGCAGATTCTCGTACGGGCGGGCTGGACGATCCGGTCTTTACAGGAGCACCTGTTCCATGCGAGCCGTCGAACGATCGCCGAGCTCAAGCGCAGCGGCAAGCTCGAGGGATGCATCGAACCGTCCGACGAGATCGCGAGCCGGCCTCGCGGACGAACCCCCGACGACATCCTTGTCGTGCACGCGGGCGGCGACGCGGGGGCGGTATCGGCGTGGATACCCAC
>WLNW01000202.1 GCA_009699605.1 Actinomycetota bacterium | reverse complement strand
GTTGAGTTACGCGAACCCGGCGCGACGATGCTGCGTGTGTTCGACACGAAACTGCTGTTGCAGCAGGCGACGTTCGAGTCGCCCGCGCTCGGCATCCGCGCACTGGTGTTCCGCGGCGCTACGGACGCGCACCTCGCTGACCCCGATGGCACCGCGTTGGAGGTGTTCAGAGTCGACCAGCTCGCCGCTGACCAGATCAGCGAGCGCGTGCGGGCCTACGGGACGTTCGTCGCGCAGGGCAACCTCGAAGGAATCGCCGACCTGTTCGTGCACGGCGCAGTGAGCGGCGACGCGCATCCCGAACCGGTGTCCGGCCGCGCTGCGGTGCTCGAGCTGTATCGCAGCACGCTCGCGAGTGATGGCTCGCCGAGCCGACTACGCGTGGTGACCAACGTTACGAAGATCGACATCGACCACGCCGCGGGCAACGCGACGTGTGAGTCGACCTTCAACGTGCGCGGACCCGGCTCGGCCGACGACGAGGAACCGTTGTTTCTCGGTCGCTACGCCGACGCGTTCGCACTGATCGACGGTCGGTGGGAATTCACGCGTCGCCACGTGCACCTCGACATGACGAACGAGGAAGCCGTGCGCCGCGAAGGCGTGAACCTCGGCTGAGCGTGCGCAGCGTGGTTAGCGCCGGATCGATGGCGCTGCGCTTCTTGTCTCAGGAATTACCACACGACCTACGGAAGACCTCAACCTGTTCGGTGAGCGCGGCCGCTCGAAGGTTGTCGAGGCCAGCGAACAGTTCACCCTGGCGGCGACAAACCGGGGCTGGATTGTCTCAACTGTTCAGACCAGCCCGTCGTTTGTTCGGTTGCATGTGCAGGGCGACGGCGAGCCTCGACTCGACATCGCCATCGTCGTCGCGGCGAACCACCCGGTGGTGGTGTCGATTGTCGGTCCGACGTAGTCCTTCCCGGCGCCCACGAGCGCGAGCGGCACGGTGCGGGACTTGCCGCTGCACGGTGAGAGTGCTTCCGCACCTGCATATCGGTTTGCCGTCGGCCGGTTCGCCGACCTCAGCGATCGGGGAGTGGCACTGAGCCTGCTTCGGGTTGCACGCCGAGTGTGTTCACCATGAACGCGATCATCTGGTACTGCCCGATGAGCATCGGCAGTTCGATGAGCTGACGTTCGTCGAGCTCGGCTGCGAGCGCCGCCCACGTGGGCTCGCTGATACCGGCGTGGGCGCGCAGTTCGTCGACCGCGCGCAACAACGCGGCCTCGCGCGCCGACCAACCAGCCGCGCCCGGCCCTTCGAGGATGCGAGCCAGATCGTCGGCATCAAAAAGGTCGTGGGTGAGCGCGACGTGCTGGCCCCACTCGTAATGCGAGCCGACCACCACCGCTGAGCGCAGGATCAGCAGCTCGCGCTCGCGTCGGTCGAACGCGGAGTCGAGCAGCAACTTCGACGCCATGGGCAACCACGCCTCGTAGAGCTCGGGGTGACGGACGAGGGTGAGCACCAGGTTCGGCACCGTCGTGAACTCGTCGGAGATGGCGCCGACCAAGCGTCGCTGCACGTCGTCGAGCTCGTCGAGGCCAAGTACAGGGACGCGTGGCGCGATCGGCCGGTAGGTCGCATCGGGATCGGTCGCATCTTGTTCGCTCACCGGGCCGAAACTAGCGCGTAGCCCAACGCGCCGAGCCGGCGACCAAGCTCAGCGGAAGCGTTGCGGCTGCGGGCCGTCTTCGGTGTCGTAGATGATGTTGCCCACGCCCGCGAGCGACGCGAAGACTTCGACGGTCGTGCAACCCTCGTCGCCAGCAGTGTGCGGACCGTAGAACTCGTTGGCCGGCGAAACCATGATGTCGCCCGGCACGAGTACGCGATCGCCAACATCGAGCGCTCCTTGCACGACGACCTCGAAGCGTGCGACGGGATGCGCGTGACGCACGAGCACGCCGTTCGGCGGGATGCGCAGAACGGCTGCGACCGGTGAGCGTTCGTCGTCGTGCGGGCCGAGGATGAAGTGCACGATGTCCATGTCGAACGCGCGCGCCGCGGCCTGCACGGGCTTGAGGAAGTCGGGCTCGAGGTCCCAGAACGTAGGATCGGTAGGACTGTGGAACGGCATGTGATCCTCCACGATTCACGCGTGTGCACGCACCGCTGATTCTCGTCTATGGAGACGCGGCCCGCTGATCTGGGAGGGCGCGTACACACCAACAGACGGACAACTTCGAAGGTGTGCATCCTCGACAGTTTGAAGGGCCTCCTCGGAGGTCGGAGGTCCGAGGCCACGCAGGGTGTCGACAAGGTCGCCGGTGCCCGCGCGACACCAGCGTTCATATGTGGCTGAACGACCGCTGTAGTACCGTCCGCGCATGTCAGGACAACCTCTGGTCGTAATGACAAAGGTCAACAAGACCTTCGGCCACGATCACGTCCTGCGCGACATCGACCTCACGGTTGATCGTGGCGAAGTGGTCGTGGTGTTAGGACCGTCGGGGTCGGGTAAGAGCACCCTGTGCCGCTGTATCAACCGCCTCGAACGCATCGATTCCGGCTCGATAACGGTCGATGGGGAGCCGTTGCCTGAAGAAGGACGCGAGCTAGCCAAACTGCGCGCCGATGTCGGCATGGTGTTCCAACAGTTCAACCTCTTCGCGCACAAGACCGTGCTGGCCAACGTGGCCATGGGCCCCATCCACACGCGCGGCGTGAGCAGGTCGGCGGCCAAGGCTGCTGCGGCCGAGCTGCTCGAACGCGTCGGTCTCTCCGACAAGGCCGACGCCTATCCCGCGCAGCTGTCGGGCGGCCAACAACAACGCGTCGCCATCGCACGTGCGCTGGCCATGAACCCAAAGATCATGCTGTTCGACGAGCCCACCTCGGCGCTCGATCCCGAGATGATCAACGAAGTCCTCGCGGTCATGCGCGAGCTCGCCGAGCAAGGAACCACCATGATCGTCATCACGCACGAAATGGGATTTGCGTGTTCGGCCGCCAACCGCGTCGTCTTCATGGACGAGGGACGCATCGTCGAGACGGGCGTACCGGCGGAGTTCTTCAGCCGACCACAGACCGAGCGGGCTACCGAATTCCTATCGAAGATCCTTTCTCACTGATCAACCGACTTGAGGCATGTGTATGAAAACTCGCTGGTTCAGAAGGTTCTTGTTACCCGTGCTCGCGATCGCGATGGTGGCCGCATCATGCGGTGACGATGGCGGATCCACATCGACCACCCCGGCCACCACGGTTGCCGGCCCGCCCCAGTTCGCGGTCGGTACCACCATGGCCACCATCCAGGCCCGGGGCAAGATGATCCTCGGCACCAAGTTCGATCAGCCGCTCTTCGGTTTGAAGAACCCCACCAACAACCAGGTCGAGGGCTTCGATGTCGAGATCGGCAAAATCATTGCACGGGCCATCTTCGGCGCCGACGGGGCGAGCAAAATCGACTACCAGGAGACCACCTCCAAGGTGCGTGAGGATGCGGTGAAGGACGGCAAGGTCGACATCGTCGTCGCCACGTACACGATCAACGACGCACGCAAGCAGATCATCGACTTCGCCGGGCCGTACTACGTCGCGGGCCAGGACATCCTGGTGAAGAAGACGAACACCACGATCACCGGTGTCGAGTCTCTCGCTGGCAAGAAGGTCTGCACCGTGCAGGGCTCCACGTCGCTGACCAACATCCAGGCGAAGGCACCGCAGGCCGACGTGTCGATCACCTTCGACAAGTACTCGCTGTGCGTCGAAGCGCTGAAGGACGGCCGGGTCGATGCGGTCACGACCGACAACATCATCCTGCTCGGCTTCATCAATGATGACCCCACGAACCTCAAGCTCGTGAACAAGCCGTTCACCACCGAGCCCTACGGCATCGGCGTGAAGAAGGGCGACACCGCGTTCCGCGCCTTCGTCAACGACACGCTCGAGAAGGCCTACGCCGATGGCAGTTGGAAGAAGGCTTGGGATGCCACCGCTGGCAAGACCGGTCAGGCTGCCCCGACCCCGCCGCCCGTCAACCGGTACGCCTGAGCCGGTAGCCAAGACCGGCTGTTCGAATCGTGGGCGTGCTCTTCGACAACCTTGATGTCTTCTGGGCGGGCTTGCGTACGACCGCGGCCTTGACGGGGCTGTCCTTCATGCTGGCGTTGCTCATCGGCGTCGTTCTCGCCGCATGTCGCGTCAGTCCCGTGCGGCCGTTGCGGGCCGCCGCGATGTTCTACGTCGAGACCTTGCGCAACATGCCACTCACCGTGCACATGCTGCTCGCGTTCTTCGGCTGGCCGAAACTCGGGTTTCGCTACAGCCCGTTTGTCACTGCGGTGATCGTGCTCGCCTATTACACGGGCGCGTTCGTCGGCGAGACCATCCGCGCCGGCATCAACACCGTCGGTCGCGGGCAGGTCGAAGCCGCCCGCTCCATCGGGCTCGGGTTCGGCAAGCAGTTGCGCCTGGTGGTGCTGCCTCAGGCGGTGCGCTCGGTGGTCGCGCCGCTCGGTTCGTTGCTGTCGGCGCTCGTGCGCAACTCCGCGGTGGCCTACACCATTGCGGTGCTCGACATCATGGGCCGCTCCGATCGACTCATCACCACCACGGCGAAACCGCTCGAGGTGCTCATCGGAGCGGCGCTTACGTACTACGTGCTCACCATCCCGATTGCGTTCGGCATCAACGCGGTCGACCGACGCCAACGGATCATCCGATGAGCGAAATCGTGCTCGGGGATGACCTCGGCCCGCGCGGTCAACGTCGAGTGCTCATCGCGACCATCGTGTCGGGCATCGCCATGGCGCTCGCCGCCGTGTGGATGGTGAAGCGCTTCGGCGACCGGGGCCAACTCGAGTGGAAGCTTTGGAAGAGCGTCTTCACCGGGTCGACCTTTCGATACTTGTTGACGGGCCTGCGCAACACGCTGACCGTCTCACTCGTGGCCATGGCACTCGCGTTGGCGCTAGGTGCGCTCGGTGGTTTCGGCCGCCTCGACAGCAACCGTGTCGTGCGCGGCATCTCCATTGCGATCATCGAACTGTTCCGTGCCACGCCGCTCGTGCTGTTGATCTACTTCGCCGGCGTCGCCGTGCCGCGCTACGCCTTCGACCTCAGCTCGTATTGGTACCTGGTGATCGCACTCGCGCTGTACAACGGGTCTGTCATCGCCGAGGTCTTCCGCGCCGGTATACGAGCGCTCGGCGCGGGGCAGATGGAAGCGGGCCTGGCGATCGGCCTCACCCAGAAGCAAACCTTGCGCCTCATACTCTTTCCCCAAGCCGTGCGCACGATGGTGCCGGCGATCATCAACCAACTCGTCACGCTGCTCAAGGACTCGTCGCTGGGTGCGCTTGTGTTGCTGCCGGCGGTCGACGACCTGTTGCGTCGCGGCCGCCAGATCGGTGAGTTCAACCGCAATCCGCTTCAGGCTCTGTTGATCACGGGCCTCGTGTACGTGCTCATCAACTTTGTGTTGTCGAGCATTGCTCGGCGCATCGAGACGCGTCAGTCACGCCGCCAGATCGCCCATGCCGATCGCATGTGGACCGCCGCCCAGCTCGATGCCGCCTGACCCGCCGCGCCGCTGGGCCGTTGCGCCGGGTTGGTTGACACGCGGAGCGGGCACCTCCTGCGCATGGACAAACGTGGGGTTCGGATCGCGCGTGTCCGTGACCGTGCCGAGTGATGAGTTATGCACCG
>WLNW01000201.1 GCA_009699605.1 Actinomycetota bacterium | reverse complement strand
TCCAAGCTTCGGGATGTGCTCGAGAAGAAGGACACTGCCCCGAAGAACCAAGCCGACATCGCGAAGATCGACGCCCGCTACGCCACAGCGGTCGAAGCCTGCCGCACGGCAGGTCCCGCGGCGCCGGCATCGAACGCGTCGACCACCACTAAGTAGCGCGGTCAGGGCTTTTGCCCTCAGGCCTTCTTGGATTTCTTCTCGGGCAACCCCAAGCGGGCCGGCTCGGCGGCCCACTGCGGCCACCGCTCGCGTGACTTCTGGGCCAGCTTGTGCATGAGCGCCACGGCGCCGGGGTCGGAGTCGGCGGGTCTCGCCTCGATCACCCCGTCGGCGATCATGGCTTTGATCACGGCTTCACCGAGATCGGTGCGGATGATCGTGAGGGTCCAGTCGTTGTCCTTGCCGATGCCGCCGGTGGAGATGTCGGCGTGCTCGGCCGCGAAGTCGGGGCAGTGATTGCAGCCTTCGCGAGTCCAGGCGTGGCACTCCTTGAGGTTGATCTCGTGGTAGTCGCCGTTGCGCATCCAGATCTGGAACACGCCCTTGATGTTCATCTTGACCATGTCCTGGCGGGGCAGGCCGTACTTGGCGAGGAACAGCTCGTCGAAGATCGAGTCGTCGAAGCTCTTCGAGCAGAGCAGCCCGATGTTGAGCTTGATTGGCTTGCCCACCTTGCCGATCTTGCGGGACCACATCACCGGTCCGATCGACGACTGACAGCTCATGCCGACGAGCGCGAGGTTCTTCAGGCCCTTCTCCTCGGCGTCTTTGAACGCGAGCGTGTTGGCCGAGTACGTGTAGCGGCTGCCGGCCCCGCGGAGCACTTCGTCCTTGTTGGTGGCGAGGCCCGGCACGGCCTTCCAGGTGGAGCCGTCACCATCGAGGAAGCTCGTGAGCGCGCCGTCGATGATGCCGTTGTCGAGGCACCAGATGAGGATGGCCGACACGAGGCCGCCGTCCTGGCCGGTCTGGTGCACGTGCTCGTCGGCGGCGCGGATGAGCATGATGTCGCGGTAGATGCCGACCATCTCGTCGGGCTGGCGCGCCCGGCCGAAGAGGTGCTCGTCGGCCTCCGGCTCCCACTGACGGAAGCGTGGGCAGGCGCGGGTGCAGCTGGTGCAGCCCTTCTCGCCGTGGATGCAGTTGTCGGCGCCGAGCTCATCCTCGAGGTGGAAGGGCTTGTACTGGCCCGGCTCGTGGTGGTAGCCGATGACGTCGTGCGGGCACGCGATGACGCACCCGGCGCACCCGGTGCACAAGCCGCTGGTGATCACCTCGGTGAACAGTTCCTTCCATTGGAAGGTCCAGCGTTCGGGCTTCTTCGCAACTTCCGCAGGATCGGTCACGGTCATGACGGCACACTACCCAGCACGAGTGGATTCGGTCCCGTCCTGCTCGGCTTGTGTGCGGCCAGACTGCTGGGGTGAACGAGGACGAGCACCGTCGACAGCATGCGCAATGGCTGGCCCGCGCCGCGGCGGTGCCGTTGGCCCGGCTGGCTACTACCTCGGCGCGCACGGGCGCCATCGATCTGGTGCCGGTCACGTTCGCGATCGTCGACGGGTGCTTCGTGACCGCCGTCGACCACAAGCCGAAGTCCACACGGGACTTGGCGCGGCTCGCGAACGTACGGGCCTCAGGCACGGCCACGGTGCTTGTCGACGAGTGGCACGACGATTGGTCGCAATTGTGGTGGGTGCGGATGCGCGGCGATGCCCGCGAGATCGCCGACATGGGTTTGCCGGTTGCGGTCGCCGCGATCGATGCGCTGGTCGCGAAGTATGCGCAGTATCGCGACTATCGCCCTGAAGGCCCGTTGCTGGTGGTCACACCGACCGACATCCGCAGCTGGTCGGCCGCGGGGGACTGATCTCCGTTCAACCGGCCGAGCGCGCCCGCCCACGCGGTGGTAGCGCGCGAAACGGAACAAGGGAAAAGGCATGGCATCGCTTCGACCCGCCCGGTCGGCTGCTTCGCGGATTGGTCGGCTCAGGGGTTGGCCCGTTCAGGGATTGGCATGGTGCTCGATCGGGTGGGGCAGTGGCGCGGTCACCATGATCGCCAGGTAGCGCGTGACCTGATCGCTACGGTTGCGCCAGGCGTGCACCGTGCCGCGTTGCACGATCACGTCGCCGGCGCGCAGGCAGGTCTCTTCGCCGCTGTCGAGCAGGCACCACAACTCGCCCTCGAGGATCTGCAGGATGTCGATCGTCGCGGTCTGGTGCATGCCCTCGTGCGGCTCGGGGGTGCGAGAAGCGCCGGTCTCGTCCCGAAAGCGCGTCGCGTCGGGCGGTACCTCGACCCGCCGGACGAGGAGGCCGTTGGCGGGGGAGAGGAACGAGAACTCTTCGGGGTCGCCTGGCGCGGTGATGTCGCCCGGTACGGCGTCGAAGCGCCACACCTCGTCGATGTTGGCCCCGGCATTCTGGAGGCGACGTGACACGGGAGGCGCACCGTCGCTCTCGAATCGCGACACCCCGTTGTCATCGATGACCGTCACTACTCGTCGTACGTTCTCGAACATGACGACAGTCTCGCGCTCATGCCGCGACCGCGCACTCCGCTGGTCGGCGCTGACTTCGGCGGATGATCAATTGGTGCTCGAGTGACTTCTCAACACCGTCGATCCAGCGGATCACCCCGACCAACATCGTCACGGCCGACGGAACGGCAGGGGGGGTCTGCCGCGACTTTGGTTGACGGTTGGTTTGTGGTTCAGGCTGCGTGAGCAGCAGGTGGATTCATGAATACGAGTTCGTACTCGACGGGTGTGAGCTTGCCGCGGCGACGAGGTCGTCGTCGCGCGGGCGCTCCAGCACCGTGATCGAGACCAGCGACGGGGGCAGGCATTCGAAGTGTCCGACCAAGGGTCGCAGGCGCGGCCGGATACCCCCCGGGTCAGTAATCCTCCGGGGTGAGAGCGGGCGAGCTGCCTGACAACTCACTTGCCGATGGCGTGACAACATGCGTGCCACGACGAGGCGAAGCCGCTGCTCTGCGTTGACAACTTGCTTGCCACCCGACACCAGGGGTTGACCTGCGCCATGCGATTCGAAACGGACGTGCTCGTCGTCGGTGCCGGGGTGAGTGGGCTGGCGGTCGCCGACGCCGTCGTGCGAGGCCGTCGACGAGTGACGGTGCTCGAGGCGCGGGGCCGTACGGGTGGTCGCCTGCTGCGGGAGGGCGCATCCCTCGATCTGGGTGCCACCTGGTTCTGGGGCGGTGAGGAGCGCACCCGGGCGATGGTGCAGCGGTTCGGCATCTCGACGTTCGCCCAGTACCTCGAGGGTGACACGATGTACGAGGATCATCGGGGGGTGCAGCGGTTGCGCGGCAACCTCGTCGATGTCCCCGCCGTTCGCTTCGACGGTGGCGCGGCTCGGTTGACCGACGAGCTCGCTGCCGTGCTGCCCGAGGGCACCGTGGAGCTCGGCTGCGTCGTCGAGGCCGTCGGGCGCGGCGAGGTCGATGGTGACGCGCTCGTCGTGACCACCGCCGACGGACGAACGTGGCGGGCCGACCATGTCGTGTTGGCGTTACCCCCTGCCTTGGCCATGGCGGCTATCCGGCTGGCCGGTGACCTGCCGGCCGAGTTGCGGCGGATCGCCACTGCGACACCGGTGTGGATGGGTGACACGGTGAAGGTCGTTGCCGTCTACGACGAGCCGTTCTGGCGCTCCGAAGGGCTCGCGGGGGCCGGGGTGAGCCGCGTCGGGCCGCTGCGCGAGATCCACGACATGAGCGGGGCCGACGGGCGGCCGGCGGCGCTGTTCGGGTTCGCCCCAGCGCCGTCCGTCGAACTCGATCTCGGCGACCGCGTCCGCGAGCAACTTGTCCGAATGTTCGGCCCACGTGCCGCCCGCCCGGGCGAGCTGGTCGTGCAGAACTGGAACGCTGAGGTCTGGACCGTGCCACCGCATCCGGATGCCGGCGCCGCCGTTGCGGCAAGCCGAGACTTCACGCTCTTCGGTCACTCGGTATACCAGCACCCGGCATTGCACGGGCGGCTTCACTGGGCATCGACCGAGACGTCCAGAAGCCACCCGGGTCACATCGAAGGAGCGCTCGAAGCCGCCGAACGCGCGGCCCGGGCAATCCTGACGTAACGAGCCCACGCCTCGAAGTGTTGAAGCGCACGACCGTCGAGCCAACTCCCGGAGGAACATCTGTATGAAGACGATCGCCGAACTGCTCCACCACTACGACGTTGCCCGCGCGTTCACCGACGAGTTGTGGCTCGACCTCTCCGCCGACGAGATCGCTTGGCGCCCGCACGAGGCGTCGAGCGCCGTCGGCTGGCACCTCGGTCACCAGGCGCACGTCGCCCACTTCATGATCCGCAACCTGACCGCGGCCGAGCCGAGCCCGGACCCGGCCTTCGACGCCGTGATGGACTCGGCGGTACCCGAACCGCGTCGTGGCGACCTCCCGAACGTCGAACAGCTGCGTGCGTTCCGCACCACCGTCGCCGAACGCGTGCACGCCCGTCTCGGCGCGATCGCTACCCGCCAGGTCGGCGCACCCGAACAGATGATCATCGTCGGCAGCCACCTGCTGACCGCCCTGATCAATCACGAGTACCAGCACGACCAGTGGATCGGCGAGGTGCGCTCCCGCGATCTCGGCCACGCTTTACCGCCCGATCCGTCTGATGGAGCGATCCGACGCATCGACGGATACTTGGTGCTCGATCCCTCTGCCTGACCCATAGCGCTCCGGCGGCGATCTGTTGGTCCTGCACACGCAACGTGTCGATGACCGCGGCGAAGAAGGTCACGGCCACCTTCGCCTGATCCGGCGGACGTGACACGCCCCGCAAGCGCCCCGGCGAGACACGCCGCCGACCGACCCGCATGCAGAGCCGGGCCAGGCGCTCCAGGCCCACGCAGGCACCTGGGCGTGCCGCCACGGCGCCCCGCACCAATGCGAGCGTACGGCACGGGGCAGGCGTAGCCGATGCGCCGCGCTGCTGACAGCCACGGTGGCTCGCGGACAACGCCGCCGCAGCGACGGCGCCCACAACGGCCTGAGCGACGAGGAATGCGTCATTCAGTCGTCGTGTCTGGTCGTTGGAGGTCTTCTACAACCGGCAACGCCACCAAGCACGCCTCAGACACCGCACCCCGGCCGAGCCCTTCGCTGCCAGCCGAGCTGCCTGACTCACAACAACCCGTGTCCACCGAAGCGGGTCAACTCCAGATCATCGGTGCCCCGCTTGCACGCGCGTGACACCGGCGCCCGCTACGTGTGCCTGCTTGCGTGGGCGCGCTCGTCGTACGACGGCCATGGCTTCGGTAAGGGCTAGGGCACAGGCCCCTCCGACATCGCTGACCGCCTCTCGGCGATCCACGTCGAGAGCGCAGGCGGTCCTGACGTCGGTGACGCGGTGGGGTGGAAGGGCATATACGGCGCTCTCCGTACCGTGGCGAGCGGCCAGCAGTGACAGAGGGCGGTGGACCGTGGCGGAAACGACAACGCCCCGACCAGGGGAAATGTCCAGGCCGGGGCGCATCTTGGCTGGTGCCCTCGGCGCGATTCGAACGCGCGCTCACGGCTCCGGAAGCCGATGCTCTATCCCCTGAGCTACGAGGGCGGGGGTTGGAGAAAACCTGGGAGAAAACCCCGGGCGACGCCAACTTTGTTGCGGGCGGAATGCTAGCGGAAGGTTCGGCCGCTCCGGCCCGGCTC
>WLNW01000200.1 GCA_009699605.1 Actinomycetota bacterium | reverse complement strand
GTCCGTGACTTCGGTCTGGAACATGGCATGCGGATACATGTCGAACGTGCGCCCGAGCAACTGGGCGTACGCGAAGATCTCGGGCGCATGGGCGTACTTGCGTGTGGGCATGTACCCCGTCTCCTCGAGCAGGGGAAGGTACGTGTAGGACTCGACGTCGCACATGCAGCCCGGGTAGCGGTTCCAGTACCACGTACCGCCGAAATCGCCGGCCTTGTCGATCATCCGGTACGAGGTGACGCCTTGCTTGGTGAGGTACGCAGCCGTGCTCAACCCGGCCCAACCAGTGCCGACGATCACGACGTCGGTCTCCTCGACCATGGGTGCGCGGGTGAAGCCGGGCTCGACGAACGAGTCGGCGTCGAAGTCCTTGTTCAGGTCGCGTAACGAGCGATAGGTGCGCGCACCCTCGGAGAGCCGCTTCACGCGCTCTTCCTCGTACCTCGCCCGCAAATCGTCGGGTGAGAACGTCGGAATCTCGGTATCAGCCACGGAATTCATCCCCTTGCGACGGCAGTTCCTCGAAACGTTAGTTCTGTCTTGGCCGAAGGTCACACTGGGCAGAAAACGCGACCGGCGTACGTGTCCGGGCTCTTCCCTGTGCAAGGGGCTCGAAGGAGTCGGCGGAGGACACGCGATGGAACTACCCGAAGAAACCACTGCCGACCTACGGCGCCGGTTGCGCCGGATCGAGGGACAGGTTCGGGGTATCCAGCAAATGGCGGGGCTCCGCTACTGCGTGTCCGATCCGGAGCGGGCGAACACGCGAGGGTCGAGTAAGGGCGGCGTGTCAGTTCGACTCGTTGGGTCCCGTCGCGAAGGCGGTGGTGCGCAGACCGGCCTCGCCCATCGGCTCACCCGAGGGAGGACTCGCCGCGGGCGATCGTGCGGCGAGGCGCGCGCGGGCACGCTCGATGCCTTCGGCTCGCGCGTCGGGATTGGTGGAGCCGGCGTTGCGAGCCGCGCGCGGTTTGGCGGCTCGGCGCGCGGCCACGCGTGAACCGGTGAGGAACACCATGACGGCGCAGAGCGCGATGGCTGTCCAGATCACGATGAGGTTGCCGCGATCGGCGCCGGCGAAGAAGCCGTGGATGGTGGCGAGGGCCGTGAGCGGGATCGAGCCAAGGTGAATGGCGTGCCAGATCTTGCGCGGCAGTCGGCGCATGAACCACGACGAGAGCTGGATGGCGACGAGGATGTAGAACGAGACAATTCCCCACGCGACGGCGACCGGTCGATACTCGCCAGTGAACGGCACGAAGAGCTCGCGGAATCCGTAGTCGATGTAATCGTCGAACCACAGCCCGGCGAGGTGGACCGCGGTGAACACGATCGCGAGCGTTCCGAGATAGCGATGGAGATCGAGGAGCCACACCGGCGCGCCGCGCCGGCGGACCAGTCGACTCGACATGAGCAGGCCCCAGATCACCGACGCGCTGCACATGCACCACGCCACGAGTCCGGCGGCGCGGGCGACGTACCACGGGAACTTGGGGTCGAGAAAGGCGATCATTGCGATGTCTCCTCCGGCGCGGCTCCGGTGAGGTGTGGGTGTGTCCAGTTCACGTCGGCGACGTGGAGCGTTGCGTGAATCACCCCATCATGACCGAGCAGCCATCCGTCGACGCCCGCACGTTCGAGCATCGCGAGGCCGTCGAGTGGGCCTGCGAGCAAGGCGGCCTTGGCGAGCGTCTCGGCTCGCCACGTTTCGCGGGCGGTGACCACTGCGCAGTCGATTCCCGAGCTCGAGGGATAGCCGGTGCGTGGGTCGATGAGGTGGTGTACCGATCGTGTGCCGTGTTGCCAGCGGCGGAAGCTTGTCGATGACTGCGCCAGCGCTTCGTCGACGAGTGGGAACGTGAACGCGGCGCGGTCATTGCGGGGGTCCTCGACCCGGATATCCCAGGCGTCGTCGTGATCGGGGCCGGGGCCGGCGACCCGAACATCGCCGCCCATGCTCACGCAGGAGCTGTGCGCGCCTCGGGCGGCCAGGCCGACGACGACGCGATCGGCGGCGAGCCCTTTGCCTATTCCCCCGAGGTCGAGGTGACACGCGAGCGGTAGCGACACGGTGCGGTTCTCGGTGTCGAGCTCGACGGTGGCAAACCCTGGTGCTGCGCTCGGTTGGTGGTCGAGGTCACCGACCGGCGACGGAAACGGGAACGAGCGGTCGTATCCCCACGCGAGCAAGCTGTCGAGCACGGTCGGATCGAACAGCCCGCCCGTCTGGACATAGGCGTCGCGCGCGAACGCGAGCGCCTCCCACAGCAACGGGGACACCCCGGTGGGACCATGACCGGCCCGCGCGTTCAGTGCGCACAGGTCGCTCTGGGGACGAAACCGCGACCAGCTCGCTTCGCAGCGCTCGATCTCGGTGGTCGCCCAGTCGGCGAGCGATTCTGCGTGCGGCCCCCAGACGAGCACCTCGGCGAACGAACCCATCGCCCGGTGCCGACGAGACGCCCAGGCGACCGGCGCAGCAGGTCGGCTCAGCACTTGCTGGTTTGGCATGCCGGAACGGTGGTGGGTGGCGTGGTGGGCTTGGGCGCGGCCGTGGTCGGCGGCGAGGTCGCCGGAGGGGTGGTGACCGGAGGCGCGGCTGGGGTGGCGGCCGGCGCCGCGGCCGTCGTGGGCGCAGGGGCCGCAGAGGCCGCAGAGGCGCGTGGAGTCGACGACAGAGCCTGAGCGGATGCCCCGTCACTCGCGGCGACAGGTGCGGCCGTGGTGGCCCGGGGGACCTGGTTCACCTGATCAGCGGGAACCGCCGCGCTCGTGGTCGGGGTGGTCGAGGTCGGCGCGGCGACCGGGTTGCCGGCCTGATCGACGTAGAAGGTACGCGCGACCCGTTCGATGACCACAGTCGTCGGCGAGGCCATGGCGCGGGCCGCGACCTCGCCCGGCGCCGCCGCAGCCTCGGTGGTGCCAGCCGACGTGTTGTTCGTCCAGGTCGGCGGATTGGCGGCGATACCGGCCAAGCTTCCGAAAAACGCGGTCGAGCCGACGCCCGTCGCAACGATGCGGCCCACCATCGCCGGGTGTCGTCGGCGGCCGCGTTTGCGACCCGCGATCGGTGCAGTTTGTGCAGCAAGGTTGATTGCGGACTGTTCTTCCATCGCATGGTCCTTTCTGAGAGGGCTGTTCACCCGCGGTGATGTTCCTGGTCGCGTCGAACCGCGTCGTCAGTCGTCGTCGCCGTCGTCGTCGTCGTCGTCGAGGGGGCGAACACGCGTGGTCGTGGTCGGGGGCCGGGTGGTTGGCGTGGCCCGAGCGGTCGTTGCCGGCGCCGATGCGACCGGCGACGTGGTCGTGGGTGACGCAGCGGTGGGTGGTGCGATGACGGCCGGTGCCCGAGTCGTCGTGGCACCGACGACGATGTACGTGTCATCGAAAAGTCGCTCGGTGACAACGGACGGCTCGGGAGTCGCGGATGCCGCGGTATTGGTGGTCGCGACGGGCACCGTGTCGCCGCCCGCGAGGACCGCTGCAGCCAAGCCACCCGAGCCGAAAATTGAGCCCGCGACCAAAGCCGTCGCAGCCAGCGCTCTGCGGTGAAATTCCATCGTCCTACTCCTACGCCAGTGACCGACCAGACCTTAAAGAGGTATCGGCAGGCGGAACCCTGATCGTGAGCCAAGAGTTGGCAAAGGCGGACAAGAGTTGGCAAAGGCGGAATTGTCCAGGCCGCGCCAGGACAAGACACGAGCCCGATGGTGGTGCGCATCATCTGTATGATTTAGGGGTTCGGTGTATGGTCCCAGAGGGGGCTGAGGGGGGCAGACATGGTGGAATTCGCCCTACGCAACGCTCGCGTGGTCGATGGCACGCGTGCGCCGGCAAGATCCGCCGACGTGTTGGTGCGCGATGGCGTCATCGTCGAGGTCGGGCCCCTGCCCGAAACTCACGGGCGCCAGGACATCGACCTGAGCGGCTTGGTTCTCTCACCAGGCTTCGTCGATCCGCACACGCACTACGACGCGCAGGTGTTCTGGGACCGTGACCTCACGCCTTCCTCGTGGCACGGCGTGACCACTGCCGTCATGGGCAACTGCGGCTTCGGGGTCGCGCCAACCCGTCCCGAGCACCGCGAGATCGTGCTCCGGACGCTCGAGCGCGTCGAGGGCATGCCGATCGAGGCTCTCCGCCTCGGACTGCCGTGGGTGTTCGAGACTTACCCCGAGTACCTCGACGCGGTCGACGCGCTGCCGAAGCGGGTGCACGTCGCGTC
The DNA here is from genome assembly GCA_009699605.1 of Actinomycetota bacterium. Classification (GTDB taxonomy): domain Bacteria; phylum Actinomycetota; class Acidimicrobiia; order Acidimicrobiales; family WLNW01; genus WLNW01. The sequence continues at coordinate 1,481 of WLNW01000200.1, read as the reverse complement.
GCTCATCGGCCACACACCGATCCGGCATTTCGTCATGGGCGACGCGGCCACGGAGCGCGAGGCGACCATCGAAGAGATCCGCGACATGCGCGCCGTTGTCGAGGGAGCACTCGAGGCGGGAGCGGTCGGCCTGTCAACATCGAAGTCGCCGACGCACCGCGGTGCGGGCAACAAGCCTGTGCCGAGCAGGCTCGCCGCGATCGACGAGATCGTCGGGCTCGCGCTCGCGCTGAGGGGCGCCGGGTACGGCGTGCTCGAAGCGACCTACGGGCCAGGCCTGTTCGTCGAGGAGTTCGCTGATCTCGCTCGGCGAACCGGTCGTCCGGTGACGTGGGCGGCAGTGCTCGCCCAGCGGGCCGATCCCTCGTGGGCCAGGTCGATCGTGGCGCGCACCCGCGAGCTCGGCGGCGATGTCTTCCCACAAATGGCGTGCCGTCCGGTCGTCTTCCAGCTTCGGCTCGACGATCCCACATCGCTCAGCGGACTCGAGTCGTTCAAGGAGCTGCGTGAGCTCGACGACGCGGAACGACGTGCCCGCTATGCGGATGCCGCGTGGCGTACGCAAGCGCGTGCCGACATCGCGGCCGATTCGTTGTGGGCGGGTCGGTTCGAGGACGCCGTGGTGGAGGAGTCCTGTGCGCACGGCGCGCTCGTCGGAGGTCCGACGTTGGGTGAGCTCGCTGCGGAGCGCGGGACGCATGCGTTCGACGTTGCCGTGCTGCTCTCGTTGGAGGACGACCTCGCGACCCGGTTCCGGGTGATCCTGGCGAACGACGACGAGGACCAGGTGGCGAGGCTCCTGCTCGAAGACGGGCTGATGCTCGGGCTGTCCGACGCCGGAGCGCACACGAGCCAGCTGTGTGACGCCAATGCGCCCACGTACTTGCTCGGGTACTGGATGCGCGAACGCGGGGTTCTGTCGTTGGAAGATGCCGTGTGGCGGCTGAGCGGTCAACCGGCCGAAGTCTTCGGCCTCCGTGATCGTGGAGTCATCCGTCGCGGCGCCGTGGCCGACCTCGTCGCGTTCGATCCTGCGACCGTGGGGTCTCGAGGCCCCGAGCGGGTGCGCGATCTCCCCGGCGGGGCCGACCGGGTGATCGTGCGGAGCATCGGCGTCGAGCACGTGTGGGTCGGGGGAACGTGCGTGCGGCGCGACGGCGTCGATCTCGACGGTGTTGCGCCGGGCCGACTCCTCAGAAACGGGGCCGGGTGACCTCCCGTGGTGCAAAGCCATCCGTCGCGGAGGTCAAGTCGGCGCTCGGCCACCCGGTTGTCGACGTCGACGGCCACGTGCAGGAGCACCTCCCTGCGGTCGAGCCCTACCTCGAGGCCGCGCTGGGCCCCGCGGCCTGGGAGCGCTATCGCCGTGCGTTGAAACCCGTCGACGGGTTCGGCCTTCACGAGGATCTCCCGCGCCGCCGGCGCACGCGAGCGCCTCAGGGCAACTGGTGGGGTACACCTGCCCGCAACACGCGCGACCT
>WLNW01000020.1 GCA_009699605.1 Actinomycetota bacterium | reverse complement strand
TCGTATGCGGCACGACCAGACCGACCGTCGAGGTACCAACGGCAGTCAACCAACCGGACCTCGTCGTGATGCGCGACGAGCCAACGAGCATCGACGAGGGGCTGAGGGAGGACCATGCGCTGCGGCTGCTCAGCGCATCGGCGTGATGGCCGGCTTCGGTTCGTCGCCCTCGGTCAGCCCCACAGTTGCGCTGTCGCGCAGTGGATGCTCGGGCATGAAGAAGGAGATGGCCAGACCGACGAGGCACAGCGGAATGCCGATAGCGAAGACCGCAACGAGCGAATGCGAGAAGCTGTCGATCACGCCGTTGCGCACGAACGGATCGGCGATCCTCTGGATCTGCACCGGGCTCTGACTGAGCGTCTTCGCGGAGAGGCCGGCCTCGGGCAGCCGCGTCAGCAGTTCCTTGTCAAGGCGTGCGATGAAGATCGAGCCGAACAACGCCGTGCCGAACGCGTTGCCCAGTGATCGACAGAAGTTGTTGGTCGACGTCGCGCTGCCCATATCGCGCACATCCACCCGGTTCTGGATGCCGACGAGCGTGACGATGAACATCATCCCGGCACCGACGCCGAACAAGAGCATGTAGCTCGAGGTCAGCAGCGTGCTCGTGCCGCGGCTCATGGACGCGAGCAGCGCGACGGCAATGAGTTGCAAGACGCCGCCGCCCACCGGGTACCACTTGTACTTTCCGCTCTTGGTGAATATGCGACCAGTGGTCGTTGAGCCGATGAGCATGCCAATGGTCATCGGTACCAGCAGCAATCCGGAGCGGGTTGCTCGTTGGCCGGCTACCACTTGGAGGAACATCGGCGCGTAGATCGCGATGCCGAACATCACCGCGCCGGTCGCGAACATCATCACGGCTGACACGGTGACGATGCGCTCGCGGAACAGGTGTGGCGGGATCACCGGCTCGCTCGCGTTGATCTCCTCGCGTACGAAGAGGGCGAATGCGCCCAGTGCCAAAGCCATCATGACGAGGGCGCGTGCAGAGGTCCAGCCCCACCCGCGCCCGAGCTCCATGACCAACAACGCGGCGACCACCCACACGGCGAGCAACACGGCGCCCCGATAGTCGATGTCGTGGGTCCGCTTGAGGAACGGCAGGTTGAGCGTGACCCTGCTGAGCGCGAGCGCAGCGAACCCGAGCGGGATATTCATGTAGAAGATCCATCGCCACGTGGTGTTGTCGACGATGAGTCCGCCGATGAGCGGCCCGAGCACGGTGGACACCGCGAACACGCTCATCATGAAGCCTTGGTACTTGCCGCGCTCTCGTGGCGGGAGCACGTCGCCCATGATCGTCATGGTGAGCGTGAAGATGCCGCCAGCACCGACGCCCTGCAGCGCGCGGAACCACACGAGCGTTGTCATCGAGGTCGCGGCGCCACAGAGCGCCGAGCCGGCCATGAACGTGAGGATCGAGAGCTCGTAGAGCCGCCGGCGACCGAGGAGGTCGGAGAGCTTCCCCCACAGCGGTGTCGTCACCGTGGAGGTGATGAGGTACGCGATGAAGACCCAGGTGAGCTGATCGAAGCCCTTGAGGTCAGCGGCGATGGTGGGCGCGGCGGTAGCAAGCACCGTCCCTTCGATCGACGCGATCATCTGCGCGAGAAGCAGCCCCGTGAGGAGTAGGTAGATCTGTTTCTTGGTGAAGCCGGGTCGGGGCAACTGGTCCATTGAGGCGCCGTTCGATTGCTCAGTGCGCGACCGGGACGTCGTCGTCGTCGCCGATCGCCACGTTCTCGCGGAGAGGATGCTCGGGTACTGCGAGCGCGATGACGAAGCCGACGAGGCACACCGGTACGAGCCATATGAAGACCGAGTGCAAGCTGCGCGAGAAGCTCTCGATGATGCCGTCGCGTATCTGAGGGGCCATCTCGTGGATCTGTTTGGGGCTCTGTCGGATCTGGGCCGAACTGAGGATCGATCCGTCAGGCACGAGTCGGGGCAGGTTGTAGTCGAGGCGTGACACCAGGAGCGCGCTGTAGATCGCGGAACCGGTGACCTGGCCGAGGCTGCGGAAGAACGCCGTTGCGGATGTGGCGATGCCGAGGTCGTCGTGGTGGACGCGGTTCTGCACGGCAACCGTGAGCACCTGAGACGTGCCGTTGCTGCCCGCACCGGCAATGAACATGTACAGCGCGGCGAGCAGGTTCGGCGTGCCGGTGCCAATGGTGGTGAGTAGGCCGACGGATGCGCACATGAGCCCGCTACCCACGATCGGGTAGATGCGGTACCTGCCGGTGCGGGTCATCATCGCGCCCGTGTAAATGGAGGCCGCCAGCATGCCGAGCACCATCGGTGTGGTCAACACGCCGGAGCGTGTCGCGTCGACGCCACCCACGATCTGCAAGAACAACGGCAACATGATGCCGACGGTCATGGTGAACACGCCGTTGGTGAACTGCGACGCGACGGTCAAGCTGAAGGTGCGCTCGCGGAACAGCCGGATGGGCAGGATCGGCTCGCTGGCCTGTTGCTCGGCACGGACGAACGCGAGCAACGCGACCACCCCGAGCGCAAGCAGCGCCAGCATCTTCAACGACGTGAACCCTTCGCGCCCACCGAACTCGGCGAAGAGCACGAACGACGTGACCCACACGATCATGGTGATCGCGCCGGCGTAGTCGATGCTGCGCTCGCGACGATGGAACGGGAGGTTGAGGTTGATCTGGGCCAGCACCATGGCCGCGACGCCGAACGGCATCATCATGAAGAAGATCCAACGCCAGGACGTGTTGTCGACGATGGTGCCGCCGACGAGCGGCCCGAGCACGGTGGCCATGCCGTAGGTGCCGGCCATATATCCGACGTAGCGCCCCCGCTCGCGAGGCGACAGCACGTCGCCGACGATGACCATCGACAAGGTGAACAGGCCGCCGGATCCGATGCCCTGGATCGCGCGGCCGACGATCAACATGTGCATCGAGGTCGCGATTCCACAGGTGAGCGATCCGACCATGAACACGGCCAACGACAGTTGGTACAGCTTCTTGCGGCCGAGCAGATCGGAGAACTTGCCCCAGAGATTGGTGCTCACGGCCTGTGTGAGCTGGTACGAGACAAATATCCATGCCGAGAGATCGAACCGGTGGAGGTCGGCGACGATGAACGGCCGCGCTGTCGCGACGATCGTGCCCTCGACCCCGGCCATGATGTTGCCGAAAACGAGGCCGATGAGGATGACGATGATGCGTCGCCGGCCAAGGCTCGCGGTAAGCGCAGTCCCCACGGTGCCAACATAGTTGCTACAACCAACGATTCTACAAGTGAAGTACGCTGTGACCTATGGCTCGCCCAGTGTCGCGCAGGGAACTGGAAGAGCTCGACCTCGTCGATGACCTCGAGTCGATCGAGCGCGCGCTGAACACCTTCTTCCGTCTGTCCCGCAACTTCCGGTTCCAGGAGGCGGTTCACAAGCGATCCGGCTTTGCCGTCGACCGGGCGAGCTACGGGGTACTGGCTCGCGTGGGCGAGCACCAACCGGTTCGCCTGTCCGACCTGGCCCACCTGTTGGGCGTCGACGTGTCGACCATCAGCCGGCAGGTGGCCACGCTCGAGCAACGAGGTCTGCTGTCGCGCGCTGCCGACCCCGACGACGGCCGCGCCGTGCTGCTCCAGCTCACGGCGCCGGGCCAGGCATACCTGCGCAAGTTGTCGGCCGCGTGGCACGAGATCGTGGCCGACTCGCTCGTCGACTGGGAGCCACGAGAGATCGCGCAGTTCGCCACCATGATCGGTCGCTTCGTCGCGAACCTCGAATCCTCGGCCGAGTCGGCGTAGCCACTCGAGCAACGCGAAATCGCGTCAGTACCGAGGGCGGCGCGGGCTGAAGAACAATCGGTCGGCGTTGCCGTAGAGGTACTTGTCGAGCACCTCGGCCGGCAGATCGAGATCCCACGCGGCAGGCAGCGTGCGCTGGATCGTGAGCGCCGGATGATCCGACGCCCAGATCACCTTGTTCTGCCCCCGCGTGCGCATGAAGTGCAGCAACTCGGGTGGCAGGCGCTTCGGTGACCATGCCGACGTGATCATGTGCAGATTCGCGTACTTGATCATCAACCGGATCGCGACACCCCACCACGGGTCGGCGCCATGGGCCATGCACAACTTCAGCTCCGGGAATCGGAAGCAGACCTTGTCGAGGTGGATCGGGTCCTGGCACTCGCCTGGCACCGGGGGGCCGGGCAGCCCGGTGTTGATCGACAACGGCAAGTCGAGCTCGACGCACTTCGCGTACAACGGGTAGTAGACGGCATCGCTCGGCGCGACTTGTGAATCGAACGGGATCACACGCGCGAGTACCACGGGAAGATTTCGCACGAGCGACTCGAGGCGCCACACCTCGGGCATCAGCTTGGTGGGGTTCACCCCGATCGCCAAGGCAAACCGTTCCGGGAACCGCTCGACGAAGTCGAGCGAGCGGGGATTGTCGGCGCCGCTGTAGCTGATGATCGCCCGCTCGATGCCGTGTTCGTCCATCACCTCGAGCATCTCCTCGGGGGTAAAGCTGCGAAAGAAGCTCGCGTCGCCGTGGAGGTAGTCCTCCTTCACCCGCACGAGGTGCGCGGGCGGCGCGAAATCGCCCATGTGCACGTTGACCCAGCAGTCGATGGCGCGGGGTTTCGAGTGGATCGGTGACATGGGCTCTCAGTCCTCGTGAAGGTGTTGGTGCAAGAACGCGTGCGCTCGCCGGTCGTAGACGGCAGCGTCGGTCGCCAGCTTCACCATGTGGTGGCTGCCGTGTATGTGACCGAGCGCTCGTTGCATGAGCACGGGCACGCCCGCCGCGACGAGCGCTGCGCCATAGCGTTCACCCTCGTCGCGCAACGGGTCGTACTCGCACGTGGTGATGCACGCCGGGGGAAGGTTCGCGTGGTCGGTGGCCAGCAGTGGCGATGCATACGGGTTCGTCCAGTCGGCCGGGTCGGGCGCGTAGAAGGCACGGCATTCCTCCATCCCTATCCGCGTGAGCATGTACCCAGTTCCGTTCGACGTGATCGACGGCGTGCTCATCGTGAGGTCGGTGACCGGTATGTCGAGGATCTGGGCGCGTAAAGCGGGCCCTTCTCGATCGCGGGCCATGAGCGCGACGACGGCCGCGAGGTTCCCGCCTGCGCTGCCACCGCCAACGGCGATGCGAGCGGGGTCGATGCCGATCGTGTCGGCGTTGGCGGCCACCCAGCACAGCGCGGCGTAACAGTCCTCGGCGGCTGTGGGGAAGCGGTGCTCGGGCGCGAGTCGGTACCCGACCGCGAAGACCGCGGCGTCGGTGGCCGCGGCGGTGGCACGACAGCTGTGGTTGTAGAGGTCGATGTTGCCGAGCCACCACCCACCGCCGTGGATGGAGACGAAGGCGGGGAGCGGGCCGTCGGAGCGCGGGTAGTAGGCCCGGACGCGGATCTCGCCTCGGGGCACGGCGATGATGTGGGTGACCTCCTTGGTCATGCGTGGCCCGGCAGCCGACACCGACAAGAAGGTGTTCTCGGTCATGGCATTCATCGCGGTGCGTCGTCGGACCACGTTCGATTCGTCGTTGCCGTCCTCGGCGGCGGGCACGTTCCGTAACGCGTCGACAATCGGTCGGATGTCGGGATGAAGCGCCATTGGATCCCCCCCCATTGGTTCGCGCGGACGCTAACAACTTCGACCGATCGGTGCCTGGGCCCGCGCCTACTGTGGCCGCATGCGATTCGGTGTGAAGTTGATGCCCCAGCACTGCACGTGGCCCGAGTTGCTCGACCTGTTCCGAGCCGCCGACCAGAACCCGTTCTTCGAGTCGGCGTGGACGTTTGACCACTTCTACCCCATCTACGGCGACTGGGAAGGACCCTGTCTCGAGAGCTGGGTCACGCTCAGTGCCCTCGCGCAGGCCACGTCGCGCATACGCATCGGCAGCATGGTGAACGGCATCGTGTATCGGCATCCGGCGGTCACGGCGAACATGGCATCGGCGCTCGACATCGTGAGCAACGGCCGGCTCGATCTCGGCCTCGGCGCCGGCTGGAACGAGCGCGAGTGCCAGGCCTACGGCATCGAGCTCGGCACGCTGAAAGAGCGCTTCGATCGTTTCGAGGAGTCGGTCCAGTGCATCGCGGCGCTGATGCGCGATCAGTCGGTCACGTTGGCGGGCAAGTACTTCACGCTCACCGATGCGCGTAACGAACCGAAGGGCCCGCAGCGTCCGCATCCACCCATCGTCATCGGGGGTGGAGGCGAGAAGCGCACGTTGCGCATCGCCGCGAAGTACGCGCAGCACTGGAATTTCCCCGGTGGCCGTGCCGACGACTTCCGCCACAAGCTCGACGTGCTCCACGGCCACTGCGCCGACATCGGTCGCGACCCGGCCGAGATCACGACGTCGACGCATCTGCTGATGTGGCCGGACAAGACGGTCGACGACGTGGCTCGCCAGGCCGAGGTCTACGCGAGCACCGGGCTCGATGTGGGCATCGTGTATCTCGAGGCACCGGTGTCACCGTCGGTCATCGATGACCTCGCCCGCGTGCTCGCGCCCTTCGCCGGCTGAAGATCATTGCGACCGCGCCTCAACCGCGCCTCAACCGCGGAACATCACCGGCGAGCCGTGGTGTAGCACCAGCTTCCACCCCGACGCAGTGCGAGCGAAGAGGTTGGTCGCCGCGATGGTGCCGGTTGCCGCGACGTCGACGAGGTTCTCGTCGAGGGTGACCCACGCGAGGTCACCTTCGACGGCCACCACGTCGTTGGTGACGATGAACTGGTTGCGCCCAGGGCCTCCGAAGATGCCGCGCCAGGATTCCTCGACCGCAAGCCAGCCGCGCAGGATCGGCCAGCCTGGATGCACGCACACCGCGCGATCGGAGTTGTCCCACACTGCGGCCATGGCCGCGAGGTCGCGCTGCTCGTGGGCGTCGTAGAACGCCTGGTTCGCGGCCATCACATCGTCGGCATCCATATCCCGAGCCTACCGATGGCTTCGAGGGGCTACGGCTCGAGTTGCACCGGTGAAGTGAGCTCGGACCGCAAGTTCAGTGTCGTGGTCGCACCCGGGACGAGCGCGAGAATGGCCGCTGCGTCGGGCGACCCGTGGGACGCGGTAACCATCATGGGTGCATCGATGCCGTCGACTGCGAGCTCGGCCCACACCGCCACCGAGCCGAACCGGGCCTCGATCACCCGCGCGACGATCGGGCCGTTCGGGTCGACCGTCAGCGCACCGGGCAGCAAGACGAGACCGTCGTCGGGAGATGCGCCGACCGGGCAGCCCAACCGCGTGGCGACCGCGACCGGCAGCACGTCGCGGTGGCCGAGAAAGCGCGCCACGAACTCGGTGCGCGGATCGCGCCACAACGCATCGGGGGAATCGGCCCGCTCGATCCATCCGCCGCGCATGACTGCGACGCGGTCGGCGACGGTGAACGCCTCGTCCTGATCGTGCGTGACGTGCAAGGCGGCCACGCCGAGCTCGCGCACGGTGGTGCGGATGTCGACGGCGAGTCGCTCGCGCAGCGAGCGATCGAGCGATCCGAGCGGCTCGTCGAGCATCAACAACCGGGGCCGCGGCGCGAGTGCTCGCGCCAACGCAACGCGCTGCGCCTCGCCGCCCGAGAGCTCGTCGACGCGGCGGCGTTCGAACCCCGAAAGGCCCACGAGAGCGAGTACTTCGCTGACCCGCACCTTCTGTTCGCGCCCCCCGGAGCGTTGCATTCGCAGCCCGAACGCAACGTTCTCGCCGACGTCGCGGTGGGGGAACAGCACGTGGTCCTGGAACATGAGCCCGAACTCGCGCTGGTGCACGGCGACCGTCGCGAGGTCGGCGCCCGCCCAACGAATGGCTCCGCGGTGCAGTGGCTCGAGCCCGGCGACTGCCCGCAGCAAAGAGCTCTTGCCGCAGCCACTGGGCCCGATCACTGCGACGATCTCACCCGGCGCCACCGCGAGGGTGACGCCCTCGACGGCGGTGACTCCGCCATAGCGCACCACCAGGTCGTCGATCTCGAGCCCAGGATGCACGGGCATCACCACCCCACCCGTTGGCCGCGTTGGGCGCGTTCGATGAGCAGTACGCACATGACGGTGATGAGGGTGAGCACCACGCCGAGCGCCATGGCCTGACCGCGCAGCGATGCGCCAGGTTGACCGAGGAGCCGGTACATCGCGATGGGGACCGTCGGCCGATCGGGACGAGCGAGGAACGCGGTCGCGCCGAACTCGCCGAGTGATACCGCGAACGCGAACCCTGCGGCCGCGGCGAGCGCGCGGCGAACAATGGGAAGGTCGATCTCGCGTCGCACCCGATCGGGCGATGCGCCCAACACCGCTGCTGCCTCGCGCAATCGCTCGTCGACCGCTCGCAGCATCGGTACCACGGCACGCATGACGAACGGTACGCCGACGACGGCCTGGGCGATGGGCACGATGAACGGTGATGTGCGGAGGTCGAGTGGTGGCTCGTCGAGCGCGATCAAGATGCCGAAGCCAAGCGTGACCGCGCTGGTCCCGAGCGGCACCATGAGCCCGGCGTCGAGCACGCGTCCGATCAGGCGTCGTCCGTGCACGACGGCAACTGACGCCAGACCGCCGATCACGAGCGCTATGCCCGTTGCCTCGACGGCCGTGACCAGCGAGTTGCGCACTGCGTCGAGGGGCGGCACGAACAGGGCGCCTCGCTCGTCGCGATGGGTGAGCGCTCGGTAGTGCGCGAACCCGTACCCATCGCCCACGGAGAGCGAGCGTTCGACGAGGACGGCCAGCGGAATCAGCAGCACCGCCAACGTGACACCGACGATTGCCGCAACACAGGCCTTGTCGCGAGCGGTGCGCGGGCGACGGGCTCTCGGTGCCTGCCGAAGGCCGAACCGTTGGACTGCGGTGCGCTCGGCGCGCGACGACGCCACCACGAGCGTCACGACGAGCGCGAGTTGCACGCAGGCCAGCACGGCCGCGGTGGCGAAGTCGGTGCGTTGTGTCGCATAGCGCCAGATCTCGGTCTCGAGCGTCGCCTGTCGCGGGCCACCGACCACAAGGATCACACCGAACGAGGTAAAGCAGAAAAGGAACACGATCGTGGCTGCGGACCACAGCGCTGGCTTGAGGTGCGGGAAGGTCACTTCGCGCCATACGGTGCGCCGTGTCGCACCGAGTACTCGCGCAGATTCCTCCAGACGTACGTCGAGCACCGCCCAGTACCCGCCGACCACACGCACGACGACGGCGACGTTGAAGATGACGTGTGCGATGAGGATCGCCCAGATGGATTGGTCGAGGTTCACCCGCCCGCCGTCGAGTCCGAGTCGTGAGAACGTGGTGCGCAGCGCCGCGCCAATCACCACCGTGGGCATGACGAACGGAACCATCACCAGCGCACGCACAAGTGCGCGACCTCGAAAGTCGTTGCGGGCCACGGCCCACGCGGCCGGGAGCCCCGCCGCGAGCGTAAGCAGCGTGGACACAGCGGCCTGCCACGTGGTGAACCAGACGATGCGCCACGTTGCCGAATCACCGAGGACCGAGCCCGGGTGCACACGACCGCGACCATCAAAGCCGCGCGCGATGACCGAACCCACGGGATATGCGAAGAAGACCGCGAAGAACGCAAGTGGCAGCGCGGCAGCGAGCGCGCCGCGCCACCCGCGCAACGCAGCGTGCTGCTCTCGTGAGGCGCGAGGCGCGCTCAGCGCAGGACGGCCTTCGTCCACCGCTCGGTCCAGTCGTCGCGCTTGGCCTCGATCTGCGTGGGATCGAGTGTGAGTGGCTTGTCGACGAGGCGCACCGTCGACGCGAACTCCTTGGGCAGCGATGCCTTCGAGTTCGCGGGGAACACGAACATGTTCGCCGGGATGTCTTCTTGGAACGCAGTCGACAGCAAGAAGTCCACCAGCTTGGCCGCGGCCTCCGGGTGCTTCGTTCCGGCCAGTACGCCGGCGAACTCGATCTGGCGGAAGCACGAGTCCTCGACGACCCCGATTGTCGGCGCGGAGACCGGTGGATCGGCGAACATCAGATCGGCTGCGGGGCTCGTGGCATAGGAGGTGACGACGGTGCGGGGACCCTTCCCGCCCCCGAACGACTCGTTGTAGGCCTGGTCCCACCCTGACGCGACCTCGACGCCGTTCGCCCGGAGCTTCTTCCAGTAGGCCTCGAACCCCGGGTCGCCGTACTTGGCCACCGTTGCGAGCAGGAACGCGAGACCGGGCGAGCTCGTCTCCGGGTTCTCGGTCACGAACGCGTCCTTGAACGAAGCGGTGGTGAGATCGTCGAGGGACGTCGGGGCCGCGTTCGTGGCATATGCAGCCTTGGCGTAGTTGAGGCACACGTCGCCGACGTCGATCGGCGAGACGCGGTGGAACGGGTCGAGCTCGAGCGAGTCGGGAACCTCGGCGAGCGCCGACGAGGTGTAAGGGGTGAACAGATTGGCCAAAAGCCCGCGGCACAACAGCGTGTTGTCGATGCCGAACATCACGTCGGCGACCGGGTTCCCCGCGGTGAGCACGGCCTGGCTGACCATCTGGCCCGCGTCGCCGCTCGACAGCAGCTTGACCGTGATGCCGGTCTGCTTCGTGAACTCGGCGAGCACGCCGTCGCTGACCGCGAACGAGTCGTGGGTGACGAGCGTGATCTCGGTGCCCTTGGTATCGGTCGCGGCGACCTTGTTCGCGTCGATTGGTGTGGCTACCGGTTTGGACAGACACTGCGCAGCCTGTGGATCTGCGTCGTCGCCGCACGCGGTGAGCGACATGCTCACCAGCGCAACGAAGACGAGGAAAAATATGGCCCGAGGTCGAGAGCTCGGTCGGTTCATGGCTTCCTCCGCTGGCATTACCCAGTTCAGGTTCACGGGTCGACCGCGGCCCACGTTGGTGGTGCGGTCCTCTCAGCCCGGTTGCCCCGAGCTCCCCGGTTTGGTTGTCCACCTCACGCTACCTACGGGCTCGGCGCGGCGCCACGTCGTATGGTCGCGGGTCGCGAAAGGGAGATCCCAACTCGTGAGTGGTTTGCTCGATTCGGCGTCCGGACAACTCGGCCGCGAGGCCAAGAAGCGCGGCTTCGGCGGTGTGCTCGGCAAGATACTCGGCCACAAGTAGCGGTCACGGACGCACTCTCGAATCCCAACCCCGCCGCAGGGAATTCCGCCGAGGAACCCTGCGTTGGACGTGCCGTGCGCGCGCTCTTCACCTTTCCGAACCCGGTCAACGAGCACGCGGCGCGTGTGGTCGCACTTGGGGTAGTCGTGATGTCGGTGATCACGGTCGCGTTCGCCCAGCACTGGCTGTTGTTCGTCGTCGCCTACGGCTTCGTGGCCCGGGTTATGACCGGCCCCACGCTGAGCCCGCTCGGCCGCATCGCGACACAGGTCGTCGTACCCTTGCTCGGAAGACCGCCGAAGCTGGTGCCCGGCCCGCCGAAGCGCTTCGCGCAGAGCGTGGGCGCGGTGTTTTCGCTCACGGCCCTGGTGCTGCACTTCGGCTTCGGCGCCACACTCGCCGCCGATGTGGTCCTCGGGCTACTGGCCGTCGCGGCCTCCCTCGAGGCGTTCTTCGCGGTATGCCTCGGCTGCATGGTGTTCGGCCGGCTCATGCGGGCCGGGGTCATCCCGCGCGACGTCTGCGAATCGTGCGACGACCTGTGGGTCCGCGCCGCCGTATAGCGGTGCCGTCGCGATGCGTGCCTACCTGCGCGTCGGTACCTCAGACGATGCGGCGTAGCCTGGATGCCCGCATGCCTGTCCGAACGTCGCGCTGAGCGAATGCTGTCCGTCTCGGCCCCCCAGCTCCCATCCGCGCCACCACACGATCTCTATCGGTGGCAGCTTGACGCGCTCATCAGCTGGCTTCGATGCGGTCGGCGAGGCGTGATCGAGGCCGTAACCGGTTCCGGCAAAACCGATGTGGCCATCGCGGCCGCCGCCGATGCGTGGCGCCGCGGCCAGTTCGTGCTCGTCGTCGTGCCCTCGCGAGTGCTGATGGAGCAGTGGCACGGCCGGCTCACGGCGGCGCTGCACGGCGCTCGTATCGGCCGGCTCGGCGACAGCGGCCGCGACACGCCGGCTCGGTGCGATGTCCTGGTCACCACTCGCCACTCCGCTGCGGCGCACAAGCCCGTGCCTCCGGGCGAGGGCGGTGGGCTGCTCATCGCCGACGAATGCCATGGCCTCGGTGGCGGCGTGCTGCGCCGCGCGCTGCTGCCCCAATATGAGGAACGTCTCGGGCTCACCGCGACCCTCGAACGCTCCGACGACGCGGTCACCGATCTCCTGCTGCCGTACTTCGGCGGCATCTGCTACCGCTACGGCTTCGAGCAGGCCATCGCGGACGGCGTGTGTGCGCGGCCCCGGGTCGCACTCGTGGGCGTCACGCTGTCGGCCAAGGAGCGCGCGGAGTACATCTCGACCGAGCAGCAGCTCGTGAACGCACGTCGGCATCTCCGCCTGGTGCGTGGTGTTCCGCTCGAGCCATTCGGCGCGTTCCTTACGGCGGTCGCGCACCTCGCCGACAAGGACTCGGGGCACGATGGTCGTGCTGCGCGCGACTACCTCGATGCATTCTCCAAGCGTCGGCACATCGTCGCCCAGAGCACCGGCAAGTACGAGCTGCTCGGGCGGTTCGCGCCGGCTATCCGCGCGGCGCATGGCGCCCTTCTGTTCACCGAAACCGTCCGCGCCGCGAACCACGCGATCAATCGACTCGATCCCCTCGTGGCGATCGAGCTCATCACGGGGTCGACCGCACGCGGTCAACGGCGTGACATCCTCGACGACCTCCGCACGCGTCGGCTCGACGCGGTGGCCGCGCCTCGTGTGCTTGATGAAGGGATCGACGTTCCCGACGCGAACCTTGGCATCGTCATGAGCGCGAGTCGCACCCGTCGTCAGATGATCCAGCGCATGGGTCGCATCCTGCGCCGCAAGCGTCCCGGGGTCGGAACCAGGTTCGTGATCATGTTCGCCAAGGACACGCTCGAGGACCCGGCACAGCGCATCGACCGCGACGGGTTTCTCGACGAGATCGAGCGCATCTCCGAGGCGGCCGGCATCTTCGACGCCGATCACTTCGAGGCCCTCGACTCGTTCCTCGCAGAACCCGGTCCGTCGGTCGTGCCGGAGCCCGAACGACTCGACGGGTGGCGTCGGGCCATCGCCGAGATCGACATCGCACACGACGGGCACGCTGATGACCGCGTCGCGGCACTGATCGCAGGGATCGGGGTCGAAGCGCTCTATGCGTGGGTGAGCTTCGCTCGGCGCGGCGAGAACGACGCGCTGCAATCGACGGTGTGGCGCGACCTCGAAGCACGGCTGCCGGTTCCCGCGCCTTCGACTGCGCCCTACCTCGAGGCCGAGCTTGCCGAACTGCCCGAGATCGCCCAGCCCAAGGCCGAGCCTCGGCGCCTGTCCACCGGCCAGGCGCCGCTCGAGATCTCGGCCGTGGGATCCGCGTGGCAGATGAGCTGCACGGGCTGCGGCGAGACCTCACCACAGGTGCGATTCCGCTGGCAGGTGCTCGACCAGACCGTCGCCTGTTGCTGCGCCTGAGCGGCCGCTATTCCATCGGAACCCAAACGAGTGCGATCTCGTACATGACGATGCTCTCGGCCGTCTTGTCCTATCCGTCGGCGATGGATCGCCGGTCGTCCTCGAGCTGTGACTCGATGTCATGCCGCCGCCGACCGCGATCACCGAGCCGAGCACCATGCCGACACCGAACGTTCGGGCGTGTTTGAAGATCGTGAAATCGACGGCGTCTTGCCGCCCGTGGATTCGCTCGCCGGTGATGCCCCAGCCGGCGCGCCCGAGTTCCCGACCCGGCCGGCCTGAACCGTCGGTCAGGCCTCGGGGCGCGGCACTCGGACCCAACGCTCGCCGTCGTGTCGACGCACCAGGCGCGCCGGCACCCCTGCGAGCACGGCGTGGTCCGGGAACTCACCGCGTACCACCGCGCCGGCCGCGACCACCGTGTGGCGGCCGAGTCGCGTCCCCGGAAGGATCACGGCACCGTGGCCCAGCCATGACCCCTCGCCGATCGTGACGGGTGCGTTCGTCCACATCTGCACGCCGATCGGTTCGACGAGATCCTCGTAGCCGTGGTTCTGGTCGGTGATGTAGACGAAGTGGCCCGTGAACACGTCGTCGCCGATCTCGATGCGTTCGTGGGCCACGATGCCGATGCCCTTGCCGAGCAGGCAACGATCGCCGATCGTGAGGATCGGCGGCCCGGCCAGATGTGCGGTGGTCGGCATGCCGGTGCTGAGCGTGGCCAGCGGACCGATGTGGGTATGGGCGCCGATCTCGATGCGCTGCTCGCCCATGAGCGCGGTCGTGGGGAACAGGAGCACCGTGCCCTCGCCGAAGCGGGCGAACCGCTTCGCGGCGCGGGTTTTCGCACGGATCGAACCATGGCGCACCGTTGCGTCCCACGCGCGCTGGATGAGGTCGGCGACGAATGCGGGCACGGCGAGAATGTAGCGTCGGCCGCGTGAGCACCGTCACCATCATCGACACCCACACGCACGTCGTCTCGCACGACCGAGTCGCCTATCCGATGCAACCGCCGCCCGACCTCGCACGAATGGGGTGGTTCGACGAGCACCCGGTCGATGCCGTCGGACTACTCGAGGCGCTCGACTCGGGTGGGGTGCACGGCGCGGTGCTCGTGCAGGCGAAAGGCGCGTACGCCTACGACAACGCGTACGCGGCCGACGCACTCGGGATCGACCCGGCACGGTTGGTGGGCGCGTCGATCATCGACATGGGCTCCGATGATCGCGTCGCCCAACTCGAGTACTGGACCACCCAACGCGGCATGCGCGGCACGCGCTTGTTCAACATTCCGCCCGTCATGCCTCGCTGGCTCGACGACCCGTCGATGGCGGCGGTGTTCGATCGTTGCCGTGACCTCGGGGTGCGCGTGGCGTTGTGCATCGTCGCCGACGACGTGCCGCGTGTGCGCGCCGTGTGCGACCTCGCCGGAGACCTGCCGATAGCGCTCGATCACTGCGGGTTCATCGACCTGCTCGGCGACACCAGCGCGCTCGACGCGCTGGCCGATGTCGAGAACCTGCGACTCAAGATCACCACCACGTTGCTCGAGCCCGCTCTGCACGCAGGGCGAGATCCGCGCGAGGTCCTCGAGCGGTTGTGCGAGGTGTTCGGTGTCGAGCGCTTGATGTGGGGGAGCGACTTCCCGCAACACCACAGCGAACCCTACGCCGAGATCGTCGCGCTCGGCCGCTACTCGTGTTCGCGACTGAGTGTCTCGGAGCAGGCTCGTTTCCTGGGCGGCACCGCGCTTGAGTTGTGGCCCGAACTGGCGCCCTGATCGGATAGCGCGGTGTCGTCGGGCCGGTCCACCGTGCGGCGCACTTCCCGAGTGTCAGTCGGCCGGTCTAGCCATGTCGGGGTTGCGCATGGCGTCGATGATGGCGTCCATGCGAGTGGTCTCGCCCTCGCGGGTCTGGCCACCCGCGTCGAGGAATCGCTGCATGGGGGCGATGTGGCCGCGCGCGTTGATGAGTGAACGGAATTCGTTGGTCTCGGTGATGAACTGCGGCTCGGCGGCGTAGATGCCCGCGTCGATCGCCCGCTTCGCGGCCTGCACGGCTTCGGGAGGCCACGCGGCGATGCGCTCCGCGAGCGTGGCGACGAACGACCGGAGCTCCGCCGAGGGCACCACACGGTTCACGTAGCCGATGGCCGCGGCTTCGTCCGCGTACACGTCGCCTCCGCCGAGGATGATCTCGAGCGCGCGAGCGCGGCCGACGAGGCGGGCCAGGAACTGGGTGCCTCCTGCGCCGGGCAGGATGCCCATCGGAACCTCGGGTTGACCGAGCACCGTGCGAGGACCTGCGAACCGCATGTCGAGCGCGCTCAAGAACTCGCTGCCGCCGCCGCGGGCGTGGCCGTCGATCATGCCGATGGTGGGCTTCGGGAAGCGCCGCACGCGTTCGAAGATCGCCTCGGCCAGATTCGGTTCCGTGGCCGGGTCGGGATTGTGAGGCATGCGCATGATGCCTTCGACATCGCCGTGCATCATGAAGAAGTCGGGATCCGCGCTCTCGAACACGAGCACGTGCACTGCGGTGTCTCGCTCGGCGCGGTCGAGCACCGCGACGAGGGCGCCCATGAACGCTCCGTCGACGAGATGCTTCGGTGGGTGATCGATGCGCACCCATCCCACCCCCCGCTCGACACGAAGGCCGCACACCGGAAGAGACGCGTCGACGGTCATGCGCTCACGGTAGACGAACCGTACGGGCGCGTCTGCCGCGTGCTCGCAACGGAGGTGGGTGCGACAGCCGGCCGCTTGCGTCGCCGCGAGGAGCCGTAGGAGGTCGAAGTTGTTCATCCGGAATGCGGACTTCATGCGCCACCCACGGTTCGCCACGGGCCGAACGCTGTGGGCAATCGGAAAGACCCTGGCATGGCTTGAAAAAGAAACAGCAAGCATGGAACGTGCGGCGAAAATGGTGCCTTCCGCCCAGCTCAGCGTGCCGTCGTGGGCCCGGACGCGACGAGAGGCCTCCACCGGTGGCGAAGGCCTCTCGTGTGGTGCAGGTGCGCAGGAGCGACAACTTGCGGTCGGCGCTCTGGGCGTGCGGCGATCAGCGCAGGCGCTGGATGACCATGGCCATTCCCTGGCCTCCACCGACGCACATCGACTCGACGCCGAACTCCTTGTCGGAGTCCTCGAGGCCGTTGAGCAGGGTGGTCATGATGCGAGCGCCCGTCATGCCGAACGGGTGACCGATGGCGATGGCGCCGCCGTTGACGTTGAGCTTGTCCCACGGGATGTTGAGGTCGGTGGCCGAGGCCACGACCTGGGCCGCGAACGCTTCGTTGATCTCGAACAGGTCGATGTCGGCGACGGACAGCTTGGCGCGCCCCAGGGCCTGGGTGATCGCCTCGACCGGACCGAGGCCCATGATCTCGGGGCTCAGCGCCGAAACGCCGCTCGACACGATGCGGGCGAGGGGCTTCAGCCCGAGAGCCTTGGCCTTGGTGTCGCTCATGACGAGCACGGCGGCCGCGCCGTCGTTCAGCGGGCACGCATTGCCGGCCGTGACCGAGCCGTTGGCCTTGAACACGGGCTTGAGGCCGGACAGTGCTTCGACGGTGGTGCCGGCCCGGATGCCGTCATCCTTTGAGACGACGGTGCCGTCGGGCAGCGTGTACGGGCTGATCTCACGCTCGAAGAAGCCGTTGCTCGCCGAGCGCTCGGCGCGGTTCTGCGACAGACACGCGAACTCGTCCTGGCTCTGGCGAGAGACCTGCTTCAGCTCGGCGACATTCTCCGCGGTCTGGCCCATGGCGATGTAGATATCGGGCAGCCCGGTGGGCGAGGTCCAGTCGCCGCCCTCGCCGCCGCTACGAGCCACGCTGCGGGCCTCGGCGGCTTCGAAGTGCGGGTTGTGCGGGCCGCGGTCCGCGGCGCCGTACTGGAAGCGGCTCACGGCTTCGACGCCGCCGGCGATGAAGATGTCGCCTTCGCCGCAGCGGATCGCGTGCGAGGCCATGCGAATGGTCTGCAACGACGACGAGCAGTAACGGTTGACCGTGACCCCGGGGACATCGAGCCCAGCGAGGATTCCGGCGGCTCGGCCGACGTTGAACCCGGCCTCGCCGGCCGGCTGCGCGCATCCCCAGATGATGTCTTCGACCGTCTGGCCGTCGATGCCCGACTTGCGGAGGATCTCGCGGATGATGAAGGCCGACATGTCGTCGGGGCGGGCGTCGACCAGCGACCCCTTGTTGGCTCGGCCGATCGGGGTGCGCGCGGTGGCGACGATGACAGCGTCAGGCATGGGTGCCTCTCCTGGAACGCGGCTGCTGCCGCGGTGATGTACGTGCGGCGGATGCCGCAGCCTGCAATGACGGAGTCACGTTACTTGGCCGCCGAGTCCCTGGGTCGGGTGCCCGTCGGCGTTCCTGGGTCAGGCGAGCGACGCGGTGACGGTGTCGCGGCCCGAACGAAGCAGCGTTCCCGAACGTTCCTGGGTGAGCGCACCATCGGCCACGATGGCCTTGCCGTTGACGAGCACGTGGTCGACGCCCTGGGAGTCGGCGTAGAGCCGGCCGGAGCCACCGGGGAGATCGAAGCGCATGGCGACCTCGTCGGTGCCGATCGTCTTCGGGTCGATCACGATGACGTCGGCGTACCAGCCCTCTTGGAGCTGGCCGCGCTGCGAGATGCCGTAGAGCTTGGCCTGCACGTCGGTCATCAGGTGGATGGCCTCCTCGAACGACAGCATCTGGCGCTCGCGCACTGCTCGCTGCAGCATGCCGGTCGAGTAGTTGAACGACGCAAGCAGGTCGAGGTGTGCGCCGGCGTCGGATGCCCCGATGACCGTGCGCTCGTCGCGCCACAGGCTCACGCGGGCCTTCCAGTCGTCGTCGGTCTCCGGCGGCGTCGGCGAGCCGAAGCTGGTGTTGAGCTCGTCGGCTACGGCGATGTCGCAGAGCACGTCCCAATCGTCGCGGCCTTCGGCTTTGGCGATCTCGGCGACGGTGCGACCGCGGTATTGCTCATTCTCGGGGGCGACGACATCGAAGATGACCTTGTTGCCCCAGTTGGCGAGCATTCGCATGGGGTTGTCGGCGCGCTGCGCCTGCTCGTTGAGCGCGGCGCGCGCACTCTTGTCGCGGAAGAGCTTGAGCTTCTCGTCGCGCGACGCAGCCATGGGGCCCTCCCACTCGGGCATTGCGTCGAGCACGAACCCGCTCGCGAATGACAACCGCACACCGAAGCTGATCGGAATGGTGAGTGCGACCACCTTGCCGCCGCGAGCCCGTGCGTAGTCGCCCGCCTCGAGCTTGGCCAGGCAGTCGTCATAGTTGGCCCGGTTGACGGTCATGACGTTCCAGTTGATCGGGCGCTGGGCCGCGACCGACATGTCGGTCATGAGATCGACCGCCCACTGGTCGAACTTCGGGCCGACCTGCGGAATGATCTCGAGCGACGTTCCCGCGAACTCGCCGGTGACGCGTGCGAGCTCGACGAGCTCTTGGGTGGACGCGTGGCGTGACGGCACCATGTTGCCGTCGGCGTCGTTGTGCGTGCGGGCATACGACGACGAGAACCCGATCCCGCCGGCCTCGAGGCCGGCGCGCAGCAAGCGCTTCATGCGCTCGAGCTCCTCAGGCGTTGCTTCACGCTTGGTCGCGTCGGCGCCCATCGCGACCCGACGGATCGCGGAGTGGCCGATCATGAAGCCGGCGTTGATCCCGAGGTTGCCCTCGATCTGGTCGAAGTACTGGGCGCTGGTTTTCCAGTTCCAGGGCACGCCGGTGCGTAGTGCCTCGACGGGCATGCCCTCGACGCGGGCCAGCATCCGCAGCAGATACTCGGCGTCGGCCGGGTCGTCGGACAACGGGGCGATGGTGAACCCGCAGTTGCCGGCGAGGGCGGTGGTGACGCCGTGCAACGGCGACGGCGTGAGCGCTCCGTCCCAGAAGACCTGCGCGTCGAAGTGGGTGTGCACGTCGATGAACCCGGGTGCGACGAGCTTGCCGGTGGCGTCGATGATGCGCGCCGCAGGTTCGGTGATCTCGCCGATCTTGACGATGCGGTCGGCCACGATGCCGACGTCGGCCCGGCGGCGCTTCGCCCCGGTGCCGTCGATGATGTCGCCGCCCTTGATGATCACGTCGAGCATGTCGGTTCCCCCGTGTGCCGTGTAGCGCCAGGGTAGCTGGAACGGCGTTCCTGCGGCCGCGACGGATCGCCCAGCGACCCACTGGCAGGCGTTCCTGTCTGCCTTCGTCGTGCCTTGTTGCGCGATCGAACCGATCTGAGCGGCTCGAACGCGCAACAAGGCGGTTGACCCCGACGAAGTCGCGACTGGCTGCGGCGCGACTGGCTGCGGCGCGACTGGCTAAGGCGTGGCGACCATCGCGGCGAGGATCGAACGGGCCAGCGCTCGGTCGCCCTCGATCTCGACGGTCGCATCGCTCGGTCCGATGCGACCAGCGCTGAGCGCGGTGAAGTTCGCGACATCCATGCGCAACATGACGGTGGGGGTGTTGGTCGGCTCGGTGTCGAATGCGATCACTTGCGTGCTCGGGAAGGGTTCGGTGATCTCGAGCACGATCACGCTGCCATCGGGCAGGGCGAGGTTCTCGACTGCGCGAGCGAAGCCGCGTAGGAACAGTTCGGTCGTGATCTCTGCGGCGGGTGCCGCGAGGTCGGGTTCGTACCCGACCGCACGGCGGATGTCCTCGCCGTGGGTCCACACGTCGCACACCCGCAGCGTGAGCGCCAAACGTGCCGGCAGCTCTACGCCGCCGACGTGCGGCAGCCGGGTCGTCGGATCGGGAGGGTCGGCCCGCAATTTGGCGATGTGGAGTGCAGCGAGCTCGCGCAACTCGTCGAGCACGTCGGTCACGGGCCGCGTGCGCCGAACGTCGACGTCGATCTCGATCTCGCGATCGACGTCGCTGACGACGTGCGCGAACGACGGCAGCTGATGCTCGGGACGGGGATGGCCGAGCAGGAGCGCCTCGAGCCCGGCGAGGTGCGCGACCTGATCGCGCACGGTCCAACCGGGGCACGCGGTAGGGAGGCGCCATTGTGCAGGCGCGAGCATGTCGCACAGCGCGATCGTGGCCTCGAGTGAATCCTCGAGGGCGTTGATCGCGCCGGCGATGGCGAGCTCGTCGTCGGTCATGGGGCGAGTCGTTCGTACGCCGCCGGGCATCAGGCCTTCATGCCGCCGTCGACGCGGAGGACGATGCCGTTGATGTAGCTGGCATCGCGCGAGGCGAGGAACGCGAACGCTGCTGCGAGCTCTTCGGGCTCGCCCATGTCGACGAACGGCAT
The DNA here is from genome assembly GCA_009699605.1 of Actinomycetota bacterium. Classification (GTDB taxonomy): domain Bacteria; phylum Actinomycetota; class Acidimicrobiia; order Acidimicrobiales; family WLNW01; genus WLNW01. Next base: position 10,378 of record WLNW01000020.1, on the reverse strand, counting down.
GATGCGTGCGAACAACGAGAAGTCGGCATCCTCCGGGATGGGGAACTGGTCGGTGATGGCGGTGTTCACGCCACCGGGTGCCACGCAGTTGACGCGCACGCCGGCCTTGCCGTTGGTGATGGCCATGGTCTGGGTGAGCGAGATCACCCCGCCCTTGGACGCGGAGTACGCGGAGCTGAGCGGCTGGGCGTGCGTGCCTGCCGTGGACGCGCAGTTCACGATGCTGCCTTTCGACTGCTTCAGGTGCGGCAGCGCGGCCTGCGACATGAGGAACGTGCCTGTGAGGTTGACGCCGATGATGCGGTTCCAGAAGTCGAGGGTCTCTTCCTCGTCGTTCGCGAAGTGGCCGATACCGGCGATGTTGCAGAGCACGTCGACGGAGCCGAAAGCCTTGACGACTGCTTTGACGGTCTTGGTGATGCTGGCCGGGTCGAGGAGATCGCAGGTGAACGCCTTGGCCTTGCCTTTCGGCAACAGCTTCACGGTGGCCCGCAGGCCCTTGGCGTCACGGTCGACGCACGCGACGGTGGCGCCTTCGGACGCAAGACGGATTGCCGTGGCGCGGCCGATGCCGGATGCCGCGCCGGTGACGATTGCGACCTTGCGAGTGAAACGTGCCATTTGTTCCTCCTGATACGTAGGCATGGAGCCTATAGGTGCCACCGCGCGGCGTGCCGTTGCGGGAACCCGATCGGTACCATGCCGCCGACCTCAGCCGGGTTACGGACCATCACAGGGAGAGCCGATGAGCTTCAACGTCGACGAGGACTACAAGCTCCTCATCGGTGGCGAGTGGGTGCCGACGAGCGCCCGCTACGACATCATCGATCCGAACACCACCGAGGTGGTGGGTCACGCGCCGGAGGCCTCGGTGCAGCAGGCGAACGACGCGGCGTCGGCGGCGAAGGGTGCGCTGAAGAGCTGGCGGGCCACGCCCATGGCCGAGCGTTGTGCGTTGTTGGGCAAGGCTGCCGATCTGCTCGCGCGGCGGTTGCCGGCGTTGGCGCCGTTGGTGCAGGCCGAGACCGGCTCCACGATCAACGTGGCCGAGACAATGCAGCTGCCGGCGTGCCTGGAGCGGTTCAACTACTACCGGAACCCGCAAGACGTCGACGAGCCGTTGAAGCCGTATGCGTTGGGTGCCACGGCGCTCGGTCCGGCAGGTCTGCAGAACGCGATGGTGTATCGCCAACCCGTGGGCGTGGTCGCGTGCATCACGCCATACAACTTCCCGATCACCAACATCGCGGGCAAGATCGCGCCGGCGCTTGCGATGGGCAACACGGTCATCATCAAACCCGCGCCACAGGATCCGCTCGCGGTGATCCGATTCGTCGAGATCCTCGACGAGGTGGGGTTCCCCCCGGGCGTGATCAACCTGATCGTGGGCAGCGGCCCCGATGCGGGCTCCGCGCTGGTCGACTCGAAGCTTGTCAACATGATCAGCTTCACCGGCAGCTCGCTGATCGGCACCCGCATCATCGAGCAGGGCGGGAAGACGATGAAGCGCAATCTGATGGAACTCGGGGGTAAGGGCGCGTTGATCATGACCGCGGACTGCAACGTCGCGAACGCCGTGACGGCGATCGCCTCGGTGTGGGCGTTCCACTCCGGTCAGATCTGTACGGCGCCCACGCGGGTCATCGTGCACCGCAGCATCTATCAGCAGACCGTCGATCGGTTGGTCGCCGCGGCCAAGGCGCTCAAGGTGGGGGATGCTCGGGAACGGGACACCCTCGTTGGACCGCTGGTCACGAAGACCCAGCGCGACCGGGTCGTCGCGTTGATCGAGCGGGGCGTCGCCGAAGGAGCCACCGTGGCGGTGGGCGGTGATGTCCCCGACCGGGTGGGGTACTTCGTGAACCCCACCCTGCTGGTCGACGTGAAGCCTGACGACTTCGTCGTGCAGGAGGAGTTCTTCGGCCCGGTTGTCGTCATCGTGCCATTCGACGACGAGGATGAAGCCGTCGACATCGCCAACAACAGCGACTACGGCCTCTTCTCCTACGTGTGGTGCGGGGATCTCGGGCGTGGCCTGTCGATTGCGAGGCAACTCGAGTCGGGCAACGTCGCGGTCAACGGTGTGCAGTCGCACCCGCAAGCGCCCTTTGGCGGCTTCAAGATGTCAGGCGTCGGCCGCGACCGCGGCGTCTTCGGACTGCACGCCTACAGCGAGGTGCAGGCCGTCAACTGGCCAGCGGTTTGAGGTTCGCGGCGCAATTCGACCGGTGCACAAGGTCGAGCTTGGTGACCGGCGGCGGGGTCCTCGAACCGATCGCGCGCCGGCGATCTGATCGACAGCAGCTAGACGAGTAGCTGATGCGTGGCTCGTTCCGCGACGGCGAACGCCACTATGGCCGGTTGATCGTTGTCGTTGGGATGAGTACGGGTCAGCCAGCAGTTGACGCACAACGCGTTCGCGTCGCCCGCGCCGATGGGTCAGTTGACCCGGCCGTAGTCGTCGGACGCGCGGACGATGTCGTCCTCGCCGAAGTAATCGCCCTGCTGGACCTCGATGAACACGAGCGGCTCGGCGCAGCGGTTCTCCATGCGGTGCCACGAGTGCAGGGGGATGTCGATGCACTCGCCGCGCTCGATGGTGGCCTCGCGGCCGTCGAGGGTGACCGTGGCCGTGCCGGCCACCACGAACCAGTGCTCGGACCGGCGCGCGTGCTGCTGGTAGCTCAACCGGTGCCCGGGATTGACGGTAAGCGACTTGACCTTGTGCGTGGCCTGGTCGTCGAGCACGGTGAACGAGCCCCACGGCCGGGCCTCGAAGGTGGGGTCGGATGCGGTGGACATGGGGGCAAGCGTGCCTTATCCGCCCGCCGAAACCAAGTACCACGACGAAATCCGTCGTTCGACCTACGTCACCCCTCACGGGTGCCGTCGATCGGTTCGTTCGGTCGGCGCATGCGACCCGGTCGGGCGCTCGATGACATACTCCGCCGCATGAACGGGCTGCTCTCGGGAATGCGTGTCATCGAAGGCTCGGCGTTCATCGCCGCCCCGAGCGGTGGCATGACGCTGGCCCAACTCGGTGCCGACGTCATCCGCTTCGATCAGATCGGCGGGGGCCTGGACTACGGGCGCTGGCCACTCGCGCCGGGCGGAACGAGCCTCTACTGGACAGGTCTGAACAAGGGGAAGCGGTCGATCGCCGTCGATCTGCGCAACAAGGAGGCGCAGGAACTCCTGGCCGCCCTCGTGTGCGCACCGGGTGCGGACGCCGGCATCTTCCTCACGAACTTCCCCGCTCGCGGCTGGATGAGCTTCGACCGACTCCGCGAACGGCGCGCCGACCTTGTGTACATCAACGTCGTCGGCGATCACGACGGCACGAGCGCCGTCGACTACACGGTGAACCCTGCGGTCGGCTATCCCGCAGTCACCGGCGCAGTCGACGACCCGCGTCCGGTGAACCACGTGCTGCCGGCCTGGGACCTCATCTGTGGGCAAGCCGTCGCCGTGGGCGTGCTCGCGGCCGATCGCCATCGCACACGAACGGGCGCCGGGCAGCTCATCTCGCTCGCGCTTTCGGACGTCGCGTTTGCGGTGGTCTCCGCGCTGGGCCATGTAGCCGAGGCCCAACTCCTCGACCGTGAACGCCCGCGTCTCGGCAACGACCTGTACGGCGCGTTCGGCCGCGACTTCGCGACGCGCGACGGGCGCCGTGTGATGCCGGTTGCGATCAGTGACAAGCAGTGGCTCTCGTTGACCGAGGCCACCGAGAGCACCGAGCAGCTGCGCCTGCTCGCCGCGCAACTCGGCCTCGACTTCGACGACGAAGGCGATCGGTTCGATGCGCGCGAGGAGATCGCCGCGATCATCGCGCCGTGGTGCGCGGCCCGAACGCTGGCCGAGGTACGCCAGGCCTTCGACGCACATGGCGTGTGCTGGGGTCCGTACCAGACCTTTCGCCAGATGGTCGCCGACGATCCCCGATGTTCGACCACGAACCCGTTGTTCGCCGAGATCGACCAACCCGGCGTCGGTCATGTCCTCGCCGCCGGTTCCCCACTGTCACCTGCTAGCGGTCGCGTGCCCGTTGCACCGGCGCCCGTGCTCGGTGAGCACACCGACGAAGTGCTCACCGAGATCCTCGGTCTGTCAAGCGCGGAGCTCAGCGGGCTGCACGACCGAAAGGTGATCGCCGGCCCCGGCCCGCGCTGACCGGGCGGCACCATCGCCGATTGTCAGGGCGCGAACAACACCGGATGCCAGTCGAGCACGGGCGTGGCCAACTCGTCCGTGGCTCGGCTGGCCTTGACGATGACGCGGAACGACAGCAGGCGTCCGTTGCCGATGGGGTGCGCGTCGTCGAGCGTGGCGCTGACCGAGAGGACGTCGTCCTCGAACACCGGCGCGGTGTGGTCGCAGCTGTGCCAGCCGATCACCGCGGCGCTGTTGGGGACCATTCGGTGCAGCGAGGCCTGCGCGAGGCCGATGGTGTGCCCTCCGTACACGAGTCGCTTGCCACCTTGGCCGAGGCTCGCGTCGCGATGCGTTGCGGCGAGGTTCTGGGTGAGCCGCACCAGCGTGGTGGCACCGGTGACGGTGTCGCGCAGCGGATCGGTACGAGTGTCGCCGAGTGGCCAGGTGACCGGCTCGCCGAGCGGGCCGAGGTCCCAGGAGGTCGGTGTGTGCGCCACGAATGACGCAACGTCGGCCGCGCCGGACGGACCTTGCAAGTCGTCGCGCGCGTCGATGACCGCGTCTGCGTTTCGGAACGGCAGCAGCGCGCAGCGTTCGAACGCGGCGACGACGTCACCGCGATCGCTCGTGGTGCGGATGCCGAGCAACGCCATGCCCCGCCGCTGTCGGTCAGGCTTCTGACCCGTCTCGCGCATGCCGCGGATGTCGACGGTGGTGGTGAGCGTCTCGCCCACTCGCACCGCGCGCCGCACGATGACGTCGCGATAGAAGAGGTTCGCGATCACCCGCCGCGTGGCCACGGTGCTCTGACCGATCGCCACGTGCAGCACGAGTGCGGGGTTCACCACGGCGCCCGGCTCACCGGTGACCGAAGCCGCGAGCGGTGCCGAGAGCGCGAGCAGGTACGGGTCGCCGCAGATGCCCTGGTATTGCGCGGTCTCGCCGGGGCCGATGGTGATCGACGGTGCGCGCTCGAGGATCTGCCCCACGTGCAGATCGTCGAAGTACGGGCCGTCGAGTCCCCAGGTTTCGCTCATGCGTTGATGATGCCCGAAGCAGGAGCCGACGCGTGTACGAGCGGTCAGTCGACGAGGCCTTGGGTCTGCTTCGCGATGGCGTCGCCGAGCCCGCGCTGGCGCCACATCGAGGTGAGATCAGGGAAGCGCCGCAGGGAGCATCCGCCGTCGACGGTGAGCGCCTGACCGGTGGTCCAGCTCGATTCGGGCCCGAGGAAGTACCGCACCGCAGCGCCGATGTCGTAGCCCTGGCCCACCCGGCCGATCGGTTGTTGGACGAGGTAGGCGTCGGTCACCTCATCGTTGTGCACCATGCCTTGGGTCGCGTCGGTGTCGGTGAGGCCGGGACGCACGCAGTTGACGCGCACGTTGAACTCGCCGAGTTCGTCGGCAGCCACCTTGCAGAACATCTCGAGGCCGGCTTTGGCCGCGCAGTACGCGCCGAAAAAGGGAGCGCTCTGGCTGCCTTGCATCGACGAGATCGCCACGATCGACCCGCCGCCCTGGCGAACCATCGCGCTACCGGCGTGGCGCAGCAGGAGGAAGAACGACGTGATGTTCTGGCGCATGGTCGACTCGAGCTGGTCGACGGTGAACTGCAGGATCGGTGCGGCACCCGTGGCGCCACCGACGATGCCACAGGCCATGTCGACGCGTCCGGTGGGTTCGGCGGTCATCTCGACGAGCGCCTTGACCTGATCATCATTCAACGCGTCGCACACCATGTAGCGGATCGAGCCGCCCGAGTCGCCGGCGAGCGGCGCGAGTCGCGTCGCGTGATCTGTCAGTTTGCTCTCGGTGCGTCCGGCGATCACGACGTGTGCGCCGTCGCGGACCAGGAGCTCGGACGTGGCGCGTCCGATGCCTCCGGCGCCGCCGGTGACGACAGCCGTCATGCCCGCGAGTGGTCGGCTACCTTCGCTCATTCATGTCCCCCTGCTTCATGGCGCGAACGTCTCGATCCCGCCGTCTTCGGCGAACCCTACGTGGCCGCGCCCGCACGCGTCTGGCCTGACACCCCCGATGCACACCGTCACACGCAATGCCGAGATCCAGTCGGGCGCCAACCAGTTCGTTCGTGCGCTCGACGCGCTCGGTCTCGCACCGCGGGCGTCGTTCGCGACCCTGCTCCCGAACGTCCCCGAGTTCTTGTGGACCTATCGTGCCGCAGCGTGGTCAGGGCGCCGGCTCACCCCGCTCAGCTGGCGGTGGGGCGCCGAGGATGCGAAGTACGTCGTCGAGAACTGCGAGGCCGAGCTTTTCGTCGCGCACGCACGCTTCGCCGATGTCGCGGTAGCGGCCGCAGCATCGCTGCCGCCGGAGCGTTGCATCTCGGTGGGCGGACCGATCCCCGGCTTTCGTGACTACACCGAGCTCGTCGGGCAGTTCGGGGGCGAAGACCTGGACCGCCCGTTGGCCGGCGACACCATGCTCTACACCTCCGGCACCACGGGGCGTCCGAAGGGGGTGCTCCGCGGCCGCGTCGCCGACACTCGGCCGCCCAGTCGCGCCGGACTCGCCGGGATGCAGATGATCCGTACCTACCTGCCCGACGGCGACGACGGCGTGCACCTTGTCGCGTGTCCGCTTTATCACGCAGGACCGGTGTCGTACGCCGAGGGTGCGGCGCTGCTCGGGGCCGACCTCGTGCTCATGGATGGTTGGGACGCCGAGGAGTTCCTTCGTCTCGTGGCCTCGCACCGCGTCACCTCGACCTTCCTCGTGCCCATCCAGTTCGTCCGCCTCCTTCGCCTCCCGCCGGAGGTACGTGCCCGCTACGACGTCGGATCGCTCGGGCTCGTGATCCATGGTTCCGCTCCGGTCGCCCCCGATGTGAAGCGCGCCATGATCGAGTGGCTCGGGCCGGTGCTCTACGAGTTCTACGGGGGCACCGAGGGTGGCGGGTGCACGATCTCGTCCGCCGAGTGGCTGGCCCGGCCGGGCAGCGTCGGACGGCCTTTCCCGCACCTCGAGTTGTCGATTCTCGACGACGAGGGCCGATCGGTCGCGACCGGCGTCGAAGGCGAGGTGTGGTTTCGCCAACCCGGCGAGTTCACCTACAAGGACGACCCCGACAAGACCGCAGCCGCGGTGCGCAACGGACTCATGACCCTCGGCGACATCGGTTACGTCGACGACGAGGGATACCTGTTCCTGTGCGACCGTCGGGCCGACGTCATCGTGTCGGGGGGCGTCAACATCTATCCGGCGCAGATCGAAGCGGCCCTGGCCGGGTTTCCCGGCCTCGCCGACTGCTGCGTCGTGGGCGCCCCCGACGACGAGTGGGGCGAGATGGTGGTCGCGGTGGTCGAGCCGGTCGAGGGGGTCGAGCTCGATCCCGAAGCACTTCGCGCGTTCGCGGCCGGGCGTCTTGCGCGATATCAGGTCCCGCGCCGGATCGACCTCGTCGGGTCGTTGCCTCGGACCGAGACGGGAAAGCTGGCCCGCCGCGCGGTGCGAAATCCGTACTGGTCAGGCAGGGAGCGTCGGATCTGACGCCGCGCCATCTGTCCCTCACGAGAATCGTCCCGATCCATCTCTAGAGGCGATGATGCCTGTCTGAACAAAGAATCACCGTTTCATCGCACGGACCGAACCTTTTCCCTAGTCTTTCAAGTGCAGTGCGCGGTGCAAGTGAGCCCCTGGTGTGCGGTGCCCGATCAGCGGGAGCCCCCTCCTGGTCGAACAGCGCCTCGGTGTCTGCGCGTGCCCCCAGGCTTGCTGTGCCGAGGAGAATGAGCTCATGATCGAGCGCGACTCTGTGCTGATGTCAAACGACCCCACGGATTGGATGCCGCAGGGGGCGTGCCGTGGCAAGAGCGAGCTGTTCTTTGCCCCCTTTGCCGAACGGCCCGAAGCGCGGGTGCGCCGAGAGGCGCAGGCCCGGGCGATCTGTCAGGGATGCACCTCGGTGCAGCCCTGTCGGAACTACGCCCGAACCAACCGTGAGCTCGGGTTCTGGGGCGGTGAGTCCGAGGCCGAGCGCGCGTCCGCCGGGTTCGCGCCGACCACGCCGATCATCGGCCGGCGTCGGGTGGCGGAGACCGCGGCCGTGTTCCGCGCCTCGGTCGCCGTCGGCTGAGCCGTTCGCCCGGAGCGTCCACGAAGGCACGTCCACGAAGGCACCCCCACGATGACGCGTCGGCGGCTCGGGCCGCGCGACCCCGTTTGTGGATCTCCCGAAACGACCCGCCGTATTACGCGGAGGGTCGTTCGTGTTCTGGGCCGGTGATGCGCAGACCGGTTCGGCACGAAGCGCAATCCCGAGGTAGAAAAAGCGCGGGCATGGTGTCGACGACGAGGCCGTGTTCGGGAGGACTGACCGATGGACATGATCTCCGGCCTCCGCTACGCGGCAGCCCAGAAGAAGGCCGAGGAAGAGGCCGCGGCTGAAGCCGCTGCTCTCCTCGCCGTCACGGACCACGCCGTCACGGACCACGCCGACGAGTTACCCGCCGAGGATGTACCGGCTGAGTCTGAGGCCTGACCGCTCTCGGCCTGGCCGGCCCCGGGGTGAGGTTCAGAGTCCGAGGAAGCCGCCGCCGTCGACGATCAGCGTTTGTCCAGTCACATAGCGAGCCATGTCGCTCGCCAGGAACACCGCGACCGCGCCGATGTCGGCTTCGGGATCGCCGATGCGGCCCAGCGGGGTACGGGCGTTTATGCGCGCTTCGAGTTGTGGGTTGGCCTCGTAGGCGCGCGCCATGGCGGGCGTCATGGCGACCGGCCCGATGCAGTTCACGCGGATGCCGAGCGGCCCCCATTCGCGGGCGAGTGACTTCGCGAAGCCGCGTTGGCCCGCCTTGACCGCGCCATAGGTAGCGCGATCGGCGCTGCCCTCGATGCCTGCCGGCGAGGTCAAGAGGATGAGGGTGCTGCCGTCGCGCTCGCCAAGGTGAGGGAGCGAGACCTGCGCCAGGTTGAAGGACGCGCGTAGCGCAGTGTGCAGGAGCCCCTCCCACACCTCATCGCTGCCGTCTTGCACCTCGGCCACCGGACCCACGGCGCTGACCGCGTTGTGCACCACGATGTCGAGCGCGCCGAACTCGGCGACCGTGTCGGCGACGGTGCGCTCGATGTCGGCGCGCGACGCGACGTCGCACGGCATGCAGATCGCGCGGTGCCCGCGATCACGGATGGCTTGTGCGGCGGGCTCGCCGGTCTCGACGCGGCGGGCCGCGATGACCACGTTGGCCCCCGCGGCGGCGAGGGCTCGGGCGATGCCTTCGCCCACGCCCTGGCCACCGCCGGTGACGATGGCCGTGCGGCCGATGAGTAGTTGGGGTGGCAAGGCCGGGTGGGCAACGTCGGTCACAGCGCGGTCCAGATCCCACCGTCGAGCACGAGCGTCGCGCCGGTGACGAAATGTGCATCGGGGGAGTCGAACAAGGCGATGACCGGTGCGATGTCGGTCTCGGCGATCGGCAGACGACCGAGGGCCGGAGGCACGAGCGACATGCGGGTGGTCGCCGGATCGGCGGCGAACGCATACGCAATGGTGTTCACCGTGATGTGGTCGTGACCCCAGGTCTTGGCCATGCCCTTGGCCAGTGCACGGATGCCCTCGGCTGCGGTGGCGAACGCGGCGTAGCCGGCCGCGCCCGTGAGTCCGATGGTGGGTACGAGGAAGACGAGGTGGCCATGGCTGGCCGCGAGGAACGGGTGCGCCGCCTGCCCGAGTCGGTAGGCCGCGTCGAGCGTGGACTCGCACGCGTCGATCCAGTCGCGCTCGGCGAGATCGGCGATGGTGCCCGCGCGTGCAGCGAGTGGATGCGCGTGCGCGTGCACGATGAGGTCAATCGATCCGAGCTCGTCGTGCGCACGCTGCAGCGCGTCGGTGAACATTGCACGGCTCACCTCTCGCACGGCGAGCGGTGCCACGCGATAGCCCCGCGACCCGAGGCCGTCGGCGAGGTCGGCGGTGAGCGGACCGTCGCCGACGACGACGACATTGCGCCCGGTCGCCGCGCTCACGATTGGCTCGTAGGGCTGACGATGGGCTCTTCATCGAGCCACGTCGGCCAGTCATTCTCGAGGGTCATGGTCCATTCTGGATCGCGCTTGTCGAGGAACGCCAGAACACCCTCGCGCGAGTCCGGTCGGCCCATGAGGACGAGGTGCAGATCCGTCTCGAGTTGGTGCATCGCGGCGCGCGTCGGGGGAGGGTCTGCCCATAACAACCGCTTGCTCACCGCGACCGAGACCGG
>WLNW01000002.1 GCA_009699605.1 Actinomycetota bacterium | reverse complement strand
GCCCCATCGTCACCTCCACCAAGGGCGTCACGGGCCACGCGCTCGGCGCCGCCGGCGCGATCGAAGCGATCGCCGTCGTGTTGTCGATGAAGCACAAGCTGATCCCGCCCACCGACGGCCACGTCAACGACGACCCCGACATGGCGCCGCTCGACCTGGTGCTCGGACAGGCACGGCCATGGGAACCCGGTGTGTCCATCTCGAACTCGTTCGGCTTCGGTGGCCACAACGGCACTGTGGTGCTTCGCCCGGCCTGACGCCCGTCCCAAGCCATCGGCGCGGTGCGAGATCGTCGAGGCACGCGACCTACTGCGTGACCGAGCCGTCAACGCGACGCCCGCCGCGCGGACCGCGGAGCGCCTCCGAGCGCTCAGGCGTCAGCGATGACAAAAAGGAGCTCGCACTCACAGGCCACCTGACCGTTCAGCAAGGCGCGCCCTTTTCCCTTGCCGGCGCGCGCAGACATCCGACCGATCTCGGCTTCGAGCACCAACGCGTCACCTGGACCGACCTGACGGCGAAAGCGCGCCCCATCGAGCCCGCCGAACAGCGCGAGCTTGCCCACGAAGCGTCGGTCGGCGAGGGTGGCCACCGCGCCGATCTGGGCAATGGCCTCGCACATGAGCACACCGGGCAGCGTCGGCCGACCGGGGAAGTGCCCGGCGAAGAACCACTCGTCGCCGGTGAGATGCCACGTACCGCGGGCCGACACCCCAGGGTCGAGCGAGAGCAGCGTATCGATGAACAGGAACGGGGCTCGGTGCGGCAGGATCTCGGACGGCGCAGGAAGCGCGGCCGGATCACGTGGGGTCTCGCTCACGCGCCGAGCGCCTCGAGCAGCTTGGCCGGGGTGTCCTTGGGGCTGATCTTGTACCAGACCTGCTCGAGCCGACCCGTCTCATCGACCAGGAACGCCGAGCGGACGATGCCCATGTACGTCTTGCCATAGTTCTTCTTCTCGGCCCAGACGCCGTAGGCCTCGGCAACGGCGTGCTCCGTGTCGGCCAGCAGCGGGAACCCGAGCGAGTACTTCTGGTCGAACTTGGCCTGCTTCTCGGGCTTGTCGGGCGAGATGCCGATGATCGTGGTGTCGCCGATCTGACCAGCAAGGTCGCGCAGCAGGCACGACTGTTGCGTGCACCCGGGCGTGTCGGCCTTCGGGTAGAAGTACACCAGCACCTTGTGACCCTCGTGGGAGGCGAGCGTGTGGGTGCTGCCGGTCTGGTCGAGCAAGGAGATGGCCGGGGCCTTCTTGCCCACGGTAAGCGAAATGGGTGTTGCCATGGGCCACGACGCTAGCGCCTCGGTCGGCGGCCGAATGGGCCGATGACCGAGGCACAACGACGTACGGTTCAGCCCTTCGCCGCGGCCTTCAGCTTGGATCCCGCGCTCAGCTTGACCGCGTTGGTCGCGGCAATCTCGATGGGTGCACCGGTCTGCGGGTTGCGTGCGGTGCGCGCCTTGCGGGCGACCCGATCGACGGTGAGATACCCGGGAATCGTGAGCTTGTCACCCTTGGCCAAACCCTCGGCCACGATGTCGAGCAGCGAATCGAGCGCAGCACCCGCATCCTTTTGCGTGAGCTCCGTTCGGCGAGCGAGTTCCGCGACGAGTTCAGTCTTGTTCATCTGGGCGATCTCCTGTCGGACGGCAAAGGGCCACCTCGGCCCGCCGTGTCACCCAAGGCCAGTCGAGATCGCGGCCCAAGTCAAGCATCCTCCCGGGTCCCAGCATCAAGGCTGCGTCCCCACTAAGGTGCGACGTTTATCATCGCCTCGGCCGCGCGTGCGAAGTACTCGAGGAACACTGGGCGCACCACATCGTCGGCGTTCATCGCACCGAGCGCGGCCTCCATGTGGTGATACCACGCTGCTGCTTCGGCCGCGCCGATCACAAACGGGTTGTGCCTCATGCGTAGCCGCGGGTGGCCACGCTGCTCGCTGTAGGTCTGCGGGCCACCCCAATACTGGATGAGAAAGCCAGCGAGGCGGGCCTTCGAACCGGTGAGGTCGACGGGGTACATCGGCCGCATCACGGCATCGCGCTCGACGCCTTCGTAGAAGTGCTCGACCAACGCTACGAAGAACGGGTCACCGCCCACGTACTCGTACACCAACAAGGGACGAGCGTCCTCGCGGGGCGCACCGGTGTCGCTCATCACCACTCGTGCGAGTCGAGTGCGGTGCGGTACTCGCGCACCAGCGCCGCGACACCTTCCGGGCCACCGCCCTCGAGCATGCGTTGTACGACCACCGACCCAATCACCACGCCGTCGGCACTGGCACACACCTCGACGGCCTGCGCGGGCGAACCGATGCCCACGCCGACGAGCAGCGGCTTGTCTGTCACCAGCTTGAGGCGGCGAGCGATCACCAGGGCCGACGCCGCGAGTGACTCGCGCGCACCGGTGACGCCGAGCAGGCCCACGGCATAGACGAAGCCGCGTGACCGCTCGCAGATGCGCGGCAGCCGTTCGTCGGGCGCAGTCGGCGCGGCCAGCAACACCGTCTCAACGCTGTGCTCGTCGGCGGCGACACACCAGTCTCCGGCTTCGTCGAGGGGCAGATCGGGGAGGATCGCTGCGGCGACGTTCGCGTCGTGCAACTGTGAGGCGAAGCGCTCCCAGCCCGCGTGGAACGCGATATTCGCGTAGGTCATCACGGCGAGCGGAACCCCGGCATCGATGGTGCGCAACGAGTCGAGCACCGACTGTGGCGTGGCACCGCTGCGCAACGCGCGGTCGCTCGCCTGCTGGATGGTGGGGCCGTCCATCACCGGGTCGCTGAATGGGATGCCGATCTCGATCGCATCAGCGCCCGCGGCGGCCGCCGCGCGCACGATCTCGCACCAGTCGGCACCAAGACCACCGGTGACGTACGGCACCAGCAACTTGCGACCCTCGGCGCGCGCGGCCCGCAGCCGGGCCTCGAACGGACCGATCGCAAGCGGGGCCGGTGGCACGGGAGTGGCGGTGGCAGTAACGGTGGTCGCGCTCATCTGCCACGACCGGTGGACACGTCGGCGCCGAGCACGTCCATCATCTGTGCGACGTCCTTGTCCCCCCGACCCGACAGGCACACAAGAACGGTTTGGCCCTCGAGCGAGGCCCGCTCGCGCGACATCCACGCGATCGCGTGCGCCGGCTCGAGCGCCGGAATGATGCCCTCGGTGCGCGACAGCAACAGGAAGGCGTCGACGACCTCGGCATCTGTGACCGTCTCATAGCGAGCGCGACCGATCTCTTCAAGGTGCGAGTGCTCGGGACCCACACCCGGGTAGTCGAGCCCAGCACTGATCGAAAGCGCCTCTTCGACCTGACCCCATTCGTCCTGGAGCAGGTAGGACACCATGCCGTGCACGATGCCCGGAGAGCCGTGGCCGATCGAGGCACCGCCCGCGGGCTGAACGCCGACGAGCTCGGCATCGGTGTCGGCGAAGCCGGAGAAGATGCCGATCGCATTCGAGCCGCCGCCGACGCACGCGGCGATCACGTCAGGGGTGCCACCATCAAGCAACAACGCGCACTGTGCGCGCGATTCCTCGCCGATGACCCGGTGGAACTCACGCACCATCCATGGATACGGATGTGGCCCGAGCGCCGAGCCGAGGCAATAGTGGGAGTTCTCGACCGTGCCCACCCAGTCACGCATCGCCTCGTTGACTGCATCTTTCAACGTGCGACTGCCACTCAGCGCAGGGCGCACCTCGGCGCCGAGAAGGCGCATGCGGAACACGTTGAGCGACTGGCGATCCATATCGACCTCGCCCATGTACACCACGCACTCCATGCCGAAGAGCGCGGCAGCGGTAGCTGTGGCCACACCGTGCTGACCGGCGCCAGTCTCGGCGAGCAGCCGCGTCTTGCCCATGCGTCGAGCGAGCAGAGCCTGCCCGAGCACATTGTTGATCTTGTGCGAACCGGTGTGGTTCAGGTCTTCGCGCTTGAGCAGGACCCGACAGCCGAGCTGCTCGGAGAGGCGCTTGGCCTCGGTGACCGGGGACGGTCGACCGGCGTAGTCGCGGAGCAGCCCATCGAGCTCAGCCCGGAACGCGGGTTCGGCCCAGGCCTCGCGAAAAGCCGCCTCGAGCTCCTCGCACGCCGGGACCAAGGTCTCGGGCACATAGCGACCGCCGAAAGAACCGAAACGGCCGCTCGCACTTGGTTCGGACATGATCGACATCAGATGTCGTCCTCCTGCCAGTCGTAGGGGGTGAGCTCGTCGCTCTCGTAGGCGGTGGGCGCTGCGGCGCGCGCTGCCTCGATGAAGGCCCGCACCTTGCGCGCGTCCTTGCGTCCGGGGCTGCTCTCGACACCGCTCGAAACGTCGACGCCCCACGGTTTCACGCGAGCGATCGCCGCGCCCACATTTTCGGGCGTCAGCCCACCGGCCAGGATGACCGGCCGGCCGAGTGGCGCACCCTCGGCCAGCGCCCAGTCGAAGACCTCGCCCGAGCCCGGCGTGGCCGAGTCGACGAGCACGGCGTCGACAGGATAACGATCGACCCCTTCGAGCGCCGACGATCCCGCAGCGAACGCCTTGATGACAAGCGGAACTCGGGCTCGGACAAAGCGCACGTCCTCGACGGACTCGTGGCCGTGCAACTGCGCGGCCTTGAGACCGACCTGGAGCATGATGTCCACGACACGCTGCGGTGCGTGGTCGCGGAACACACCCACGGTGAGCACGTCGGGCGGCAGACGCCGGACGATGTCGTAGGCCTGCACCGGTTGGATCTGACGCGACGACGGCGCGAACACGAAGCCGACGGCATCGGCACCGAGGGCCGTGGCGAGCAGCGCATCTTCCTCGTTCGTGATGCCACAGATCTTGACGAACATGGTGACGACGCTATCGGCCTGCGGCGCGCAGGTCGGCGACGGCCGCCGCCGGATCGGCTGCTTTGACCAGTGACTCGCCCACGAGCAGCGCGTGATAACCGGCGGCCGCGAGCACCCGGGCGTCGGCGGGACCGCGTATGCCCGACTCGGCGACCCGAACGACGCCGCTCGGCATGCGTGGGGCCATACGCACTGCCCGCTGCTGGTCGACCTGGAAGGTGATCAGGTCGCGTTGGTTGACGCCGACGAGGTCGGCACCGACCGCGATCGCCCGTGCCAGCTCGGCTTCGTCGTGCACCTCGACCAGCGCGTCGAGACCGACCGTGCGAGCAAGCGAATGGAACGCCTCCAGCTCGGTGTCGTCGAGCGCTGCCGCGATGAGCAGCACGCAATCGGCGCCCATCAGTCGTGCATCACACACGTCGTTCGCGGACACCGTGAAGTCCTTGCGCAGCACCGGCCGACCGCTCGCGGCTCGCGCCGCCGCAAGATCGGCCGCGGAGCCACCGAAGAACTCGACGTCGGTAAGCGCGGACAAGCACGCCGCGCCACCCGCGGCATACGCCGCGCCGAGCACGGCCGGGTCGAGGTTGACGGCCAACGCGCCTTTCGACGGCGACCGGCGCTTGACCTCGGCGATTACCGCGATGCCATCGAGCGTCGACGCATCGACCAGCGCGGCCCGAAACCCGCGTGCCGGTGGCATTTCCTGCGCGGCTTCGACGAGCGAGCCCAGCGAACGCTGGTCATCTGCCGCGCGCGCTCGGTGCGTGTCGAGGATGCGGTCGAGGTAGGTGGGCATCATCGGCAACGCTATCGCCGGTCGTTGCGCACGCTCTTGCCGAGCGCCAGCAGCGGCATGACGACAAACATGGCACCGCCGACGACGAACATCACGATGCCCGCGCCGGCCAGCGTCGCGACACCGCTGAGCGCTCCGCCAACGAAGAAGCCGACACCTAAGCCCAGCACGAGGCGCACGGTCAACCTGAACGTGAGCGGGCGGCCCGCCGGATGCGCCGATCGTTCGTCCTGGCAGAGGCGCTCATCGACCTCGTCCGGATCCTCGCGGAACGGTCGCCACTGGGCTTTTGCCGCGTCCTCCGCCGCCCAGCGGGCCTCGCGCGCATCCCTCCCCGCAGCGTCGCGTGCCGCACCGCGTGGTGTGTCGGCCGCGGCCGTCTCGGTCCGCGCATCGTCATAGCGCCGTCGTGCCGCTACGTCGCCGAGAACCGCCCACGCCGCGTTCGCCTCGCGCATCGCCCGCTCGTTGTCGGCCTGCACACCAGGAGTCGACGCCAGGTGGTGATCCGGGTGATATCGGCGGGCCTTGGCGAGGAAGGCCCGACGAATCTCGGCCGCGCTGGCCGTGGGCGGGACGCCGAGGGTGCGGTAGGGGTCCGAACCTGCTCTGTCGCCCTGTGCCACCCCCGAATCGTAGGTTCGTCCTCCCACACCTTCCTCTAACACCTTCATCACATCTTCCGGGTTTGCTGCCGAGGAGCGATATGACCTGCGACTATTGGGTTGCCGAGCCAGGAGGACCGATGGGTACCGAAACCGTGATCGTGGTCGTCGAGGACGACCCCAACATCGCGGACCTCGTCGAGCTGTACCTGCGCCGTGACGGCTACCGGGTGCACCAGGCGCCCGACGGCGAAACCGCGCTCAAGACCATCCGCGACCGTCAACCCAAGCTCTTGATCCTCGATCTTGGGTTACCGGGCCGCGTAGACGGCCTCGAGGTGTGCCGCCAGGTCCGCGCTACAAGCGACGTGCCCATCATCATGCTCACCGCCCGCGACGACGAGGTCGATCGCGTGCTCGGCCTCGAGATGGGCGCCGACGACTACGTGACGAAGCCGTTCTCCCCGCGCGAACTCGTCGCCCGGGTGCGGGCCATCCTTCGCCGAGCGGAAGGCCCGAAACCCACCGGAGCCGCCGTGCACACCATGGGCGCAGTCGAGGTCGACACCGGCCGCCGCGAGGCGCGGCTTAACGGCGTGCCGGTCGCGCTGGCCACGCGCGAGTTCGACCTGTTGCAGTACCTCGCCGAGCACCAAGGACTCGCGCTGTCGCGCCGTCAACTGCTCGACGGTGTGTGGGGGGCCGATTGGATCGGCGACGATCGCACCGTCGATGTGCACGTACGCCAGCTCCGTAAGAAGTTCGGCGATCTTTTGTCCCTCGACACCGTATGGGGTGTCGGATATCGGATGGGCTGAGTCGCTGTGCGCCGGCGATTGCTGCTCACCATCTGCGGCACGGTGCTCGCGACGCTGCTGTTCGCGGGCGCCGGCACCTTGTTGCTGGCCCGCTTCGGGGCCACAGAGGCGACGAAGCGCGACCTCGAGGAGCAGGCCACCGCGCTGGCGTCGGTGTTCGACGAACTCAACATTCTCGCGCTGCGTCCCGGGAACACGGGCCCCAACAGCCCTACGAGCCCGCAACAGCGCGCCGCGGTCCGCACGCGACTGAAGAACTTCACCACCAACCTCAAGCTCGACGACATCGGATTCCTGTACGGAACATCCTTCGCCAACCTCGAGGGCGAGACACCGATCGGCATCACCCTTTCCAAGATCGACATGGCATCGCTCGAAGCCGGCACTCGCGTCTCCGGCAAGAGGAATGGCATCGTGTACGCGGCCGCACCGGGCACGAGCCGGCTGGGCAGCTACGTGATAGTTCTCGCCCGCAAGCCGGCCAGTTCGGCCGCACCGGCGGCACGGTGGTTCCTGCTCGCAGCGGCTGGGACGCTGCTGGCCGGCGCCTTGATCGCCACCCGATTGTCGCGGCGGCTGACCAACCCGCTCGTTGACGCGCGCGACGCCACGAGCCGCATTGCCAATGGCGACCTCGCCGCGCGCGTCGACGACCCACACCCCGGAGCGACCGACGAGATGTCGGAGCTCTCGCGCTCGATCAACGCGATGGCCGCCAGTCTCGAACGCAGCCGCGGCCTCGAGCGCCAGTTCCTCATGTCGGTCTCGCACGACCTGCGCACCCCCATGGCCTCGATCCAGGGTTACGCAGAGGCCCTCACCGACCAGGCCATCGAGCCGCAACGCGCCGGCCAGGTCATCCTGTCCGAATCGCGCCGCCTCGACCGGCTGGTGACCGACCTCCTCCTGCTCGCCCGGCTCGACGCGCGAGCGTTCACCTTCGACGTCCGGCCGCTCGATCTCGTGCCGATCGTGCAGGCCTCGACCCACGGGTTCGAGCCCCGCGCCATCGAACGCGGTCTCACGCTGGGCGTCGACACACCGCCCGAGCCGCTTCTTGCGCTCGTCGACGGCGACCGCCTGGCACAGATCCTTGCCAACCTGGTCGAGAACGCCTTGAAGTTCGCCGGTTCGCGCGTCGACGTGTCGCTCCGGGCCGACAACGGCTGGGTGGTGCTATCCGTGGCCGACGACGGGCCGGGCATCGCCCCTGAGGATCTCCCGCACGTGTTCGAGCGCCTCTACGTGGCGCGCCAT
Organism: Actinomycetota bacterium; assembly: GCA_009699605.1. GTDB lineage: Bacteria > Actinomycetota > Acidimicrobiia > Acidimicrobiales > WLNW01 > WLNW01. Next base: position 43,957 of record WLNW01000002.1, on the reverse strand, counting down.
CGCCCGCTACCCAAGGAGACCGGTAGCGGTCTCGGTCTGGCCATCGTGGGTGAGCTCGCCGAAACCATGGGCGGGCAAGTGCACGCTCGCTCACCCGTCCCCGAAACCGGCCGCGGCACCCAGATGCTCGTCGCCCTCCGCCCGGCATGACCTCCCTCGGGCTCCCCCTGCCCGCACAAGAGCCCATTCGACCAGGGCCGGGTCAGGGGGTGGGGAGGACCTCGATGTTCACGGAGTGGCCGGCGAGCGTGACCGTGGCCGGAGGTTCGACCTCCCGGCGCAGGTAGGCCAACGCGAACGGGCCGCCGACGGAGGTGAGAACGCCAACCTCGTGGCCATCCTCGGCCGACAACGTGGCGCCCGGCGCGGCCTGGAGCCCGGGTGGGAGCACCACGCGGCGGAGCTTGCGAGGTGTGCGATTGCCGCGACTGTCGACACGAGCCACGAGCTCCTGGCCCGTGTAGCAACCCTTGGTGAAGCTGACACTGATGTCGACCACGCCCGCCTCGGCGGGAATCGTCGACTCGTCGAGTTCAGGACCCATCGCCGGCATGCCGACAGCAACGCGCCACGTCTCGTAGGCATCGGCATCGCCCGCCCCGACGCCGGCCGGCAGCGCCACTGCCGGACCGAGCAAATCGACGCCTTGCGTACCGCCCCAGGTGACCGGTACAGAGATCGAGGCACCGAGCGCCGCTCCGTCGATGTCGGACGAAGCGACACCGCGCACTGCGACGAACTGCCACGGCAGGAGCTCGATGTCGACCTTCACCCGCAGCTTGAAACGCAAAAGTCGGGTGACGATGACCGACCCGTATCCCGCGTCGACATCGCACACGAACGAATCCTCGGCGAGGCGGGTAATGCGGAACCAGGCATCGACCTTGCCCTGCGGCTGCAGCACGAAGGTGTACGCGCACGCGTCGTTGGGCAGGCTCTGCACATCCTGGCTGAGCTGGCCTTGCAGGTACGTGGCCGCGTCGGGACCGCTGACGCGAACGATGTCACGCTCGAGGCGAACTGCGAACGCGTCGGTCATGACGACGCCTTTGCCGCAGCGCGGCGTGCCGCTTCCGAACGACGCTGCGCGGTCATGCGGCGAGCGGCTGGCACGGCGGCCAGCAACGCGCGGGCCTTATTCTCGCACTCGAGGTGTTCTTGCTCGGGCACGCTGTCGGCGACGACACCCGCACCGGCCTGCACCCAGGCCTCGTTGCCGCATACGACCATGGTGCGGATCGCGATCGCGGTGTCGATGTTGCCGGAGAAGTCGATGTAGCCGATGGTACCGGCGTAGATGCCCCGCTTCACCGGCTCGAGCTCGTCGATGATCTCCATGGCTCGCACCTTCGGCGCGCCGGACACGGTGCCCGCGGGGAGCGTCGCGCGCAACACGTCGATGGGTGACTTGCCCGGTGCGAGATCGCCCGAGACCTGCGAGGTGATGTGCATGACGTGGCTGTAGCGCTCGAGCGTCATCATCTCGTCGACCTTCTCGGTACCGAACTGCACGACGCGCCCGACATCGTTGCGGGCCAGGTCGACGAGCATCACGTGCTCGGCGAGCTCTTTGGGGTGTTCGATGAGCTCGGCCGCCAGGCGACGATCGTCCTCTTCGGTCTTACCTCGCCGACGTGTTCCGGCGATGGGCCGCGAGATAACGCGGCCGTTGTCGAGACGCACCATCGGCTCGGGGGACGAACCGGCGATCGTGACCTCGGGCAGGCGCAAGAAGTACATGTACGGGCTGGGATTGACCTGGCGGAGCACGCGGTAGAAGTCAAACGGGTCGGCGTCTAGCGACAACGAGAACCGCTGCGCGAGAACGACCTGGAAGATGTCGCCCGCGAGGATGTACTCCTTCGCGGCATCGACGGCCGCGCAGTACACGGCCTTGCCCATGGACGACGTGACCGCCGGGAGCTCGTCGGCAGGGTCGGGTGGTTCGAACAACGGCTCGTCGACCGGTTGCGCGCCGTCGGTCGCCATGCGTTCGAGGCGAGCCGTCGCGAGGTCGTATGCGGCGTCCATTGCGGCGTCGGTCGGTGACTCGTCGAGGAGCACGTTGGTGATGAGCATGACGCGCTGGCGCCAGTGGTCGTAGGCCGCGACATCGCCGATGATGGACATCACCGCGTCGGGAGCGCCGACCGGATCGGGGTTCACGTTCGGGAGCCGTTCGACCTCGCGCACGATGTCGTAGCCGAGGTAGCCGATGAGTCCGCTGTGCAGCGGCGGGAGCTCGTCGATGACCGGTGATCGGTAGATGCGCAGCAGTTCGTCGAGCGCCGACAGCATTCCGCGGTCGCGGGGCATGCTGTCGGGGACGTCACCTTCGACCTCGACCACGCCGTCGCGCAGCCGCAGGGTGACCAACGGGTTGCGGCCGATGAAGGACCACCGACTCCAACGCTCGCCGTGTTCGACCGACTCGAGAAGAAAACCGTCACCGTCACCGACGAGTCGAGCGAACGCCGCGACCGGCGTGGTGAGATCGGCCAACAGGGTTCGCCACACGGGCACGACCCGGTGGTTGCGGGCGAGCGCGTGGAACTCAGCGCGGGTCGGCGATGCCATCGTCAGGCGCCGAAAGGCCGGTAGAAGCAGGAGTACTCGCCGGTGTGGCACGCACCCTTGCCCTCTTGTTCGACCAACATCAACAGCGTGTCGCCATCGCAGTCGTAGTAGGCCTCGCGAATGAACTGGCGGTCGCCGGACGTGTCGCCCTTGCGCCACACCTCCTGCCGGCTACGACTCCAGAACACGGTGCGGCCCTGCTCGAGCGACGTGCGCAACGTTTCGGCGTTCATCCAGGCGACCATGAGCACGCCTTTGGTGACGATGTCCTGGACGACAGTGGTGACGAGGCCGTTGGCATCGAACTTGATCGTTGCCAGCTCCTCGTCCGATGCGGTGATAGGGGTGACAGCGAGCATGGGCGTCATGTTAGAGGTGGCGCCCAGTGACCCGACCAGCGAATTGTCGCGGTGCTGCGGCACGAAGCGCTGATGCGCTACAGGTAGAGGCCGGTTCCTTCGGAATCGAGACGCTTGGCCGCGACCGCATGGACGTCGCGCTCGCGCAGGATGATGTAGTCGTCGCCGCGGACCTCGACCTCGTAGCGGTCCTCGGGGCTGAACAGCACACGGTCGCCGCTCTCCATGGTGCGCACGTTCGGGCCCACGGCCACGACCTCGGCCCAGGTGAGCCGCTTGCTGAGCTGCGCCGTGGCCGGGATGAGGATGCCGCCCGACGAACGACGCTCGCCATCGGGGCCCTCGATCTTCACGAGGATCCGATCGGCAAGCATCTTCATGGGGAGGCGATCGTCCGTGGTCACGGGGGTAAACGGTACCGTGTCACACCCATGAGCGACGACCTCGACCCCCAAGCTGGCACCATCACCAGCAGCGACGGCACCGTGCTCGAAACGGTGATCGACCGACCCACTCCGACCACGAGCACCCGAGCGGTCGCAGCGATCGCGCATCCGCATCCCCAGTACGGCGGCGACCTGCACAACAACGTCGTCGGTGCGTTGCAGCGCGGGCTCGTCGCATTGGGCGCAGTCACGGTGCGCTTCAACTTTCGCGGGGTCGGTGCCAGTGGCGGTACGCATTCCGGTGGGACCCACGAACGCGCCGACTACCTCGCGGCGCTCGACGCCGCGGCCGCGCTCGACACCACCGTGCCGCTGTTCGCGTGCGGGTATTCGTTCGGTGCCGATGTGGCGCTGACCAGCGCGCACGGGCGCCTCGCCGCATGGATCGTGATCGCGCCACCACTACGGCTATTCCCTGACGAACTGTACGTCGCCGCGGTCGACGCACGGCCGAAGCACCTCATCGTCGGCGTGCACGACCAGCACGCATCACCCGAGACGCTGCGCGCGATCACCGCCGGTTGGCGAAACGTCATCGTGCACCCGGTCGAGATGGCCGACCACTTCTTCGCCGGCGCCACCTCTCGCGTGGCCGAAATCGTGACCCAGATCGTCACGGACGAACAGTGATACCTCGCGACGCGAGGTGACGCTTCGCCTCACGCACGGTGTGCTCGCCGAAGTGGAAGATCGACGCAGCGAGCACGGCGTCGGCGTGACCGTCGAGGACGCCGTCGGCGAGATGATCGAGGTTGCCGACGCCACCGCTGGCGATCACCGGAACGCCGACCGCGTCGCTGATTGCCCGCGTGAGCGGAAGATCGAAGCCGTCGCGTGTGCCGTCGCGGTCCATTGAGGTGAGCAGGATCTCGCCCGCGCCTAGTTGCTCGGCTCGGATCGCCCACTCCACCGCGTCGATACCCGTTGGGGTGCGGCCGCCATGCGTGAACACCTCGAAGCCGCTAGGTGGCGCATCGGCTCCGGCGGACCGACGCACATCGATGGCACACACCACACACTGCGCACCGAACTCAAACGCGATCTCGCTGATGACCACCGGTCGCACGACAGCTGCGGTGTTCACCGACACCTTGTCAGCGCCGGAACGCAGCATGCGACGGGCGTCGTCGACGGTTCGGATGCCGCCCCCGACCGTGAGCGGGATGAAGACCTGTTCGGCGGTGTGGCGTACAACATCGACCATGGTGTCGCGTGCGTCGCTCGACGCGGTGATGTCGAGGAACACAAGCTCGTCCGCTCCCTCGGCGTCGTAGCGCGCCGCAAGCTCGACCGGATCACCGGCGTCGCGCAGGTCGACGAAGTTGACGCCCTTCACTACTCGGCCTGCAGTGACATCAAGACAGGGGATCACCCGCGCAACGCGCATCATGCACCGGCCCTGGTAGCCGCGATCGCGGCCTCGATCGTGAACTCGCGCTCGTAGAGCGCTCGTCCCACGATGACGCCAGAAAGTTGACGAGTGCCCACGTGCAGGCCGACGAGTGAGCTGATGTGGGCGAGGGTGCCCACGCCCCCGGACGCGACGACCGGAATAGGCGACGCCTCGAGCATCTCGGCGAGACCTTCGAGATCGGGCCCTTCCAGCGTGCCGTCGCGAGCGATCTGGGTGATCACGAGCGCCTCGACGCCGTCGTCGACAAACTCGGCCGCGACGTCGATCACGTCGCGACCTGATCCGTCGACCCAACCGCGCACGGCGACCTCGCGGCCCTTCGTGTCGAGACCCACTGCAACGCGATGCCGGGCCGCGAGCCGCCGCACGAACGCTGGATCCTCGAGCGCCGCAGTTCCGATCACCACGCGCGTGACGCCCGCGTCGAAGAGCGCCTTGGCAGAACGTTCGTCGCGCACGCCACCGCCAACCTGCAACGGCACCGATATCGCCGCGGCGATGGCCGCGATGACCGAACGGTTCAGCGGCTCGCCGGTGCGCGCCGCGTCGAGGTCGACCACGTGGACCCACGGGGCACCGGCCGCGACGAATGCGAGCGCCTGCGAAACGGGGTCGTCGCCGTAGACGGTCTCGCGCCCGTAGTCGCCCTGGTAGAGCCGCACGCATTTTCCGTTGCGCAGATCGATGGCCGGGAAGAGATCCATCAGCCGACCTTCGGCGTTCGGGCGGAGCGGACGAGATCAACGAAGTTGGTAAGCAGACGAAGCCCGGTGGCACCCGACTTCTCGGGATGGAACTGCGTGGCCCACACCTGGTCGCGACGGACCATGGCGACTACGTCGCTGCCGTACTCGCACGTGGCGATGCATATGTCGCCATCGGGCGCGGCGTAGGAGTGCACGAAGTAGACCCACGCGTCGCGCTCGAGGCCAGCGAGCAACGGGTCGGCCACGCGGGGGCGCAAGATGTTCCACTGCATCTGGGGACGCTTCACCTCACCCGGCAGGATGTCGACGACGCCCGGAAACACGCCGAGGCCGGAAGTGCCGGGTGATTCGGTGCTTTCGTCGAACAGCATCTGCATGCCGACGCATATGCCGAGAAACGGTCGACCCGAAGCCACGGCGCGTCGGGCGACACCGTCGAGCCCGCAGTCGCGAAGCGCGGCCATACATGCGCCGAACGCGCCAACACCGGGCAGCACGACCGCGTGTGCGGCGGCCACCTCGGCCGGATCGGCGGTGAGCACGGCGTCGGCACCGACGTGCTCGAGCGCCTTCTGCGCCGACCGCAGATTGCCGATGCCGTAGTCGAGAACGGCGATGCGCGGTCGATCGACCGTGGCGCTGCTGCTCACAGCACGCCCTTGGTCGACGGCAGCTCTGTGCCATCGACGCGCACCGCGTCGCGGAGCGCTCGGGCGATGCCCTTGAAGGTGGCCTCGATGAGGTGATGGGTGTTGCGTCCCCGTATGGAAGTGACGTGCAACGTGATCGCGCTAGCGACCACGAACGCGCGCCAGAACTCCTCGACGAGCTGGGGGTCGAACGGTGGATCGCCGAGGATCTTCTCGCCGGGGAAGTCGACCTCGTAGTGGAAGTACGGCCGCCCGGAGAGGTCGAGCGCGATCTCGACCAGTGCTTCGTCAAGGGGCACCGCGATGGACGCAAAACGGCGCACTCCCACCTTGTCGCCGAGCGCGACACGAAACAGCTCGCCGAGGAGGATGCCGGTGTCCTCCACCGTGTGGTGCGCGTCGATCTCCAGATCACCGACCGCCGTGATCTGCAGATCGAACCCGCCGTGCTTACCGAGCTGCGCGAGCATGTGGTCGAAGAAGGGCAGACCGGTCGACACCCTGACCGCGCCGGTGCCATCGAGTTCGAGGCAGATGTCGATCGAGGTTTCCTTTGTGGCGCGCGACTTCTCGGCGTAGCGACTCATGCCGATTCCTTCCCTGGAACAGGTGATCGAGATGCGGAGCCGAGTACCGAGCTGGCTCGGAGCACGTCCGCGAGGGCGGTGAGGAACGCTTCGTTCTCGCGCCGGGTACCCACCGTGACGCGTAGGCATCCGTCGAGCCCGGGCCACGATGCGCAGTTGCGCACGAGCACCGAACGATCGACGAGTTCCTGCCACACTTCGGCGCCCGCGCGGTTCTCGGGGCGGAACAGGACGAAGTTGGCCCCCGAGGGCCACACGGAGACCGGCAGATCGGCGAGTGCGGTAGCCAGCCGGCCGCGCTCTTCGACGAGGAAGCTCACGCGCTCGTCCATCTCCTTGCGGAAGTCGAGCGCGATGGTGCCCGCCAGTTGCTTGACCGCGTCGAGATGATATGGCAACGCGACATCTTCGAGCGATGCGATGAGCCACGATGGCCCAATGCAATAACCCAAGCGCAACGCCGCAAGCGACCACGTCTTCGAGAACGTGCGCGAAACCACGAGCGCTTCGTGCTCATCGATGAGCGACACCGCGGATGTCGGAGTGAACTGGCCGTAGGCCTCGTCGACGATGACCAGCCCGCCATAGTCGCGGGTGAGGTCGAGCACGGTGCGCACGGTCTCGGGCGGATCGACCACACCGGTGGGGTTATTCGGCGAACACAGGAACACGACTTCGGGCTGATTGGCCGTGATCACCTCGCGCACGACGTCGAGATCCAGGTCGAACTGCTCGGTACGTTGCCCGACCACGACCTCGGTGCCAACGACGCGGGCAATGTGGCTGTGTAAGGCGTACGTGGGTTCGAATACCGCGGCGCGACGGCCCGTCCCGCCGTATGCCAGCAGGAGACATTGCAGGACTTCATTGGAGCCGTTGGCCACGAAGACCTGTTCGGCGCGCACGCCATAGTGCGACGCGAGCTTGGCGCGCAACGCCGAAGCGGAGCGATCTGGGTAGCGGTGCCATTCGATGGTCGCGACGGCGGCCGTGAACTGTTCGGTGAATGCGGCCGGTGGAGCGATGGGCGACTCGTTGGTGTTGAGCCGCACGTCGACCGACACCTGAGGTGAGTGATAGCCCTCGACCAATGCAAGGTCGTCGCGTACGCGTGGGCGGCTCACGAGCCGCCTCCCGCGAGCCACGACACCCGGCGGCGTATGGAGTCGGCGTGCGCATCGAGTCCTTCGGCGGACGCGAGTGCCTCGACGTGCGGGCCGAGTCGTTCGAAGGCTGCGCGATCGAGCGTGACGATGTGGATGTCCTTCTGGAAATCGCGTGTGGTGAGCGCGCCGGCGAAGCGCGCCGTGCCGTCGGTGGGCAGCACGTGCGACGGCCCCGCGACGTAGTCGCCCATGGACGCCGGCGACAACGGCCCGCAGAACACCGCGCCGGCGTGTCGGACGAGCGGCACCAACGACTGCGGATCGGCGTTCATCAACTGGAGGTGCTCGGGCGCGATGGCGTTCGCGACGATCATGGCCGCGGCGGGCGAATCGACGAGCGCACACCACCCACCCATCGCCAAGGTGGCTTCGATGTCGGCGCGGCGTGGCGCGACGGCAACCTGCCGGGCGATCTCGGCCGAGATGGCGTCGGCCGCGTCTTCGCTCCACGTGACGAGCCACGCCAGACCGTGCGGACCATGCTCGGCTTGGACGATCACGTCAACCGCGGCCAACGACGCCGGTGTGGTCGCGTCAGCGATGACGACGATCTCACTGGGACCGGCGAAGGCCGACGGAACGCCGACGATGCCCGCGACTTCGCGTTTGGCGATGGCCACGAAGACATTGCCCGGGCCCGCGATCACATCGACGGCGCGAATGGTCTCGGTGCCATAGGCCATGGCGGCAATGGCTTGCGCGCCGCCCACGGCGTACACCTCGTCGACCCCCGCCAATGCAGCCGCCGCGAGCGTGATGGCCGGCACGTTGCCGTCGGCGGCCGGTGGAACGCACAGCACAACCTCGGCCACACCGGCGACACGCGCCGGGATGGCGGTCATAAGCACGGTGGACGGATAGACGGCGCGACCGCCCGGAACGTACAACCCGGCGCGATCGACCGGCTGGTGGCGGCCCTCGATGAGCAGACCGTCGCGCGAGAAGGTGTGCGGTGGCGTGTTCTGCGCCTCGTGAAAAGCCCGGATGCCCTCGGCCGCCGCCTCGAGCGAGGCGCGCAGCGCAGCTGGGCACGCCTCGAGCGCCGCCGCGACGGCCTCGGACGGGACGCGAGCCGTGGGAAGGTCGCAGCCATCGAAGCGGGCGGTGAGCTCACGCAGCGCCGCGTCGCCGCGGCCGCGGACCGCGGCAATGATCTCGCGCACTGCAACGGTGGGCCCTTCCCCCGCCACTTCGGGTCGGGGGAGCAATGCGCGGGTCTCGGCGGTGCGGGTACCGAGGTCGCGCCCCCGGAGGTCTAGTCGCTGCAACATGACCGCGACACGGTACCGGCTCCTCCCACCTTCGCCTGGGACATTTGGCGCAGGGGATTCGGTGCACTGGTATTTCGGGCGGTGAACCGGATAGACCTCTCGCATGTCCACGAGCGACGTCGCTGTGTTGTCCTCCGCGTCGAGCATGCTCGACGACCTCATCGTCCGCATCGTCGACGTGGCCGATCGCTACCAGGGCACCGAGCAGGAGGGCATCGCCTTCCAGCTGCACGAGGTCGAGCGGGCGCTACGGAGCGCGTCGCGACTCTTGGAATCGGTGCAGCGCACGCTGCGCTGATCGGCGCTCCGGCACCGGCCCGGCCATGTCCCACGATGTTCACACTCCCACCGCTGGGCTGTCGGGGTGAGGACGGGTCAGCGGAGCTCGCTTGCGGGGCAGACGTCCTCGAGGGTGCACTCGCCGCAGTTCGGCTTGCGGGCGAAGCACACCCGGCGGCCGTGCAGGATCAGGCGCAGGCTGAACGCGCCGCGCTCCGCCGAGGGCAGCATCGGGTTGAGCTCGAACTCGAGCTTCACCGGATCGGTCTCGGCAGTGATGCCTAGCTTCCTGGTGAGGCGCAGCACGTGCGTGTCGACCGGGAGCCCGGGCAGTCCGAACGCGACGCTGCGCACCACGTTGGCGGTCTTACGACCCACGCCGGGCAGCGTGACGAGGTCCTCGATGGGGCCGGGCACCTCGCCGCCGTACACCTCGACCAATCGGCGCGCCATGCCCACGATGCTCTTCGCCTTGCTCGCATAGAAGCCCGTGGACCTTACGATCTCCTCGACCTCGCCCAGCTCCGCGCCGGCGAGGTCCTCAGGCGTCGGATACCGCCGAAACAGCTCGGGCGTGACCATGTTGACGCGCTTGTCGGTGGTCTGCGCGGAGAGAATGGTCGCCGTGAGGAGCTCGTACGCGTTGCGGTGGTCGAGCTCGCAGATCGCCTCGGGGTACTCCTCGGCCAGGCGACGGTGCACCTCCCGCGCGCGGCCTTTGGGGGTACGGGGGCGCGACATCGAGGTGACAGTAGCCTGCACATCGATGTCACTCGTCGTTCGAGATCACACCGGTTGGGTGACCCGTTGGGACGCCGGCCCGGCCCGTCCACCCGACCCCGTCGCCCAGCTGCGCGCAGCCCGATCGCACGCGGCCCAGGGAGGCGGCGGCCCGTTCGTGCTGTGGGTCGAACATGTCGATGACGCGCTCGACCACGCCGCGCGCACCGAAGGGCTCCACCCGTGGCGAGACTTGTTGCAGATGCGCTGCGCACTGCCAGCCGCCCACACCGATGTGCCCACCCGACCGTTCGTGGCCTCCGACGCCGGGGCGTTCCTCGCAGTGAACAACCGTGCGTTCGCGTGGCACCCCGAGCAGGGCGGCATGACCGTTGACGACCTCGCGGCCAAGCAGGCCGAGCCGTGGTTCGACCCTGAAGGCTTTCGCATCCACGAGCGCGACGGCCGACTCGCCGCGTTCTGCTGGACCAAGATCCATCCCGCGAACCCCTCGCTCGGCGATCCGCCCCTCGGCGAGATCTACGTCATCGCTGTCGACCCCGCGTTTCACGGCCAGGGATTGGGCAATGCGCTCACGCTCGCCGGGCTCGAGTGGCTCAGCGCTCACGGCCTGGCCCAAGGCATGCTCTACGTCGAGCACGACAACGTGGCTGCGGTGCGCACCTACGAGCGCATCGGGTTCCACGTGCATCACATCGATCGCGCGTACACCGCCGACGCTCGCGCCGACGGCGACGCGTCGTGAGCGCGCTCACGCGTCGCACGCGTTACGACCTCACCCGCGACGAGCTCACCGAGGTCCTGGCCGGCGAACCGCTCTACCGACTCGATCAGGTCTGGCAGAGCCTCTACATCCACCTGCTCGAGCCGGGCGAGATGACCACGCTGCCGAAGGCGCTGCGCGCCCGACTCGACGACGCGCTCCCGTCGGCCTTGCGCACCACCACCAAGAGCACCAGCCACGACGGCGGCACCGTCAAGTGGCTGTGGCAGCTCCACGACGGCTCCCACGTCGAGACCGTGCTCATGCACTACCGCGACCGGTCCACGGTGTGCATCAGCACCCAGGCTGGGTGCGCAATGGCGTGCGGCTTCTGCGCCACCGGTCAGGGCGGCTTCGAACGCAACCTCACCGTCGGCGAGATCGTCGAACAGGTCGTGCGCGCCTCGCGTGACGCGCGTGCCAACGATCGGCGCGTCTCGAACATCGTGTTCATGGGCATGGGCGAGCCGTTCGCCAACTACGACCGCACCATCGCCGCGCTCGAGCGCATCCACGACGATCTCGGTATCTCGGCCCGTCATCTCACCGTGTCGACGGTGGGCATCATCCCCGGCATCGTGCGCTTCGGCACCGAACGCCTGCCGGCGAACCTCGCCGTCTCACTCCACGCGGCCAACGACACGTTGCGCAACGAGCTCGTACCAATCAACCGCCGGTACCCGCTCGCGCAACTCGCCGATGCGTGCCGCGAGTACCTCGGCCACCGCAACCGCCGACTCTCGTTCGAGTGGGCCATGATCGACAACGTCAACGATCGCCCGACCGATGCCCGCGAGCTCGCGGCCATAGCGCGTGACCTTCGCGCCCACGTCAACCTCATCCCTCTCAACCCGACGGAGGGCTTCGCGACCATTGGCTCGCCTCTCGCCCGCGTGCACGAGTTCCGCGACGATCTCGTGGCCCGAGGAGTCAACGCCACCGTCCGCCAGAACCGTGGCACCGACATCGACGCAGCGTGCGGACAGCTGCGAGCCCGCGCGGTTTCCATCGGGCCCCGACGCACGCCTGTCGCGCCCGACAAGGCAAACTGATCACATGGACCAGTTTCGCTGGATCGACCAATCACAGCCCGGCCGCTTGGTGCAGGGCACCATGATGCTGTACATCTCGGCTGCCTTCGACCTGTTCAACAGCATCCTCATCGGTGGCCCGTTCGCGCTGGTGTTCCTCGTGCTGGCGCTGCTCAAGGCCGGCGGCGCCTACGGCATCGCCAACGAGAAGAAGCTCGGGTACTACGCCGGTTGCACAGGGGCGTGCCTGTCGGTCGTTCTCGACCTCTTCCTCCTCACCGTGAGCCCGGTCACGGGCCTCATCAGCTTGGCCATCGCCGTGTGGATCGCGTCGCTCGTGCTGCACGACTCGTGCCGCGGGTATGCCCGCGTCTGGTTCAAGTGAACCGCCCGGCAGCCGACCCCGCCTTGCCCCAAGGTGACGAGAAGGTCCGCGCGGTGCGCGAGATGTTCGACACCATCGCGCCGCGCTACGACCTCGTGAACCGGGTCATGACGTTCCGCATGGACGTGGGCTGGCGGCGCCGCACCATCCGCGAGCTACGTCTCGCGTCGGGTTCCACGGTGCTCGATCTCGCGTGCGGCACCGGCGACTTTTGCCGGGAGCTGGGCAAGAGCGGCATCAGGCCCATCGGGGTTGATCTCTCCTTCGGCATGCTGGCCGCCGCCCGCACCGACGCGCCGTTGCTGCAGGCCGACATCTTGCGCCTCCCCGTGCCCGACGCATCGGTCGATGGCGCAACGTGTGGATTCGCATTGCGCAACCTCGTCGAGCTCGAAGCGTTCTTCGTCGAGTTGGCCCGCGTGGTTCGCCCCGGAGGTCGCATCGCGCTGCTCGAGGTCGCCGAGCCAAAGAACCCCGTGCTCCGGGCCGGCCACCGTGCGTACTTCGGTAAGGTCGTACCGCGCATCGGGGCGCTGCTCTCCGATGGTGCGGCATACCGCTACCTGCCGAAGTCGGTGGCCTACCTCCCACCACCGACCCAGATGCTGGCCGGCGTTCGCGCGGCCGGCTTCATCAACGTCGAACGGATCCTTCTGTCCACCGGCATCAGCCAGCTCATCGTGGCCACGCGGCCCTGATGCGCCGAGCATGACGCCCTTGCGCGCGGTCACCGTCCGAGTCGACCTCGACCTCGACCCCATCGCGATCGCAGGCGACGACGGTGTCGTGTGGATGCACGACGGGTTCGCGTTGGCCGGCCTCGGCACTGCCGGCACCATCGATCTTGGGGGCGTCGCCTCACCCACCGCCGAGTCGGCGCCGCTCGCCCACATCCACTCGACCACCGACCTCGACCGCGCGGGTACCGGTGCGGTCGCGTTCGGTGCGCTCGACTTCGAACGACGTGCCGATCAGCTCAGTGGTTCACTCGTCGTCCCGGAGATCGTCTACGGACGAGATCGCGACGGCAACCGCTGGGTCACCTGGATCGGCCATGGCGAAGCACCCGACGTGTCGGTCATCGCGTCCCGTCTGGCAACGCACTTACGCGCGCCGCAGCGAGCTGCGCCGTCCACGTACACCATCGCGACCACCCGCCCGGCCGAGGAATGGTGTGCCGCAGTCGCCGCCGCACGCGACGCGCTGCGCGCCGGCGCAGCTCGCAAGGTCGTGCTCGCGCGCGATCTCGTGATCATGTGCGACGCGCCCATCCCGCGTGCCCGCGTGCTGCGTCGCCTCCTGCGGAACTACGCGACCAGCTACGTGTTCGCGATGCCCACCCTCACCGGCGCGTCGCCTGAGCTCCTCGTGGCCCGAAGCGGCGATCTCGTGCGGTCCCAACCCATGGCCGGCACGACCGGTCGCAGCCCCGACCCCATCGCCGATGCTCGCCTCGCCGCGTCGTTGCTCGCGTCGCACAAGGATCGGATCGAGCATCAGATCACCATCGACATGGTCCACGACACGTTGCTGTCGTGGTGCTCCTACCTCGATGCCGAGACCGATCCCCAGGTGGTCAGCCTGGCCAACCTCCACCACCTCGCCACTCGCGTCGAGGGCCGGCTGTCCCATCCGTTGCCGTCCGTGCTCGAACTGGTCGCCGCGCTCCATCCCACACCGGCAGTCGGCGGGGATCCGCGCGGCGCGGCGCTCGGCCTCATCGCTCAGCACGAACAGTTCGATCGCGGGTCGTACGCCGCACCCGTCGGATGGATCGATCACCGCGGCAACGGCGAGTTCGCCGTCGGCGTGCGCAGCGCCGAGATCCGGGACAACACCGCTCGCCTCTTCGCGGGCGTCGGCGTCGTCGCCGATTCCGATCCTGAGGCCGAACTCGAAGAGACCCGCGTCAAGCTCGAGGTCATGCTCGGCGCGATCGTGCGCCCCTGAGCGCTCAGCCCTCGCTGTCGAGCGCTCGTCGAACGGCGTCATTCAGCGATCGGTGCAACGCCACGTTGGCCCCTCGCTCGGTGCGAACGACGATCACGGTGACACCGCCGACGCGGGCGAGGGCCCGCGACAACGCCATCGGCGTTGCGGCTTCGACAACACGCAGGCCGTGCGCTCGGGCCAGTGCGGCACAGTCGGTGCCGTGCGGGGTGCCGAACAGGAGCTCAAACCGTGCCGCGTCGAGCGCTTCGGCCTGCGCGAGGAACGAGAAGATGCCGCCACCATCGTTGTCGACCACCACGAGCGTGAGGTTCAACGATCGGCGGGCCAACGCGATCAGTGCGCTGGAGTCGTGGAGGAAGGCCACGTCGCCGACCAGCGCCACGGTGGGCACGCCCGATGCAGCAACCCCGATCGCGGTCGACACCACACCATCGATGCCGTTTGCGCCGCGATTCGCATGAACCGTGATGTCGGTACGACGCGGCGCGTACCACTCGAGGTCGCGCACCGGCATCGACGAGGCGACGACGACATGGCCGCCGCGTGGCGTCTCGCCCACGATCATCCGCGCGACAACGGGCTCGGTGATGCCCTTCGATCGAGCGAGCTGCGAACTGATGGCCTTGGCCGCTATCGCGTCGGCCTGCATCCACGTGCGAAGCCACGCCCGCGGCGGCGACGCGCTCATGTCGACGCTGAACGTGGGTGCGAGGAACGTGGCGTCACGAGCCGGATCGACCCACGTATCAGCGATCACGATCTGCGTGGCGCCGGTGGACGCCAACCACTCGTTGACCACGCGGGACGCAGGCAGATCGCCGACCCGCACGACGGTGTCGGGCACGTTGGCGGTCGCGAAGGATGGGACACGAAGGATCGGGTCGGCGTGCGCCACGCCACTGAGCCCGCTTCGAGGATCGGTGAGGACGGGCCAGCCGAGTCGGCGGATGCCCGCCGCATGGCGTGCCGCCCCCGCACCGGCCACCACGAGGCCGGTCTTGGCCCGGTCGATGACGACGCCACCGTCAATGCGCACGTCGGCCGCACGGTGCCAAGGTGCGTTGCGCGGGCGGCCGGGCGGGAGCTCGCGCGAACGTCCGAGCAACGGCTCGCGAAACGCCAGGTTCAGGTGCACCGGACCCGGATGGCCGCCTGCCGCCCCGCCGCCCGCGCCGAGGGCCACGAGCACCGCCTGCGCGCCGAGCGAGCGCCATCCCCCGCGTCCGGCCCACGTCGCGACACCCGGTTCGATGAAGCGACGTACCGCGCCGCCGAATAACGACAACTGATCGATCGTCTGGGGTGCCCCCACGTGGCGCAACTCGGGTGGCCGATCGGCCGTGACCACGAGCATCGGCACACCGGCCTGGTGCGCCTCGATCACGGCCGGGTGGAGCTCGGCCGCGGCGGTGCCACTGGTCGTGAGCACGACCGCCGGGCGCTTCGTGGCCAGCGCAAGACCGAGGGCCACGAACGATGCGGACCGTTCGTCGTGATGCACCGAGATCTGAAGTCGCGACTCGGCGGCGAGTGCCAGCGCCAGAGGCGTTGATCGTGAACCGGGCGAAATGCACGCGTGCGTCACGCCGCCACGCACCCATTCATCCACGAGGGTCGCACAAAAGGTCGCGGCCACGTCGTGCGGGGGCGGTTCCACGTCAGCCATCCTCGCAGACTCTACGGTGACCACCATGACTACGGTGGATCCGGGCGCGCTGGCCTACGAGGAACGCGGCCCCGTCGATGCGAGCCGCCTCGTTCTGCTCCACGGATTCACGCAGAACGCCGGCTGCTGGTCACCCTTCGATGACGCGCTCGCGCCGTATTACCGGCTCCGACTGGTCGACGCCCCCGGCCACGGCGCGAGCGGCCACGAGCGCGCCGACCTCGTCGATGCTGCCTGGCTACTCGGTCTCGTCGGTGGTCGATCGGACTACCTCGGCTACTCGATGGGTGGTCGCATCGCGTTGCGACTTGCGCTCGATTCGCCCGGGCTCGTGGAGCGCGTCGTATTGATCGGTGCGTCGCCCGGGCTTCTCGACGACGACGAGCGAGATGCTCGGCTCGAGCGCGACCTCGCGCTCGCGGATCGTCTCGAAACGCTTGGTCTCGAGCCATTCGTCGACGAATGGCTCGCCCAACCGATCTTCGCGACATTGCCGCCATCGGCGGCGCACCGAGACGCCCGGCGGCGCAACACCGCAACCCGCCTCGCATCGAGCCTGCGCTCGTTGGGCACCGGTGCACAGGAGCCGCTCTGGGACCGATTGGGTGAACTCGCCATGCCGATGCTGCTCCTCGTCGGGACCGACGACCGAAAGTTCGCTTCCATCGCCCGTGACATGGCCGACGCCGTTGGCTCGAACGCCGAGGTCGCGCTCGTGCAGGGCGCCGGACACGCGGCGCACCTCGAGCAACCGGACCGCACCGCGACGTTGGTGCTCGACTGGCTGCGGCGCGTGCGCTGATCACTTGCGCAGTCGGACCTGGGTCACTCGGTGGTCGGCGCCCTTTCGCACCGTGAGCATCGCCCGATCCGCGGTTGGCGCGATGTTCTCACGAAGGTTCCGCCCGTTGATGTCGCGCCAGATGGTGCGCGCTGTCTCGACCGCGTCGTCTGTACCGAGGGGCGCGTAGTCACGGAAGAACGAGCCCGGTTCGCGAAATGCCGTGCCACGAAGCGCGAGGAAGCGTTCGACGTACCAGCGCTCGACGTCGCGCTCGTCGGCATCGATGTAGATCGAGAAGTCGAAGAAGTCGCTGACGAACTCGGCTGCGCCATCGCCGACCTGCAGCACGTTGAGACCTTCGAGGATCATCACGTCGGGTTGACGAACTACCACCGACTCGTCGGGAACGATGTCGTAGGCGATGTGGCTGTAAACCGGCGCCGACACCTCCGGCGAGCCCGACTTCACCTCGCGGAGGAACTCGAGCAGTCGTCGCGTGTCGTAGCTCTCCGGGAAGCCCTTGCGGTTCATCAGCCCGCGCTCGGTCAGCTCGGCGTTCGGACGCAGAAACCCGTCGGTCGTGACGAGGTCGACCGACGGGTGCTCGGCCCAGCGCGACAGGAGCGCTTGCAAGATGCGGGCGAACGTGCTCTTGCCCACGGCAACGCTGCCGGCGATGCCGATGATGTACGGCACCTGCGGGCGAGTGGTGCCGAGGAAGGTCGCTGACACGTGGTTCAACTCTTGCGTGGCAGCCACGTGGAGGTTCAACAGACGGCTGAGGGGCAGGTACACGTCGGCCACCTCAGCCAGGTCGATGCGCTCGTTGATGCCGCGAAGCCGGTCGAGATCGGCTTGGTCGAGCGTGAGCGGCGTGTTGGCCCGCAGGAGGCGCCATTCCTCGCGCTCGAAGTTCAGATAACGGGACGACGACACAACCGGCGATGGTACGGCGATCGAAGCGCCGGGCCGATACCGGACCCCGTCGGTGTCCGATCAGCTGATGGCCAGCCCGATCGCGAGGAACACTCCGTAGATGAGCTGAATGCGCCCGGTGCGCCCGAGCACGGGGATGAGCGCCGGCCCTTTGGCCCCCTCGAGCACGATCTGTACCGGCTTGCGCGCCGACGGCAGCGCAACGAACGCCAACGCCGCGCCGACGCGCGACAGGCCGGCGATGAACGGCACGAGCACGAACGGCAACGTCATCAGGACGAGGTAGAGGATGCGCGTGCGCTTGTCGCCGATGCGCACCGCGAGGGTGAGCTTGCCGGTGACGGCGTCGGTCGGGATGTCGCGCAGGTTGTTGACCACCAGCAGCGCGGTGGCGAAGAGCCCCACGGGCACCGCTACCGCGAAGGACAGCCCGGTGAACTTCTCGAGCTGCACGTAGGTGGAACCTGCCGTAGCGACGAGCCCGAAGAACACGAACACGAAGAGCTCGCCGAACCCGGCATACCCATACGGCCGCGAACCGCCGGTGTAGAACCAACCGGCGAGGAAGGAAGCTGCACCGATGGCGAGAAGCCACCATCCCGCCGTGGCCGCCAGCGCCAGACCAGCCACCCCGGCCACGCCAAACGAGAGGAAGGCAGCCCGTTTCACCGCGCGGGGTGACGCAAGCCCCGACGCCACCAGCCTGATCGGACCGACCCGCCCGGCCGAGTCGGTTCCCTTGACCCCGTCGCTGTAGTCGTTGGCATAGTTCGTCGCGATCTGGATGGCCAACGACACGACGAGTGCGGCGATCGCTCGCCACACGATGACCCCGTGGTTCCACTCGCCAGCGTCGTGCACTGCCGCTGCAGTACCGACGACCACCGGCACCACGGCCGCCGGCAACGTGCGCGGTCGAGCACCTGCGATCCACTTGTTGGCCACGCACGCCCCCGCCTCGGTCCGGTCGGCGCACAGGCTTGCACGGCACAGGCACACGTGCCCAGGCAAGACGGTCGTAGCATCGGGGCATGCGAGAGTTGATCGCCCTCGTGATGCCCGCAGGTCCTGCATTCGTCGCCGAACTGCAACGCACGTGGGGCGACGGCGACGCCGTGCTCCCGATCGATGTGCGCCTTCCCCAGGCGCTACAGACACGGCTGATCGATTCGATCGGTCCGTCGGTCATTGTCGACGAGTCAGGTACCCGAAGAGCTCGTTCGGGGGCGCGACCGGTCGAGACCGGTGACGCGCTCGTGGTCGCGACGAGCGGCACGACCGGAGCGCCCAAGGGTGCGGTTCTCACCCACGACGCGGTACGCGCGTCGGCGCTCGCCGCCAGCGCCCGACTCGGGATCGAACCCGATCGCCACCGCTGGTTGTGCTGCCTCCCCGTGGCTCACGTGGGCGGCTTGTCGGTGATCACGCGTGCCCTACACACCGGCACGCCGCTCGACGTACACCCGGGCTTCGACGCGGCCGAGGTACAGGCCGCGGCGCAGGCCGGTGCGACTCACACATCGCTCGTGCCGGCTGCACTCGCCCGCATCGACCCGTCGATCTTCGAACGCATCCTGCTCGGCGGTTCCGCACCGCCCGAGCGCGTGCCGGTCAACTGCACGTTGACCTACGGCATGACCGAGACCGGTAGTGGCATCTGGTACGACCAACGCGCGCTCGATGGTGTCGAGGTCGAGATCCGCGACGGCCAGGTGTACGTCCGATGCCCGATGTTGCTGCGGGCATACCGTTCGGCCGGGTCCGACACCGACCCCAAGTCGGCCGACGGATGGTTCGCGACCGGCGACGCCGGCGTCTTGACGAGCGCCGGACAGCTGGTCGTGCACGGCCGCGGCGATCAGGTCATCGTCACCGGCGGCGAGAAGGTGTGGCCCGAGGCCGTCGAGCGCGTGCTGATCGGGCATCCCAAGGTGTCCGACGTGCTCGTCGTGCGGCGCGACGACCCAGCGTGGGGTCAGATCGTGGTCGCACACGTCGTACTCGTCACGGGTGTCGACACGCTCGCGCTCGACGAGCTGCGCGACTTCGGTCGCGATTTGCTCGCCCCCTACGCGCTACCCCGCGCGATCGAGTTCGTGTCCTCGCTCGAACGCACCGCGCTCGGCAAGCTCCGTCGCACCTGTTGACAGCTGTGCCGCGTGCTCAGCGCACGAGGTACACCACCATGAGCAGACCGACCAGCACCGCGGTGTTCTGCGAACCTTGGTCGACCATGTCGCCGAAGAGCGAACTGATCGACGACAGGAAGGCACCGCCGAGCGAGTCGGTGTCTGCTTCGACGAGCAAATCGGTATCGGCGCTGGTCGAGGCGTCATGACATCGCCGCACTTTGCGGCGCGCTCCTCCACTGGCGCCTTGCCTCGGATTTTCGGTGTGCTCCCGTACGCTGCCCACAGCGTCACCTCGGCGTTCACGTCGACGCAGCGCTCACCCTCGCGAGTTGCCTCGGCCAGTTCTCGATCTCGAGGCACCTTGCCTACAAGCACGTTCGTCAGCCCGGCTTCTTCGCCCGACGCGCCGTCGACCGACGTCGCAAACGCGGAGGTACGCGCCCGGCAGGTCAGCGCGCCGCCGAGCGCCATCGGCCGCCTGGTGACCGGGCTCATCATCATCGGCCCGGGCATCGCACTCGGGGTGGGTATCCCGTTCCTGTGGGGCAACGTGATCCATTTCCGCGACGTGCTGGTGGCCGTGGTGCTCTACGTGATCACCGGCTATGGCATCAGCGTCGGCTATCACCGTCTGTTCACCCACCGCAGCTTCCGAGCCAACCGAGTCCTGAAGATCGTGCTCGCTTCCGCCGGGTCGCTGGCCGTCGAGGGTTCCGTCATCGGCTGGGTCGCGACCCACCGCCACCATCACGTCCGCAGCGACCAACCTGGCGATCCGCACTCGCCGTGGGTCCACGACCGAGGTGCCGGAAACCGTGTCGGTGGGTTTCTCCACGCGCATGTCCGCTGGCTCTTCCGACACGGCGGAAGCCCACCGCAGCGCTACGCGAGCGACCTCTTGCGCGATCGCGACCTGGTCACCATCAGCAAGCTGTTCCCGATCTTCGCGCTGGCGTCATTCGCGTTGCCGTTCGGGGTCGGGTTCTTGCTCACCCACTCGTACGTCGATGCGTTGCGCACGATGCTGTGGGCCGGTCTGGTGCGCATGCTGCTGCTACATCACGTCACCTGGAGCATCAACTCGGTGTGTCACATGTTCGGGCGCCGACCATTCCCCAGCGGTGACCGCAGCACCAACGTCGCCTCCCTCGCCCTCGTGTCCCTCGGCGAGAGCTTCCACAACTTTCACCACGCCGATCCGTCCTCGGCTCGCCACGGCGCCCTGCCCGGTCAGATCGACGCCTCTGCCGCCCTCATCCGGGCATTCGAACGGCTCGGTTGGGCCGCCGACGTCCGCTGGCCGAGCCCCGAAGTGCTCGCCACCGCAACCTCGCGCGACTGAAGCGGGTCGGGGCACGCCAGCAACGGCACCCTAGGCTCACGGCGTGAACCGCCTCGCCGACGAGTCGAGCCCCTACCTGCGCCAGCACGCAGACAATCCCGTCGACTGGTACCCGTGGGGAGCCGAGGCCTTCGAGCGGGCACACGCCGAGAACAAGCCGATTTTCTTGTCGGTCGGCTACTCGTCGTGCCACTGGTGTCATGTGATGGCCCATGAGTCCTTCGAGGACGGCCCGACCGCGACGATCATGAATCGCCTGTTCGTCAACGTGAAGGTCGACCGCGAAGAGCGGCCCGACGTCGACGGCATCTACATGGACGCGGTGCAGGCGTTCACCGGACGCGGCGGTTGGCCGATGAGCGTCTTCCTCGCACCCGACGGTCGTCCCTTCTTCGGCGGCACCTACTTCCCGAGCTCGCCGCGCCACGGCATGCCGTCGTTCGTGCAGCTGCTCGAGAACGTGCACGATGTGTGGCTGCACCAGCGCGACGAGATCCTCGAGCAGGCCGACCGCATCACCGAGGCCATCACGCAACAAACGCGCATCGTGGCCGCCGATTCCTTGCCGGGCCTCGAGGTGCTATTCGACGCGGGCGCCGCGCTGCGCAAGCAGCACGACGCAGCATGGGGTGGGTTCGGCGGGGCGCCGAAGTTCCCCCAAACGATGTCGCACGAGGCGCTGCTCCGGTTGTTCGCCCACACGGGCGACGACGACCTCCTACGCATCGTCACCGGCTCGCTCGACGCCATGGCGAGCGGGGGCATCTACGACCACCTCGCCGGCGGGTTCGCCCGCTACTCGGTCGACGCACAGTGGACCGTTCCGCACTTCGAGAAAATGCTGTACGACAATGCGCTGCTGGCCCGCCTCTACCTGCACGCGTGGCAAATCACCGGCAAACAGCGCTATCTCCAAGTGTGCAGCGAGACCATCGAGTACGTACTCCGCGACATGACCCACGCCTCGGGTGGCTTTTACTCGGCGGAGGATGCCGACAGCGAAGGCGAGGAAGGCAAGTTCGCCGTCTGGTCCATCGACGAAGTGCGCTCCGTGCTCACCGAGGCCGGGCTCGCCGCACATGTCGACGACGCCATCGAGTGGTACGGGATCACCGAAGGCGGCAACTTCGAAGGCCACAACATTCTCGTGCGGTCGTTGCGGGGCGATCTCGTCCGACCGCCACACATCGAGGCCTGTCGTGAGGCGCTCTACGCCCATCGTCTCGAACGACCGAAGCCCGGTCTCGACGACAAGGTGCTCACCGAATGGAACGGGCTGATGCTCGCCACGCTCGCCGAGGCCGCCGCGGCCACCGGGAACGAACGTTGGCTCGCCGCTGCACGAGCGAACGCCACGTTCCTTTGCGACCAGTTGCTCGTCGATGGGCGCTGGTTCCGGTCATGGCAGGCCGATTCCGGAGCGCGTCATCTCGCGTACGCCGCCGATCACGCCGCAGTGGTCGACTCGTTCCTCCGCCTCGCCGAGGCCACCGGCGAAGCGCGCTGGACACACACGGCGATGCAAACCGCCGATGCGATGCTCAAGCTCTTCTGGGACGATGAGAACGGCGGTCTCTTCAGCACCGGCACCGATGCCGAGCGTCTCTTCACGCGACCGAAGGACATCCTCGACAACGCCACGCCGTCGGCGAACAGCCTCGCTGCGGTGGCCTTGCTCCGGTTGGCCGCGCTCACCGGCCTCGAGCACCATCGCGCACGCGCCGCCGACATCTTGCGCCTCGTGGGCACCGTCGCCGCCAACCAACCAACCGCGTTCGGCAACGCTCTCGCCGCGATCGATCTGCTCGTGTCGGGCGTCACCGAGATCGTCGTAAGCGGCGAACATCCGGACCTCGTGGCGGTCGCGTCGTCCATGTACCTTCCGAACGCGGTACTCGCGTGGGGCGAACCCTACGACTCGCCCTTGTGGGAGGGACGCAGCGCGGCCGCGGCCTACGTATGCCGGGAATACTCCTGTCTCGCCCCTACGACCGACCCCACGGTGTTGCGCTCGCTGCTCACCCGCCCGTCCTGAGCATCGAGCATCTCGATGTCCGTCCTCGCGCACGACACCGGAGCATCGGCCAGCACCCGCGCCGCAGGCGTGGGTGCTGCAGTGGCGGCCACACTCTTCTGGGCGAGTGCCGCGGTGTTGGGCAAATCGATCGACGCGCCCACCTTCGTGATGCTCGCCTGGCGCCAACTCATTGCCGTGGCGGCGTTGCTCGTGTTCGCACGCGTGCGAGGCCACCGCTTCGCTCCGGCGGACATTCGCGCCAGCGCGCCGGCCACGGTGCTGTTCGCCGTGCACGTCATCGTGTTCTTCACCTCGTTGCAGCTCACGAGCGTCGCCGTCGTGGTGTTGATCTACGCGCTCGCGCCGATGCTGATCATGCCGCTCGCCGCGTGGCAGTTCGGCGAACGCCCACTGCCCATCGTGTGGCTGCTGGCCCTGGCGTCCCTGGGCGGTGTTGCACTCGTCGTCGGCAACGGCAACGACTACGGCTCCAACCCCACGCTGGGCGTGCTTGTCTCTATCGGCAACGTCGTTGCGTGGGTCGCGTTCACGTTCGCCTCGAAGCGGGCCCGCACGCGCAGCGTTCCCACCCTCACATGGCTCGCCGCGGCGAACATCGGCGCGCTCGTGATCACCTTCTCGTGCGCGTTGATCAGCGGCGAATCGCTCGTCGACATCCACGGTGCCGACTGGGTCCGCATCGCCGCCCTCGCGCTCGTGCCCGGCCTGCTGGGCCACGCCCTGATGATCTGGTCATACCGCACGATCGACGTATCGCTCGCTTCCGTCATCGCGATCGGGGAACCGGTGCTCGGCACAGGCGCCGCGGCGATCTTCCTCGGCGAGTCGCTGCAATCGCTGCAGATCCTCGGCATCGGCGTGGTGTGCAGCTCAGTGGCACTGGTGGTGGTCGCGAGCACGCGCCGTCCGGTGTGAGCGCTCAGGCGTGCCGCAGACCCACGCGCACCGCGTCGCGTCCGGGCAGGGCTCGCGACAGCAGCGCCATGGCGTCGTCGATCTGGTCGAGCCCGAACACTTCGCCGACCACGAGGTCGCTACGCGCCTCGCCGCTCTCGAGCATCTCGACCGCTCGTTGCATCGACGCAAACGTGAACCCACTGCCACCGCACACCGTAAGCGCCTTCATCACGATCATGTCGGTCACGAAGTTCGGAATCGGCTTGAAGTGCTTGAGCCCAGCGAGCAGCACGCGGCCGTTCCACCGGACAAGGTCGATGCACAGCGGCACGGTGTGCACCACCGACGCGATGTCCATCACGACGTCGGCCATCGTGCCACCGGTGTGGTCGGCCACAAATGCCACCGGATCGACCTTGTCGACCATGATCGTGTGGGTGGCACCGAGTTGTGTCGCGGTGGCGAGGCGCATCCCATCGTCGGACGTACCGGTTACGAAGACCTGTCCGGGCTTGCGCGCAAGCACGGCTTCGAGCACCGCGAGGCCCTGATGACCCGGGCCCTGAATGACGACCGAGTCGCCCTCCTTCACCCCTGCTATGTCAGTCCAGTTCACGGCGTTCGCCAACGGTTCGAACAACGTGAGTTGCTCGGCCGGCAGGTTGTCGGTGAGCCGGTGCAGCTTCGTACCCGCGAAGATCTCCATGTACTCGCCGTAGCCGCCCCACAGGCCGAGGGTGCCGTCGCCCGTCATGTCGGTGTATCCGTACACGCGGAACGTGGGCGCGATCGACAGGATCTCGTCAACCGCCACGCGGTCCCCTTCGCTCACCCCGAGCGTTGCGTCGGCCGCGAGCTTGACCACGCGCCCGACCGTCTCGTGCCCCGGGATCACGGGGAACATCGACGCTCCCGGGACCAGCTCGACCCCGTGGAACTGCGCGACGTCGCTGCCGCACAAGCCGACCGCCTCGACCTTGATGACGGCACCACCGGGCGGCGGATCGGGCACCGCGAACTCGCGCACCTCGTAGGTGTCGTTGCCCAAGAACACCGCCGCCTGACATGTCTGCGCCATGATCATCCCCCGAGTCCCCACGAACGAGTCGATCGTAGTGCGGACGCCATTCCACGATGACTTCAGCGAAGGCGGGACGCCGTGGCCAGGCTCGCGGCGGCAAACGCCGCGGCCACCAGGCATGCCCAGGCCACATCGCCGGATGCGCCGCCGGCGGCGATCGCGATCAAGGTCGTCTGGCCGATGCTGGCCCCAACCTGGTGCGCCATGTTGTTGGCCCCGTTGGCGACCCCCGCGTCGTGTGCGCCGACCGCGTTCGTGATCGACGTGGCGAGCGACGGCCGGCCGAAGCCGGTGCCGAACGCGCCGATCACGAGCCCACCCACGAACCACGGCACGCTCGACTCGTGCGCACCGAACGCCACGATCACGAAGGAAGCCGCCACCGCGCTGTGGCCCATCATGATCACCTGGCGACTCGGGCGCTGCGCCAGGAAACGACGGGCACCAGCGGCGCCGGATGCGAACCCAAACGCACGCACGCCGTTGATCCACGAGATGGTGGTGGTGTCGTAATCGAACA
Organism: Actinomycetota bacterium; assembly: GCA_009699605.1. Classification (GTDB taxonomy): domain Bacteria; phylum Actinomycetota; class Acidimicrobiia; order Acidimicrobiales; family WLNW01; genus WLNW01. The sequence goes on along the minus strand of WLNW01000002.1, from coordinate 18,232 downwards.
ACGCGCGCGCCGCGAAGGGCGTGAGCACGTCGAGGCCATTGAAGCCGGCGTTGACGAACAGACTGGTGCCCATCGCGGCCGCCACGATTCGATTGCGCAACATCGAGGGCGCCAGCAAGGGCTCGGCAACCCGCTGCTCGACCACGAAGAAGGCGATCAGCGAGACGACACCGACCGCGACGAGGACCTGCAGCCCCAAGTGGCCGATTCCCCACGAGCGCAGGCGGTTCACCGCCAGGAGGAGCGACGTGAGACCCACCGCGAGGGTGAGCACGCCGGCGACGTCGAACCGCACGCCGGGACGACAGGGTGTTTGCGGCAGCAGCACCACTGCGACGACCACCGCGACCGCGGAGACGATCCCTTGTCCCACGAACAGGACGCGCCATCCAACGCTCGACACCAAAGGCCCGCCGATCGCGACCCCCACGATGGGCGAGATTGCGAGGGCCACGGTGACGCGGGCGTACGGTCCGGCTCGTTCATCGGGTGCGAAGATTCGGGCCAGCACGCCGTAGGCCGCCGGGCTGGTCGATGTGCCCGCGAGCTGTCCGGCGGTGCGCAACGCGATCAACCAGCCGACGTTGGGCGATGCCGCGGCGGCGAGGCTCAGCACTGCGGCCACCGCCCACCCGAGGATGAAGACCTTGCGGTGTCCGTAGAGGTCACCGAGCTTGCCGAACAACGGCATGCTCACTGCGAACGCAATCGATGGAGCGATGCCAAGCCACGAGATCACGCTCGTCGACGTGTGCAGGTCGGCGGCGATCGCGGGCAGCGCGCCGAACAGCAGCGCTCCGGTGAAGCTACTTGCGGCGGCGCCCATGACTGCGACGGCGACCACCGATGCCCGATAGCGCGGGTGTGCCTCGCGCTCTTCGCGGTCAGCCCGCAGGAACGAGATCACCGAGTCGTACGCGTCGTCAGTTGAAGTAGCCCACGAGGTCGCGTCACGCGCTGACGTTGCCCGCACCGACGCGTCGTGCGCTCACCATGACGCCAACGCCTCGGCATCGATGCCCGGCACGTCGGTGCTGGAGCACACCGTGACCCCGCCATCGGCCGCCAGCGTCTGACCGGTGACCCATTTCAGCGCGAAGAGGGCGAGCACGGCGTCGACGATGTCCTCGACGGTGCCGAGCCGCCCGAGCGGCGTGATCGCGGCCAGATGCTCGAAGTAGCCGGTCATCTCGGCCGCACCGTCGAGCATCGGTGTCACCGTGGGCCCGGGGGCGACGGCGTTCACGCGGATGCCGTGCACAGCCAGCTCGCGTGCCGCGACGCGGACCAGTTGGCGCACCCCCATCTTGGCCAGCGAGTAGTGCACCATGCCGATGTCGGCCATGATCCCCGCGCTCGACGCCGTGCACACGATCGCGCCGCCCTGGCCGCTGTCGCGAATGGCCTTGGCCGCCTCGCGCAACGTGAGCACCACGCCCCGCAAGTTGATGTTCATCACCCGGTCGTACTCGGCCATGGGCATCGTCAAGATGCTGCCCATCCCGGCGACGCCCGCATTGCAGAACGCGTAGTGCAGCCCACCGAGCTGACCCACTGCGTCGGCCGTTGCCGCGACAACCGACTGCTCGTCGGCAACGTCGCACGCAACGCGCACATCTGCCGGACCGCCCGGCTGCAGGTCGAGCGACGCAACGCGCAGGCCTTGGGCCTGCAACGCCACGATGACGCCGGCACCGATGCCGCTCGCTCCCCCCGTGACCAATGCGAGCTTCCCCGCGAGCTCGAGCATGAGCTCAGTGCTCGGACGGTACGTAGCCCGGGTGTTCGCGCGGGTCGTCGATTGACACCGCGGCGACACCGGGAACGTTGCGCTTGAGCACGTCGAGGGCGATCTGCTCGAGGAAGTCGCGAGGCATCACGCACTCCTCGCACGAGGCGCCCTCGAGCACCAGCCGCAGGCGCACGGTGTCGGCATCGAGCCCCACCAGCTCCATGTCACCGCCGTCGGCCTGAACCAGGGAACGCACCTCGTCGAGTGCCAGCACAATCGTTGCTTCATCAAGCACGCGGGTCGCCTTTCGTGAGTTCAGTCTCGTCGTGTCGAAGGTTACGCGGTCGGGTGCGCGAGAGGAACGCCCCGGCGTCGGCGAGGATGAACTGGCCGGTGATGCACCGCGCCAGATCGCTCGTGAGAAACACCGTCAGTCGCGCCAACTCGTCGTGCTCGACCATGCGGCGCAGTGCGGTGGAGCCCACGATCTGGGCGACGTGTTCCTCGGTGAACGCGGCACGGACCGATTCGGTGAGCGTGGTACCCGGTGCGATGGCCAGCACGCGGATGCCGTCGGGGCCGAGCTCGACCGCGAGCGACGTGGTCAGGTGGTTCAGCGCCGCCTTGGAGGACGCGTAGCTCGAGTTGAATGGCGACGGTCGGGTGGTCTCACCGGAGGTTACGAAGAGGATCACGCCACCGCGGCCCTGCGCGAGCAGCGCCCGCGCCTCGGCTCGGGCGCAGAGCGCGGCCAGCACGAAGTTCTGCTCGACGATGTCGCGCCAATAGGCGCCGTCCATCTCGACGAACGGCATCGTGCCGCGGCCCTTGGGGAGCATGCCGATGTTGTTGACGGCGATGTCGAGCCCGCCCAGCCGGTCGAGGACCGTGGCCACCATGAGCTCGACCTGTGCGTCGTCGCGGCAGTCCGCGACCACCGCCACCGCCCGCCCACCTTCGGCTTCGATTTCGGCGACGACGGCGTCGGCGTTCGCAGCGCGGATGTCGTTCACCGCGACCGCCGCGCCGGCGCGGGCGAGCCACCGCGCGATTTCTCGTCCGATCCCGGCACCGGCACCGGTGACCAGCGCGACCTGACCGGCATGGTCGATCGTGATGCTCAAGGTTGCAGCACCACCTTGATCGCACCCGCCGCACGATCGCCTGCGACGCGGAACGCCTCGGGCGCGTCGGCGAGTGCGAAGCGATGGGTGATCACGGTGCGGGCGATCTCGGGCGTCGCGCCGAGCATCTGCGCGACGAGCTCGGTCTCGCGAACGCCGTCGGAAGTGCCGTACGCCATGGCGGCAGTGAAGGTGAGCTCTTTCACCAGCGTGACGATGCCCGGCAGCGGCACCGTGTCGTGGAACACGCCGAGCAGGATGACGCGCGCGCCGGGTGAGGCCAGCTCCGTGCATCGAATGACGCCCGAGGCCGAGCCAGTGGCTTCGATGATCACGTCGTACGCCCCCGAGGGCCGACCCGCGCCCAGGCGCTCGCCCGCCGCGGCCTGCGCAGGATGGCGCGCTTCGAGGTCGACGGGGTGACCGAGATGACGAACCGATGCGACCGCCAGCAGACCAATGCTGCCTCCGCCGACCACGACCACGCGCTCGCCCGGGACGATGGCCGCGCGGCGCACCCCGTGCATGGCCACCGAGCCGGTCTCGACGAGGCATGCGTCTTCTACCGGCAAAGATGCCGGCAATGGCACCAGGGTGTACTCGGGCACGATGAGCCGTTCGCAGAGTCCACCGTTGACGAAGATGCCCAAGTTCGCCGCGCCGTTCGTGCACCGTTGGGTGTGGCCCGCGATGCACTGGTCGCAGGTTCCGCAATGCAAGGTCGGTTCGATCGCGTAGGGCACGCCGTCGACGACTCCGGCGAACTCATGGCCGTACACGAAGCCCGTGGCGCCCATCGCGATGAAGTTGAGGTCGGTGCCGCAGATGCTCGACGACCGGATCTCGAGCCGTGCGCCGGGACCATCGGGTTCGTCGACCTCCGCGACCGTCACGCCGCCCTCCCCGTTCACTACGGCCTTCATGCGCGTGCCCCTCCGAGCGCACGACGCCAATGTCGTGCCGGTCCCGGCCGAAGCCTCGCGCACTCTGCCGTTCGGCGCCGACGGCAGCGCACAGCCGACGCGAACCCGGTGGTCAGCCGCTGGTCAGCAGCGCCACCACCGTGTCGACCGCAGCATCGGCCCACCGTTCGATCGTCGCCCTGTCCGTTCCGCCGAGCGGATGATCGACCGTGACGATACGCGCGTCGGGCAACCCGAAGCTCGCCGCCACCTTGTTCGTGAGCAGCTCGAACTTGGTGGTGGTGAACACCACCGTGGGGATGCCGCGCTTTTCGAGCTCTACGGAGTCGTGGACACTCCACGACGTGCAACTGCCTCAATCGGCCGACCCGGTGAGGACCAGGTCGACCTCCTCGCCGAGTTGGTCGAACACCCCAGGGGTGCACGGGGTGGCCGCGTTTCCGCCCGGCCCCTTGTCGGTGACGAGCACGAGCCGGGCGCCGGTGCGCGCCGCGATCTGTTCGGCGGTTCGCACCATGAGAGCACGAGCGTTCGGCTTGGCGTTGTCGAGCACGCCGATGCGCAAGTTCGTGAGCACGGCGGGCGAAGTGGCCCGGTGCACCGGGGGCTTTCCCATCGCACCGTCGGGGGCATAGACGCGAAGACTCATGCGGACTCCTGGGAGAGGAACGCGGCGACGGCGCTCATGGCGCGACCGCCAAGGTCACCGATTTGGTCATGCCCCAGCTGGGCACCACGCAACTGTGCTTGCCCGCGCCGCCGACCACGAAGATCTTGAAGTGATCAGGATGGCCGGTAGCCGGCATGAGGTGATCGTCGGGCACCTCATGCATCCACGGGAACCAAGCCAGCGAACCGAACTGCTTACGGTAGAGCCCCGCCGGCAACCGGGCGCGCTCGTACAGGTAGCTCTGCACGTCGCGCCGGGTCCAGTTATGGCTCGCGATGGTCGCCGCGTGCTCGGGCCCGAGCCCGACGAAGTACTCGCCCTGGCCAATCGGTGCGTTGTTCACGCCGAGCGTGGCCATCACCGACGCGGCCTTTTCGAGGATGGGTCCGGGGTGATCGGCTTCCATATCGTGAAAGTTGTGCGGGTTCTCACCGCAGTGCAAGGTGATAGCCGACGGCGCATCGACACCGACCGAGCGCGGGTAGCTCTCCCACGGGCTGGCCGCCGTGTTCTCGGCCACGCAGTACGAGTACTTCGCCGGCTGGCCCTGGGTGGACGCGTCACCCGGGCCCGGACGAGCGCCGGCCACGTGCAACAACAAGAAGCGCACCGCCCGACCCGTGGTGGCGTTGGCCCGGTTCCCCGGCCCGAACGCGCCGAGTCCGCTGTTGTAACCCGCCGAGGTGGCGATGTCGCCGTGAACGATGAGCAACGGGGCCACCGGATGCGTGGTGGCGTTGACGCCCCGCAGGTTGAGCTCGGGGTGGCCGAGCGCGCGGGCAGCGGTGACGAGCACCGGCATGACATCGGGTCGGCAGCCGGCCAGCACCGCGTTGATCGCAACCATGCGTCGGGTGCACTCGCCGAAGCGCGGTGGGAGCACCGACAGCACCTCGTCGGGGTCGGCCCCGCCGCACGCCGCCAGCATCGCTTCGACCCGTTCGACGGTGGGCGGCACGAGCGGGAGCCCGTCTCCCCATCCGCGGTCGTCGAAGTAGTCCATGACCGCTTCGGGCGACGCGTCGACGATTTCGAGAAGCTCCCCTTTGTCAGCCATGGGCGGGTCTAGAGCGACGCCTTCTCGAGGATGTGGATACCGCACGTGGAGCCAAGTCCGATCACGTGCGTGAGGCCGACCTTCGCGCCTTCGATCTGGCGATCGCCGGCCTCGCCGCGCAGATGCGTCGTGATCTCGTACACGCCGGCCACGCCGGTGGCCGCGATGGGGTGACCCTTCGACTCGAGGCCGCCTGACACGTTGACCGGGATCTTGCCGTCGCGGTACGGGCCGTGCTCGTCGAGGAACTTGCCCGCACCACCCGGCTCGCACAGGCCGAGGTTGTCGTAGTGCAACAGTTCGGCCGTGGCGAAGCAGTCGTGCAGTTCGACGAGGTCGAGATCCTGCGGATCGACGCCCGCGATCTCGTATGCCTTCTTCGCTGCGTTGCGCGTGCAGGTGTTGACGTCGGGCAACGCGGCGCCCGACTCGACCCACGGATCGGTCTGCAGCACAGACGCGGAGATCTTCACCGCACGGCGCTGCACCTCCTTGGGCATCGACCGGAGGCGTTCCTCGCTGATCAGCACCACTGCGGCCGCACCGTCGGTGTTCGGTGAGCACATGGGCATCGTGTTCGGGAACGAGATCATGGGCGCGGCCTTGATCTCGTCGAGGCTGAAGCGCTTCTGGTACTGCGACAGCGGGTTCAGCGTGGAGTGCGCGTGGTTTTTCTCACTGATCTTGTAGAAGTGCTCGACATCGACGTCGTCGTTCTCGTACAGGTACTGCATGCCGGCCTGCGCGAACACGCCCGGCATGCTGAAGGTGCCGAGGAGGCCCTCGGTGGGCATGACCCGCCCGTCGCGGCCCGACGGCACGTACTCCGTCTTGCCGCTGCCGCCTGCCCCCATGCCAAGCAGGCCCATCTTGCCCATCTGCTCGACGCCGACCGCCAACCCCATGTCGGCCTCGCCGGCCTTGATCGACAGGTACACCGCACGCACCGCAGTAGCGCCGGTGGCGCACGCGTTGACGACGTTGAACACCGGGATACCGGTCTGACCGATCTGCTTCTGGATCTGCTGACCGATGCCCGACGCGGCGTTGAACAGCGAGCCAGCGCCTATGACATCCATGTCCTGGATGGTCACGCCGCCGTCGGCGAGCGCGGCCAGCGACGCGATGGCCGCCAGGTCAAGCACGTCCTTGTCGTCGTGACGGCCGAACTTGGTCATGTGAGCCCCGAGGACCCAGACATTGTCTCCAGCCATTGGTGGACTCCTTCGAACGATGCGGGCAGGTGGTGCGATCGGGATGATCGGATTCGGGTGAAGCGATTCAGATCGGGGCGTAGCCGAACGCGACGGCTTCGGCGCCGTCGTCGGCGGTGCCAACGACGAACGTGGTGAGCGTGACCGGCATGCCGAGCGTGACGTGCTCGGGGTCGGGTTCGGTGTCGACGACGTTCGCAGTGACCGCGCCGCCGCCGTCCAAGGCAATGGTGGCCGAGATGAACGGGGCCTTCACCCCGGGTGCCGCGCGCTGCACGATCGTGAACGACGTGACCACGCCCGTGTCGGCCAGGCGGGCTTTGTCGAAGCCAGCGGCGCTGCCGCACTTGGGGCACGCATTGCGGCGCTCGAGGGACCGCGCACCACAGGCGGTGCAAACATGGGCCGACAGGTACGGGCCTGCGCCGTCGAGAACCAGATACGACACCAACGGAACTTGTGCAGCCATCTCGGCTTCGTCTCCCCGATCACGCAACAGGGAGAAGTTACCAGCGTCCGACGTGAACCACGTCGCCGACAGGGCGCCGGTCGCGGCGCGACGAACGGCTCGGTCGGGCGCCGGCGCGGTCTTCGTGCCCGATAGCGATCGTGCCCACGGTGCGCACGGCGGCCGGGATGCCGAGCGCCGCCTTGAGCGCCGGCTCGTGATCGAAAACCCCGAAGAAGCAGGCGCCGAGTCCTTCGTCGACCGCCGCGAGGAGCACGTTCTCGGCCGCCATCCCCGCATCGACGAACCAGAAGGGAACGGCCCACGCATCGGCGCCCGAGCCGAGGCCGGTGGCCCGCTTGTCGGGCTCGGCGTAGCGCGCCACATAGGCCCCGGGGTCGACGCAGACCAGTATCAGGACCGGTGCGACCAGGAGGCCGGGCCACGGGAAGGTGGCGCGGCGCGGCGCGGGCAGGGTCGTGTCCCAGTACTGCGACCGGGCCACCGGCTCATCGAGCACGACGAGGTCGAGCCCTTGGGCGTAGCCGGCCGACGGGGCCCGAGTGGCCGCCGCGAGCACCCGTTGCAGCGGTGCCGCGGGGACAGGTCGGTCAAGGAACGAGCGCACCATGTGGCGCCGGGCCAACGTCTCGGTGAGGTCCATGACCGTCGTTCGATACGCCGGAGAAACGCTCGCGATCAGGAACCGAGCTTGAGGAGGTCTTCGGCCTTGGCCCAGCCGAAGGCGATGAGCACGTCACCGCGCTCGGCGTCGAGCGTCTCAAAGAACGCCTCGACGTCGGGGCTGATCTTGTCGGGCTTGGCGCTGGCATGGGCGAGCACACAGGGCACACCGCCGTCGCCTCGGGCTACGAACACCCGATCCTCGTATTCGGTGGCGTCGATCCCGAATCGCTTGACGAGCCGGCGACCCCACGCCCGCTCCTCGCCCGTGGCCTTGTGCTCGGGGCGAGGCACGACATCATGCAGCGTCTTGTACGCCTCGAAGGCGCCTGCGCTGTCGAAGCGACAGCCGACCAGCACGTCTTCGTCGGGGAAGGCGAGCACGGCCCGGCGCATCTGCTCGTTGATGATGGCCTTGAGCACGCTGTCGCGCTTGGCGGTGCGCTTGACCGCCCCGAGGCCGATGAGCACGCTCGGCGTGCCACCGATACGCTCGAGGGTGAAGAACGCAAAGCCCTTGACCTTGTCGCTCTCCTTGGCCACGGCGATGAGCACCCAGGCCTCGGCTTGCTTCGACAAGTGCCCGATCTCGAAGCGGTGCGAACCGTCGCCTCCGAGATCAGCCATTTCGGCCAACTCGGCATCACTCAGCGCCGTGCAGTCCTTGGTTTCGACCTCGATCGGCATACACGCAACCCCGGCTCGGACGGATTTCTGACGCTTCTAGTCCAGCGCTCGCGGGGCAGATCCGCAACTTGGAGTCGCAACAGTCTCGCGAGACCAGTGCACCCAGGATACCGGGACGACGGCCCGGTCGTGCTCAGACGAGAATTGCGTCAGGTCCGAGCAGCACGCGCAACTCGGCGACCAAGCCATTTCCGGCGTCGACGGAGAAGTTCGCCGGCAGCCGGAGCACCTGCCGCTCGTCGAGGTGCAGGAACACCGGCGAATCACCCGGGTGCTCCGAGAACAACGATTTGAGCGTATCGATGAGTCTGGGGTGCAGCGCGTTGGCCGACAGCCGCACCCGCACGGGAGCGGCCACCCCGACATCGATGTTCTCGACGATGTCGATCTCGTGGGCGATGAGCTTGGGCAGATCGTCGCGGCCGTCGACCCGGATGCGCATCGTGACGATGGCGTCGTCGACCAGCTTGTGGCCGTGCTCGGTCATGGTGCGCGGGAACACCATGACCTCGAACGAGGTCTCGAGATCTTCGAGCACGAAGACGGCCATGAGTTCGCCCTTCTTCGTCCACTTCTTCTGCAGGTTCGTGACCACCCCACCGACCCGTTTCATGGTGCCATCGGCCGCGTCGGTGAGCTCGCTCAGCGTGCAGTCGGTGCGCCGGCGCAGGGCAACCTCGGCCCCCATGAGCGGATGATCCGAGATGTAGAGGCCGAGCATCTCTTTCTCGAACGCGAGCCGAGGCATCTTCTCGAACTCGTCGGATGGGATGGTCGCCCGTTCGTACACCACGCCGCCCTCGAGTTCGCCGAACAGCGACATGACGCCCATGTCGTGTTCGCGACGCCGGGCCACGGTGTCGTCGATGATTCGCTCGAAGACCGACAGCAGCCCTTTGCGGGCGTGGCCGAGCGAGTCGAAGGCGCCCGCCTTGATGAGCGACTCGATTGTTCGCTTGTTGAGCACGGTGACATCGACGCGCTCACAGAAGTCGTAGAAGCTCGAGTAGTTCCCGTTGGCCTGGCGCTCTTTGACCATGTGCTCGACGAGCCCGGTGCCCACGTTGCGCACCGCGGACAGCCCGAACACCACCGTGCCGAGCGGGTGGGTCGACGACACGAGATCGGGCAGCGCCCGGAAGTCGCTGAGGGATTCGTTCACGTCGGGCACCGCGACGCGGATGCCCATGACGCGGCACTCGTTGAGATATATCGCCGCCTTGTCGAGCGATGCCTTGACGCTCGTGAGCAGCGCCGCGAGGTACTCGACCGGGTAGTTCGCCTTGAGGTAGGCGATCTGGTACGCGATGTACCCGTAGCCGTAGCTGTGGCTCTTGTTGAACGCGTAGTCGGCGAACGGCTCGATGATGTCGAACCACTTGGTGCCGAGCGCGGCGCCGTAGCCGTTGGTGTCGCACCCGAGCACGAACTTCTCGCGCTCCTTCTGGATGAGGACGCGATCTTTTTTTCCGCAGTTGTGCAACGCGAAATCTTCGACGACGGCGTACGGCCGGTCGAGGTGCAACATCTCGAAGTCGAAGCACTCCTTGTCGCCGACGTACTCCACGGACACCACGGTGTCCCAGAGCAGGTCGCCGGTGCGCAGATCCTCGAGACGTTCGGAGTACAACAGGCCGTTCAGCGTGTCGCGGTGCAGCACCCTCGACGCGACGTACCCGCCGCTGTCAACGCCGAGCGAGCGAGCCGACCGGCCGGTGACCTTGGCCCGGCGGAGGAGCTCGAGCTCCAAGAAGACCGCGGGGATTCCGATGTTGGTCGCGCTGGTGTCATGGCCCCACTCGCCGAGCCACCTATCGACCTTGGCCGCTTTCTGCGCGGTGAGGTGCGGTTGCACGAGCTGGGTGAACGCCTTGGCGTGGCCCTTGTCGGCGATGGAGAGCGTGTAGTGCGCGCCATGGTCCTCGATCTTGCGAGCATGCAGGTTGCCGACGATGCCGAAGCGCAAGAGCATTCGCTTGAGCGCGAGGCACACAGCACGGCTCTTGGACCCATAGTGCGCACCGCTTCGATCGGCCCACCCATCCGCACAGAAGTACAGCCCGAGGAAGCGCTCAACCTTATGAGCGGACGCGTTGATAATTCGGTCGGGAATCGACTTGTCGGCGGCAAGCCCGACCGTGCCGAGCGCAGGCAGCAGCGCTGCGAGCTCCGCTCGAGTGAGCCAAAGTTGGATGATGCGCCCATCCGTCCAGCTGCGCGCGTGTGGGTAGCCGAAGTGCGCCTCGAACGCACGGCGGAACGCATCGAGTAGTTCCGGGTCGGTGTTCGAGAAGTGGGCGTTCGCATGCACGCCGGCCGCGTGATTCGGGGTGTACCCCTCGGAGATGAGCAGCGCCGCGAGCTCGGTCTCGGCCGTTGTCGCCTTGCTCCCACCTTCCGTGCGCGTTCTGGAGGCCACGCCGACCAGGTCGCCGAGCTCGATCGTGTCGAGTCGACACCACGTGTCCTCGATGAGGAAAGGATGGTTGCCCGTCGCCTCGACCGTGTAGCCCGTGGAGGTGGTGAGCCGGTATACGGGCTTGACCCCGACGGACCAGACGTCGTTCACCGGCTCGTAGCGGCTGCTGCCGGTTTGCGGATCGATGGTCTGCACGTCGCGGCACCGCAGGCGCATCACCTGCTCGATGGGAACGTAGCCGTGCTCCTTGGTGAGGATCTTGGTGCCGGCAGGAAGGCACGCCTTGCGGAGGTTGTCGGCTTCGGCGAGCGAGTATCCGGCGAAGCGCTGGGCGATGCGCATGACCTGTTCTTGGTAGATCGACAAGCCGTAGGTGCCGCCGAGAATCTCCTCGGCGTCGGGGTGCAGGTAGGCGATCTCCTTGCGACCGTTCTTGCGGTCGGCGTAGTCGTTGTGCATGTTCGCGGCCATGGGACCCGGGCGATACAGGGCGACGAGCGCGGCCACGTCCTCGAAGCAATCGGGCCCCATCGAACGGATGAGCGCGCGCATCGGTGGCGACTCGAGTTGGAACACGCCGATGGTGTCGCCACGACACAACAACTCGTAGGTCTTGGCATCGTCGAGCGCCACGTTGTCGATGTCGACATCGATGCCGCAGGTGGCCTTGATGAGCACGAGCGCGTCGGAGATGACATCGAGGTTGCGCAGCCCGAGGAAGTCCATCTTGAGCAGACCGAGCTCTTCGACACCGTGCATCTCGTACTGCGTGACGACGGGTGCGTTCTCGATGTTGCCGCCGGCCTCGGGTTTGCGCTGGATCGGCAGGTACTCGGTGAGCGGATCCTTGGTGATCACCACCGCGGCAGCGTGTATGCCGTCCTGGCGGCGCAATCCTTCGAGACCGCGCGCGACGTCGATGACCTTGTGGGCATCGGCGTCGTTCGCGTACATGTCGCGAATCTCCGAGGCCATCTTGAAGCCGTCCTCGAACTTCGGATTGAGCTCGAGACATGCCGCGAGTGGTGTGTCTCGACCCATGATCAGCGGCGGCATGGCCTTCGCGATCTTGTCGCCGACGATGTACGGATAGCCGAGCACGCGCGCCGCGTCGCGCACCGCGGCCCGCGCTTTGATCTGGCTGAAGGTCACGATCTGGGCGACGTGGTCGCGGCCGTAGCGCTCGGCGGCGTAACGGATCATCTCGTCGCGATAACGAGAGTCGAAGTCCATGTCGATATCCGGCATCGACACGCGACTCGGGTTGAGGAACCGCTCGAACAACAAGTCGTACTTGATCGGATCCAGGTCGGTGATGCGCAGGCAGTAGGCCACCGCACAGCCCGCGGCCGAGCCACGCCCCGGTCCGACTCGGATGTCGCGACCACGCGCGTACGCGATGAGATCGCCGACGATGAGAAAGTACGAGCTGAAGCCCATGTCGCCGATGACCTGGAGCTCGTACGCGAGGCGCTCGACTACGGCGTCGGGCAGCGCGGCGCCCCACCGGGCGCGAGCGCCTTCGAAGGTGAGGTGCTCGAGGTACTGCCGGCACTTGACGTCGTAGGCCTCGCCCTCTTGCGGCGCGAACTCAGCGGGCAGCGGGAACTCGGGCAGCTGTGGCTTGCCGAACTCGATCTCGACGTTGCACCGCTCGGCGATCCACAGGGTGTTGTCGCACGACTCGGGAACCTCGGAGAACACGTGGCGCATCTCCGCGGCGGTCTTGAGGTAGTGCTCGTCGCCGGAGAACTTGAAGCGATCGGGGTCGCTCATGAGCGAACCCGTCTGCACGCACAGCAGCGCGTCGTGGGCGATCGCGTCGTGACGATGCACGTAATGGCTGTCGTTGGTGGCGAGCAACGGCGCTTTGATGCGGCGCGCGAGGTCGAACAGCATGGGATTGGTGCGGTGCTGTTCGGGGATGCCTTGGTCCTGGATCTCGACGAAGAGGTTGTCGCGACCAAAGATGTCTTGGAGCCGGGCTGCCTTGGTGACCGCAGCTTCCATGTCGCCCCGCATGAGCGACTGAAGCACGTGTCCGCCGAGGCACCCTGTGGTGGCGATGAGCCCCTTGCTGTGGTCGGCCAGCGTCTCCCAGTCGACGCGGGGCTTGTAGTAGTAGCCCTCCATGTAGGCGCGCGACGACAGCTGGATGAGGTTCTTGTAGCCGACGTTGTTCTCGGCCAGGAGCGTGAGGTGGTAGTAGAGCTTGGCCCCGCCGTCGGTGTCGCCGCCCGAGTCGTCGACCCGGCCGCGACGAGCCGGACGCTCGTGGCGGCTCTCGTGCGCCATGTACGCCTCGGTGCCGAGGATGGGCGTAACGCCCTGCTTGCGGCACTCCTTGTAGAAGTCGAGGATGCCATACATGTTGCCGTGATCGGTGATGCCGAGGGCCGGCTGCCCGTCAGACGCAGCAGCCGCGACCAGCTCGCCTACGCGCGCCGCGCCATCGAGCATCGAGAACTCGGTGTGGACATGCAGATGGGTGAACGAGTCGGGCACGCGACGCTCCGTCGGGGGCCGTTTCGCAGGCCGCCGGAATCACAAGGGTGTCATTCCGACGCTAGCCGGGCGACCGCTCGGGCGCACCGGCGCGTCACGGATGCCACCTGGTTGCGCCGAGACGAGCCTCGTCGGCCCACACGACGTCGTAACCGAGCAGGTCATTGTCGATGAAGATCCGTAGCGGCGTGGCATGACCCACCGGTGGGACGCCACCGATCGGAAAGCCGGCGGCATCGCGCACGGCGTCGGCGACGACGCGTGCTTCAGAGGTACGTGCCCGGCCGCCCTTCGGCGCTGTCGATGATCTGGCCGGAGCGCGGGCCGGGTCCGCCCGGGCCCCCAGAACCAGGGCCGATCTCCCCGCGCATGTTCGCCAACTGCTGCTGCGCGGCCATTTGCTGGGCGAACAAGGTGGCCTGGATGCCTTGGATCAGACCCTCGAGCCAGCCGACGAGCTGGGCCTGCGCGATGCGGATCTCGGCCGCCGACGGCGGCTCGGACGGCTCGTCGGCGAAGGGCAACGCCAACCGACCGAGCTCCGAACGCAGATCGGGCGACAACGCAGATCCGAGCTCGGCCACGGAAGTCTCGTAAATGTCGCGCAACCGGTCTCGGCTTGCTTCGTCGAGCGTGGTGTTGCGCACCTCCTCGAGCAGTGACTTCAACATCGTGCCGACCCGCATGACCTTGGCTGGCTGTTCGATGTACTCGTCACGGCGAACCGCCGTTTCCTCCTCCGGAGCGGCGGGCGGATCGACGATCTCGGCGCGTTCGATCGGTGAAGGATTGGTGTCAGACATGGATCTCCCCTGGCGATGAGTGGACGCGGTCAGAAACGGCCGTGCGAGAGCAGCGGCACGAGCATCTCGGCGCTGGTGAGCGAACCGTGGCGGCCGATGAGCTTGTACGGGCCGGAATCGGCTGGGTCGAGGAAGGCGTGGACACCTTTCGCCGCGAGCGCCACGTCACCGAGGCGGTTCGCCCCTTCGAGTGTGATGTGCGGACCAAACCACTGCTCACCAATGACCTGCGCCCGCGTGCGAACCCAGGCGAGGTCGCCGAGATGATGGTCCACCGCCTCGAGCAGCGCGTTCGCCCGACCGCCGCGAGCGTGAAGCCAGCGCAGACGCGCCTCGCCGGATTGGATCGCCACGTGCTCAAGCACGTCGGTGGGCAATTCGTGGACGGCATCACCGGTGTGGACCTGGCCGTGGTCGGAGGTGATCACGAGCACCGCTCCCGGGGGCAGCTCGTCCATGATGTCGGCCACCAGACGGTCGACGGCCGCCACCTCGGCGTCGTAGTGCTCGCCGAGGCCATACTCGTGCGAGACCTTGTCGGGGCCGTCGTAATACGCGTAGATGAACGGCTCGTTCGCGCGCAGCAGCCGGCGCATCTCGACGAGGAACGTGGACATGCACCGGTAGCCGTGAAAGCGCGTGCCTTCGAGGTGTGCGCCGCTGAACCCACCGTGATGGAACTCGGCGCGGGTGACGATGGGTGGATGCTGCGACGCGAACGACGCGGCCTTCTGAAAGCTGCCGGGCGGGATCGTGAGGCGGGCGTCGCCGTTGGGCGTGTTCCAGCGCAACACGTTCAGGATCTCCCCGCCGACGTTGATGCGGTAGCCCACCACGCCGTGCTCGCCCGGCGTGAGGCCGGTGGCGATGGACGTAAGCGCCGTGGCGGTGGTGGACGGCGCCACGGTGGTGATCGCCCGCCCGTGCATCGCGGTCATGACCGGAGCGAACGAGCGTCGGGCCTGGAGCTGCTCCCACCCCATGCCGTCGATCACCAACAGCACCACCTGGTTCGCCTCGTGAACAAAATCGGGCAACCACTCGACCGGGTCCGACGACGCTTCGAGCAAGGCGGGAACGACGTTGCAGACACACGCCCCGGCGTAATCCGGTAAGACCGGCTCTTCGCTCATGCTTTGTCCTCCAGGAGGGGGTCCTGACGCAGCGGACGGGAGAACCCGTTGGGCTCCGGCTGTCGGTGCCTCACCGCTTCCGCGCGCAACACAAAGTTGACCACGTTTCTCGGGCGACCACCAAGCCTCGCGGGCCCGTGCGTCACCTCTAGGATGCTCCCCTGTGAAGGTTTCGACACGCGGCGACTACGCAAGCCGGGCGTTGCTGTCGCTTGCATTGCACGGCGACGGTGGCACGCCGACGTCGGTGCGCGAGATCGCTGATCGCACCGGGCTCCCCCAGCCCTACCTCGAGCAGATCTTGCTCGCGCTCAAGGGCGCAGGCATCGTGCGCTCGAAACGCGGGGTCGGCGGCGGATACGTCCTCGCCCGCGAGCCGGCACAGATCCTGCTCAGCCAGATCATCAGCGCCGTCGACGGCCCCATCGTGGCCGGCGACTTCGGCCAGCCGCACACCAACGGCAGCTGCGATCACGAGGGCCAGTGCGTGCTCCTCGCGATCTGGGGCAGTGCCGGGTCGCACATGCGCCGCTACCTCGACTCGTTCACGCTGGCCGATATCGCAGGCATGGCCCACGGTGACCGCGACTGGCCCGAGGCCGGCGACTGAACCACGGTCTTGCGCCGCGATCGTTCACCTCACGCGAGGGTGTCGAGCACCGCGACCAAGTCGGCCGGCAACGGCAACTCGAACGACATCTCGTCACCCGTCTCGGGATGCTCGAATCGCAACGTGGCCGCATGCAACCAAGGCCGATCGACGTGCAACCCGGGCCGCGTGCCGCGGTACCGGTTGTCGCCCACGATGGGATGGCCGATCGCCGCCAGGTGCACGCGGATCTGGTGCGTGCGCCCGGTCTCGAGCTCGCAGGTCAGCAGCGACACGACCACCGGGTCGGTGAAGGTGCGATCGACGCGGTAGCGGGTGCGGGCCTCACGCCCGTTCTGGCTGACCGCCATCTTGGTCGGGTCGCGATCGCTACGGCCGATCGGCGCATCGACGACACCGTTCGGCGTCTCGAACTCACCCCAGGCCAGAGCACGGTAGCCCCGGTGCGCTTCGTGGGCCGCCAGTTGCCCAACGAGGTCATCGTAGGCGAGCGGCGTGCGAGCGATCACCAACAGCCCAGAGGTGCCCTTGTCGAGGCGATGCACGATGCCGGGCCGCTGGGGTTCGCCGACCGACGAGATCTCCGGGAAGCGCGCCAACAGACCATTGACGAGCGTTGCGTCGGGATTGCCGGCCCCGGGGTGCACGACCAGCCCGGCCGGCTTGTCGATGACGATGACGTGCTCGTCGGCGTGGACGACGGTGAACTCCACCGAGGGGTCGGCCACCGGGATGGGGGGCGAAAGGTCGACTTCGGGCGTCTCGATCTGCTCACCAAGGCGCATGCGCCGCGAGCGCTGCTGCACGACCTCGCCATCGATGCGCACCGCGCCGCTGTCGAGGAGTGCCACGGCTTGAACCCTGCTGCAGCCGAGCATCAAGGCGATGACCCGGTCGACGCGCTCGCCGTCGAGGGCCGAAGGAATGGTTTCAATCATGCGTCGAGGTTGCTCGGTTCAGGCGTTGGAGGGCGGTCGACCGCCGAGGTGGGATCAGAGGGAGCGGCATCGTCGGTTGAATCGCCGAGATCGCTACGGGTAGAGAACCAAGCCAGGCCGAGCGCTCCGCACACGATGGCCATATCGGCCACGTTGAAGACCGGCCACCACTGGAAATCGATGAAGTCGACGACGTAGCCGCCGAGGAAGCCGCCGCTGCCGTGGCGGAACACTCG
The DNA here is from genome assembly GCA_009699605.1 of Actinomycetota bacterium. Taxonomy (GTDB): domain Bacteria; phylum Actinomycetota; class Acidimicrobiia; order Acidimicrobiales; family WLNW01; genus WLNW01. The sequence goes on along the minus strand of WLNW01000002.1, from coordinate 1,049 downwards.
GTCGGTCAGGTTGCCGATCGCGCCACCGAGCACCGCGCCGAGGCCGAAGGCAGTGGCAGGCGAGTTGAAGACCCGGCCAATGCGGATGAGCACGATCACGACGACGACGGCGAGCACACCGAGTACTGGACCGAGACCGCGCCCGACGCTGAACGCCGACCCGGAGTTGAGCACCAGGTTGAGGCGCAACGTCCACACGATGTCGATGACCCGGCCGTCCGAAAGATCGGCCGCGGCCCAACGTTTGGTCAGCTGGTCGGCCAGGACCACCCCGCCGACGACCAACGGGGTCAGCGCGCGGGGCGCACGGCGAACCGCGAGGGCCACCACCTCAGCGACGGCCGAGGCCGCCCACCTTGTACTCGACCCGCTCCGTGGCCCACGGGATGGCCCGAAGGCGCTCCTTCGGAATGGGCTGGGCCGAGACGCGGCAGATGCCATAAGTTCCGGCGCCGATCCGGGCGAGCGCCGCGTCGATCTCGTCGACCTGCTGGTTGGCCTGAGCAGACCGCGCCAGATCGAAATCTCGCTCGACAGCGAGTGTGTCACCCTCGCCGGATTCCTCGTCGAACTGCACGTCACCCGGCTCGCGTTCGAACACCAACGCGTCAGCTTCGGCCTTGAGCATCTGGGCCGAGTGCAGGTACTTCGCCCGTTCCACGTTGAGCATGATGCGTTGCTCATCGAGGAACTTCTTGTCGAACGCAGGCTTGGACGGCTCGGGTTTTGGCTCAGCCTTGGCGGCAGAAGCCTTCGCGGGAGCGGGTTTCGTCACAGATTGATCCTTTGAGACGGCGCGGGCCGCCGTTGCAGACGATGTCGGCGCCGGAGTTTGGGGAGTGGTCGTCGCCGGACGACGCGCGTTCGATGGTGCCGCCACTGTCGCAGCGGGCTTCTTCTTGGGTTTGGCCGGTGCAGTCTTGGCCGGTGCAGCCTTGGCCGGTGCAGCCTTGGCCGGTGCAGCCTTGGCCGGTGCAGCCTTGGCCGGTGCAGCCTTGGCCGGTGCAGCCTTGGCCGGTGCAGCCTTGGCCGGTGCAGCCTTGGCCGGT
>WLNW01000199.1 GCA_009699605.1 Actinomycetota bacterium | reverse complement strand
TCGAAGGCCTCGATGTCGGCGTGCGCGGCGCCGGGCTCGATGAAGATCTCGGTGGATGCGGCCCAGATCATGACGACCCGCTCGAGCTTGTTGTCCTCTTTGAAGCGGTTGATGTCTTCGCGAATCGACTCGAGCATGCGGCGCTTGTCGACCGTGCCGATGGTGTTCTGGCCGTCGAGGCGCTTCACGTAGTGCGAGTCGAACGAGGCTTTCATCGGACGGATCGCGCGGAGTTGCTCGCCGATGGCTTCGAGGTGGCGGCTCGACTCGAGTACGCCGGCGCGCTGTGCGGCCACGTATGCATCGTCGGGGAACGGATCCCACGCGCCGAAGACCAAGTCGTCGAGCGAGGCGAGCGGGACGAAGTCCTTGATCAGTGGGGAGTTGTTCTCGGTGCGCTTTCCGAGACGGATACGGGCGAGCTGGGTGAGCGAGCCGAACGGCTGCGCCATGCCCAGCTTGGCCAGTTCGACGCCGGCGATGAGCGTGGTTGACACCGCGCCGAGGCCGACGATGAGCACCCCCAAGCGACCGGTGGCGGGAGCAATGGTGGGAGTTGCAGGTGCAGCCATGGTCCTATTATGAAGCAACCTTGGGCGATTTGTCATGTCAGTGAAGCAGGACTGAACTATCGTGCGCGGGGTGCGCCAACCGCTCCCCGACCTCACCATCCGTCAACTCGAGTACCTGGTCGCGGTCGCCGAAGAGCCCACCTGGGCGTTGGCCGCGCAACGAGTCGGCGTGAGCCCGTCTGCGCTCTCGCAGGGGCTGGCCGAGCTCGAGCGACGGGTTGATGTGCCGCTGTTCGAGGCGCAGGGCCGGCGGCGGGTGTTGCGGCGATCGGCGATGCCCATGCTCGACCACGCACGGCGAACGATCGCGCTCACGCGTGATCTCATGGACTGGTCCGATCGCGTGCGTGAAGCACGAGTCGGCCGCGTGCGTGTCGGCATGATCGACGTCGCCGCGGTGCTGCACTGCACCGCCGTGATCGCGACGTTTCGCCGCGATCGACCCGACGTCGATCTCACGCTCTCGGTCGCGCCGTCGGCGAAGCTCCTCGACGACCTCCGCAACGGCGAACTCGACCTCGTGGTGTGCGTCGAGCCCCCGGAGCCCCGCGCCGGGCTGGAAGTCGAGGAGTTGCTGCGCGAGTCGCTCGCGGTGATGGCACCGCCCGGCACGATCATCGGCGCGCCGGCCACCTGGGGGCCGTGGTTGACCTTCCCTGCTGGTTCGCACACGCGCGAGTTGATCCTGACTGCGTTGACGCGACGTGGCGCACCCGCCGTCATTGCGGCCGAGAGCCATCAGCCTGACGTGCTCGCGCAGATGGTTCGTCTGGGCCTCGGCTGGACGGTGCTTCCCACGGCTGTCCCCACCGGCGGTCCCGAACCGATCGTCGTCGGTCCCGAGATCGTCGAACGCGTGCTGGTGCTCGCTCGTCGAGCGGGCACCTTACGTGACCCGGCGGTCACCGAGCTCGAACACCGCCTACAGACGGGCGTGGGTCAGCCCTTGACCGCGTCGAGCCCGTCGCCTTCGAACACCAGGTAGGCGTTCTCGTCGGGGAGGTACTGCTCGCGCCGCGGGTTGAACGGGGCACGGGCCACGAGCACGGTGACGGTGTGGGGCGCGAGCCCGAGGGCACTGTGGATGTCGTCGGGCGGGCCGGGCAGCACCGTGACGTCGCCGGCGCGCATGATGCGGTCCTCGACGATCTCGAGCTTGGCGTGGAACGGCGTCGAAGCGTCGTCCATGCGCCGGTAGGACTTGTAGAGCAGAGCGCCCGTGTAGACGCCGAAGAGGTTCCAGCTGCCGTGGTTGTGCGGCTCGAGGTTCATGCCCGCGGTCATGGTGCCGCGCACGATGCGGATGTCGCCGTCGTAGTAGATCCATCCGAGCCCCGACTCGGTGTTGTTGCGCACGGGGTTCACGATCATGGTGTCGAGCCCCGGGACGGCGAGGAGGTCACGCATCGCCGCGTTGATCGCGTCCTCTTCGGCGAGGACGTCGTCGCCGACCTCGTCGAGCAACTCGAGGATGCGTCCTGCACATTTGCGGATCGAACTGGTCATGGCCATCCCCGTCGTCGCCCGAAGTTTAGGCGATGCCCGGGGATCGCAGGCTCGAAGTTGCCGGGATGCTCGACGGCACCGCGTTCTTGCATTCGGCGATGGTGGTCCGCGACCTCGACCGTTCGATGGCCAAACTCGCGGGCACCCTCGATGTGCGGTGGGCGTCGCATGCTCCACCCAGGGCGCCCACCGACCCCAGACCGAGTGGACGCGTACGATGCGTCGCCGGAGGCCCATCCATGCCATTGCTCACGGTGCTCGAATCTGCGGAAGACCACGATCCCGCTCTGACCATCCTCGACGTGCCCCATCCTCACGAAGAGGCCCGGCGTCGCTTCGGTCGTCGTACCGCGTTCGCGGCACCAGCGCTCGGTTGGACCAACGACGATCAACTGGGGGCCATGGGCGGTCCGACGTTTTCCCTGCGCGAGCACGTCGGCTGGCTCGCTTCCGACGGTGACCCCGAAGACCCGTTCGACGTGGTGAAGCAGGTGTCGTTCTTGCACAAGAGCGACTCCGTCGACCTGGCCGAGTTCCGGACGAGCTACCGCCATCACGTCGAGGTCGCCCGGCGCCACATGCACACGCTGTGGCAGTACGTGCAATACGACGTCGAGTCGATCGCCGGTTCGATGGCCGGGCCGGCCGAGGGAATCGTCGCCGTGTCGGTGCTGTGGTTCCGGTCCACCGACGATTTTTGCAACCGTTATTTCGCGAGCCCCGAGGACCAGGCGCAGTTCCAGTCCGAGGAAGGCTTCCTTGATCTGAGCAAGGCGTTCTCGTTCGTGGTCACGAGCGTGCCCTCGGCGGCCCCTGCGTCGCGTGTCGGCGCGCAATGAGTGCCACGGTGCGCCCGCAGCTGCCTCGGGCCACCGAGCTCGAGCTCGTCGAGCGCGTGTTCGCCCAGCACGCGGCGCGGACCACTTCGCTCGCCGAGGCCGGCGTGCGCGTCCCGGCGGGCCAGTACGTCTCGGAGGCGCACCACCGTCAGGAAGCGGAGTCGCTGTTCCGCGACGCACCGGTGTTCGCGTGCATGAGCGCCGACCTCGCGTCCCCGGGTGATCGCATGAGCCTCGAGTCGGGTGGCGTACCTATCGTGGTGGTGCGCGCGCCCGACGGCGGCGTGCGTGCGTACGTCAACGTGTGCCGCCATCGTGCCGCGCCCTTGGTGCGCGGGATCGAGATCACCAACGAACGCAGCTTCGTGTGCCCCTTCCACGGCTGGGTGTACGACACGGCCGACGGTCGTCTTCTCGGCCAGCCCCGATCGTGTGATGGCTTCGACGGCATCAGCCCCATCGAGCTCTCGATGCTGCCGCTCGCGGTCGCAGAAGCGCACGGCATGGTCATCGTGCGCCCCGGGGGCACGGCGTCGATCGATGTCGACGAGTGGCTGCACGGGCTCGGTAACGAGCTCCGGTCGTTGAATTTCGCATCGGTCGTTCCGTACGCGCGCACCAGCACCACCTGGCAGTGCAACTGGAAGTTGTTGATCGACACCTTCCTCGAGTCGTACCACGTGCCCACCTTGCACAAGGTCTCGCTGGCCGCGTCCTACATCGGGGCGGCGTCGCCGTTCGATGCGTTCGGACCTCACAATCGCATCGTCGTTCCCCAGGCCGCCATCCTCGAGCAGGCCGCGAAGCCACGCGATGAGTGGGAGCTCTTGCCCACCGCGGTACTGCAGTACTTCCTCGCGCCGAACCTCATCATCAGCAACCTCTACGGCTACGTGATGACTTGGCGGTTCGTGCCCGAGGCGGTCGATCGAACAGTTGTCGAGCACGCGCTTTACACGTATGGCGCGGTGGACACCGACGACGACCGAACGCACTTCGACGCCCGCTTCGAGGCCGCGCGAGCGGTCACGAGCAACGAGGATTTCCCCGAGTCGGAGCGGGTTCATCGCGGTCTTGCGTCGGGCATGGTCGACGCCACGGTCATCGGTCGCAACGAGCCCGGAATCGTGCACTTCCACGAGATGATCCGCGAGGGCACCGCCGCGCACTGAGGCCACGTCGCGAACATGGTTGCGGAAGTCTGCGTCGTCCCGCTTTGCGAGCGCCGAGCGTGCCCGTGAGGTTGATCGAACTCAGGAGCGTTCGTCGTAGATGCGCTGGCAGTCGGGGCAGACCGGGTACTTCTTCGGGTCACGGCTCGGCACCCAGACCTTGCCGCACAGCGCGACGACCGGTGTGCCGTTCACATGCGCCGAGGTGATGTCGGACTTGCGGGCCCAGTGGGAGAACCGGTCGTGGTCACCGCCGTCGGTGTTGACTGGGACGGTGGTGAGGGCGGTATCGGACACGGCGTCCAGCCTACCGAGCAGCCGGCGGAGGATAGGTCACGGTCACTCGACGGCGCTGCCGCGTTCCCTGCTCGTAGGATTGTCCCCATGAGTGGGCGCACGGACAGCATCGACCGCGAGCAAGGCCAGCTCACGGCCCGAGACATCGAGCTCGAGCTCGAGATCTCCCGACGTGAGCTCACCGGCTACTGCCACCGCACGCTCGGCTCGGCCTTCCCTCCGAGTTCCGCCGGTAGGAGTTTCTCCACAAGTTCGTGTTAGATACCGCTGCACGTGGGCCGATTGACGGGACCGGCGGCGCGTGAGTCCCTTGGAAAGAATCGAGTAATCCTTCATGGCCAAAGCCAAGCCCCTGACGAAGTGCAAGGTCTGTGGTGGGTCCATCCGTCGCAAGTGGAGCCTCGGCAAGCCCGAGCGTCAGCCCTGGGAACACATCGACGAGGACGACTGGATCGACAACCCGCACGATCCTGAAGAAGCCGGCCCGGTGGCCTGAGCAAACCCAACGTTCCGGTGCTGTGCCGGCAGGCTCCGCGTCGTCAGGAGGCGGCATGAAGATCGTGGTCACTCCATCGCCGGCCACGCTCGGCGCGGTTGTCCAGGGGGTCGATCTTCGGGCGCTCGACGAAGTGGCCTTTGCCGCGATCGAGGACGCCTTTCACGATCACGCGGTGCTCGTGTTCCCCGAGCAGCACCTCGATGATCTCGAGCAGGCGGCTTTCGGGCATCGATTCGGTCGTTTCGAGCGCGGCATGGGCAACCTCGGCGACGCCACGGTCTGGCCGATCTCGAACGTCCAGGCCAACGGTCTCCTCGCCGACCCGACCGGCCCGCTCGCCGCGGTGCTGGCCGGAAACCAGGAATGGCACACCGACAGTTCGTACCACGAGGTCGGCGCCAAGGTCTCCGTGCTCTCGGCGCGTGTGGTGTCGTCGTCGGGCGGCGAGACCGAATGGGCCGACATGCGAGCCGCGTACGACGCACTCGACGCCGCCGACCGAGCGCTCATCGAAGGGCGCGACGCGGCGCACTCGATCGTCTACTCGCAGCGCAAGGTCGGTGCCGGGGCCGACTTCTGGACCGAGGCCGACAAGGCCAGCATGGAAGCGGTGCGTCATCCCCTCGTGCTCGTGCACCCAGTCACCCGCCGTCGCGCGTTGTACGTGGGCCGCCACGCACATGCGGTGAGCGGTCTCGACGCCCACACGTCATCGGCTCTCGTCGACCGGTTGAACGCCTTCGCCGGTCAGCCACCCCGGGTCTTCACGCACCGGTGGGAGCCCGGCGACCTCGCCGTGTGGGACAACCGTTGCGTGCTGCACCGTGGTCGGCCGTGGCCCATGGACGAACCGCGGGTGCTCCGGCACACGCGCATCGCGGGCGACGGCCCGAATTCATGGGCCGTGGTGACCCAGCCCTAGAACAGTGACCGATCGGTCACCGATGTTGCAGGGATGACTGATCGCCCCC
>WLNW01000198.1 GCA_009699605.1 Actinomycetota bacterium | reverse complement strand
CCCACGACGCAGCCGTGCCGGCCAGCTGCGGGCTTGACTGCGGTCTCATCGTCGACGCCCGCAGAGGTGCGCCTAACGCCGAAGTAGCGACGGTCAGTCGATTTGGCGTTCGACGGCCCAGTCGCCGAAGCAGCCAAGAACCCGTTGGGTATACCCGGACAGTTCGAACACGGCGTTCTGTTCGAACGCCCGACCGATTCGCCGCGCCGTTGCGCTGCCGATGCCCGTGACCGCCCAACTTTCTTCCGACCAGTTGCCATCAGGCGACGAGCCCACAGCGGGATAGGGCCGACACCCCGACGCGATCAATACGTCACCGAGGCTCTCATGGCGCGCGCGGTTGTCGTCCTCGGAGAGCATCGTGCCGAACGGGTTTGCGGCAGTGATGATGTAGAGCGGCTCGCCGAGTTGCTCTACGGCAGCGTGCGCGCTCAGTCGGCCGTTGTCGCCGTCGACGCTCACGACGGTCTGCACATATGTCCGGCGCAGACCAGCGGGCACTTCTGGTGGTCGATGATCGACTGCTCCACCCCGGTGGCAGAGTTCGTGCGATGACCGCACCAGGCCGGCGAGCGCGCCGACGAGTCGGTCGAAGCCATCATGGAGAGTCCCGGTGTCCTCGTCGAGGTAGGTGTCGCGTCGTGCCTCGACCATGATCGACCACGCTCGCGGGTCGCGCTGGTAGTGCCGCAAGGCCACATAGGTTCCGGCGAACGGCGTGTTGTGTCCGACGTCGAATCCTGCGAACGCCTTCGTTGCGGCGTCGAGCAGCTCTGGCGTTGTGTGCACGAGATCGGTTCCGAGACAGATCTCGGGTCGCGCTGCGTTGGGTTCACGCTCGTACGGCAGGGGGCGCGACGGGTAGGAGTGAACATCGATGATGATCGCGTGCCCCACTGCGTCGAGCATCTGGTCGACAAGATCGGCGAACGCGTCGGCGTACGGGTCGAAGAAGCGACCGACGAGCCGGCGTTGCGCGTCGGTGTCGGGTTCGCGCAGCGGGGCGAGCTGTGAAGTGGACCGGTACACCGCGCCCATGCCGATCGACGCCATCTGCTCGAGTGCGTCGTCCGCGAACCGTTCAGGATCAACCACCAGGCGCGACCACCGGTTCACGAAGAGAGCCGTAGGCACCTCTGCCAACAGGGCACCGCTCAGCGCGAGCCGATCGGTGTGACGATCGGTCATCGCCGCGAGCTCGGCGTCGAGCGCCGCATCGTCGAGCAGGATCGCGGTTCGCACATCACCAGGAATCGCCCTGGAGGCGTGTGGCACGTGCAGCACGACACCCGGCTGAAACCCGCCCAGGCGGTGCAGGGTCCAACCGGAAACTGCACCGTTCTGCGTTTGGGTCACGCGTCCGCCGCACAGAGGTCGGGGTCGTTCGGGCGACCCAGCGGCGGTGCTCAATGTTCCCAGCGACCGCGGTCGCGGTCGATGCCCAACTCGTCAGGTTCCAACGGGCGCGACCAAGAGACCGGGATACGGGGGCTGGTTGAGATGAACGCCGATTTCCTCCCGCGTTGCGCAAGGCCGTTTCCGTACTTCTCCGCCACCTCGAGCTGACGCGCCGGGACCTCCTCATTCTCGAGGTGGACGCAGCCCTCGAGCTCAGCGACAGTGACCCTGGAGGAGTTTTGCACCGTCAACAACTCCGGTTCATCCGCTTCGGTTGCGCCCGCACCCCAAGTATTGACAACCTGGAAATGCAGAAACCACTCGACGTCGAGTTCGGCCGCGAACACCCCGAGCGCCTCGTCGTTCGCGACCGCCCAGATCGCGAGCCGCGACCTCCCGGTTTCGCGGACGATCGCCGTCGACCACTCGTACAACCCTGACTCGGCGCCCGTGTCTGTGGCTAGCGACCTGGCCGCCAGCGCAGCAGCCGCGTCGAGTTGTTCCTCGGGGATCACGACGAAGGTCCCGCCCGTACACCGCCCGCCTGTTGTCATGCCCATGACCGAAATGTGGCTCTGTTGCCGCGCTCGGAAACCTCGCGAGCCAACGCCGCGATCGAGCCAACGCTGCGAGCACCACCGGGTCCCGCTGCACAGCTGATCATGGGGGGCGTAGGGGATTAGCCGGTCCATGAAGCGCGCGTCTCGAAACCCGGGGGCCACGCCACCCAGAACCGTGTTCGAGGCGAACGCCCAATCGAACGACGGCACGGCCGGGAATGCCGCGCTGTCTTCTGGTGTCGGGCCGGCGGCCGCCGGCGTCGTCGAGCGCGCCGAGCGTCGCCACCGGTGCGGCCACGGACGCGTCGAACGCGAAGGGTTGTTGCCCATGGGGTGTCTCCTCATCGAACCCGGCGTTGGCACCGTGCGCTGCTGCGTCGGTTGCCCGACCGTCGCAGGGCCGGGCCCCTCAGGTCGTCTGGATAAGTCACTTCGAACCATACACACCGGGTGTGACAGCGACGATCCATTTATCTGCGGCCTGAATCGTTCGGTGGTTTGCCTCAGGTCCTGCAAGGATCTGAGGCAAACCACCGCCTCAATGCGATCGTGGCCGCGGTGCAATCGCCGGGCGGCGTCCGTCTCGGTCGTTACGGTTTGAACACGCCTAACACCTTCACGGCATTGTCCACAAACGACGTATCCACCATCTTGTCGGACGGAATAACGTTCGTATAATCCGTCCAACCTTCGCTCCGAAAAACGTCCTCGAGATTCTTGATACTCTCGAAGTAGATTTTCAGGTCCGGATCGATAAATGGCGGCGTGCCGCTCTTGATCGTATCTTCGGCCGAAGGAGTGTACTTGAGGTACGCTTTGATGTTGTCGGGATTGAGATACTTGTCGCCTTGCATCGCGCGTGCGGATTTGACAAGCGCAAGCATAAAACGTTTGGCGACCTCTGGGCGCTCTTGCATGAACTTGACGGAATACATCCAAACGGTCGTCATGGCGCTCGGTGCAATATCTTGCGCGAGCAAAACGCCCGTGCCGTCCTTGAGTATCTGATCTGCGTAGGGTGGTGCGACCAACGCAGCATCGATGGATGCTTGTTTCATTCCAAGCACCAAATCCGGGTTTGGCAAATTGACGGCAGTGACGTCTTTGAACGTCAGGCCGACATCGCGCAACGCTTTCGCGACAAAGTACGCGCCGGTTGAACCGGCGGCGCCGGCGATCCCGACTTTTCGTCCCTTCAGATCGGCAACCGTCTTGATTTTGCCGGAATCTTTCAAATCCTTGCGGACAAGAAGAGCCGTCGGACCATTCTGCAACGGCTGAATCGCCGCGGACGCGACGATGCGGAAATCCAATCCGTTGTTGAAGCCGTTGAACGTGGCTGCCGCAATGCCCACGCCTCCGACTTCGTACTGACCCGTCGCCAGCAATGGCAACGCATCCGCGGCCGTGGTCACTTTCTGCAGATCAACTTCGATGTTCTGCTCTTTCATGAACCCGCGCTCGATGGCAATGTAGAGCGGCGCAAAGTTCGTGATGGCGACGTACGCGACGGTCACCTTGTCTGGCGCGGCGGTGTTCGTCGCGGGCACTGGCGTCACCACAACCGTTGGTAGTACCGCGGTCGGGGCAGGTACCTGGGTAGGCGTTTGCGCTTTCGTCGGCGTCGGCGCGCACGCGGCAATCGCGACTGCGATTGCAAGCAACGCGGACATCGATATGCGTTTCGACATCTTTCCTGGCTCTCCGCGATCGAGGGTGTAGCGATGTGGGCGACGCTACCTTCGATGCCCCGGATCTGACCGCGTTCTGTCGGCTCGATGATCTCGGTTTGGTCGTGGTCACGGTCTCATCCTCGACGCAAGCCAATACGCGCCGAGCGCACCGGCTCCTTGCATCTGCCACGCTGGTGGAGCTGCGGGCGGGGGTCGCCTGACGCCTCCATCGCTGTCAGCTCCGAGACGAAAATCGGTGTTTGGGTCTGCCCCTCACAACATCATCCGCGGGACGAGCGCGCCCCTGGGCACCGAGCTCAGCCACAACGAGAGAAACCAAACGATGTCGTTCGAGCAAGCCAAGATCTGGCAAGCACTCGAGGTGCGTCTCGCCATTACTGAAAATCCTCGACACCGGCAGATGCTCCAGACCGTGATCGAGCATTCCAAGGCCGAGGCGGCCCGCGACCTCGGTCAGATGATGGCCGCTCTGGTTGACAACCCGCAGATGCACAACTGGTTCAATGGACGCGACCACGGACCAAAAGGTCTGGAAGCCGTGACTAAGTACTATCGCAATTTCTGCACGAACGGCGCTGCCGTGTTCGAGTCGCCGAAGGACCGCGTGGTGGTCGACGACCACAACAGGCTCTTCGCGAACGAGGGTGTAGTCGGGGTCTGAAGCCGCCGGTTTCGAGGAGTGATCGGGCGATGTAGCCGGTGAGGTTCCGGAACCCGAGCGCGGACCCGCGGAGGTGCTCGAGTCGGCCGTTGATCGCCTCGGTGGGGCCGTTGGAGGTGCCGGGCCGGTCGAAGTACGCGAGCACGTCAACGGCGCGGCGCTGGAGTCGAACCCTCATCCCAACTCAACGCCGATCGGACAGCGGCGCGCAGTTGGAGGGGTCCGGAGAGCGGCGCGGCGACCCCGCGGAGGGCACAATGGTCGCCATGACAGCAGGCTCACAAGCCCCAGGGGACCCACGCGCCGACCGACCAGTGAGCGACGCACACGAAACCCCACTCGCTCCGCGCGGTCTGTCCGATTGCTTCACGCCTGTCACGACCGTGATCTACACGCTGGCGATCTTCCTGCTTGACCTCTTGGCTGGCGTGGCCATCGAATACGGATCCGTGTTCAGCAAGACCACGACCCTGATACTCAACGGACTCGATGTGGCCTTGGTCGTCGCATTCCTTGCCACCATCGCATTTGTCATAGTGGCCAGCATGATCGGCGGTGATCACCTGCGACAACGCGCGCTCATCGTGTACTTATTCGTGGCCACGCTCCAGGTAATTGCTGCCGTGGCGGCACTCGTCGTCACCGCACGCGCGCGCAATGACGAGTATCTGTGGAGCCTTGTCGACGTTGGCGCGGCATACATTGCGATCGCGGCGGTGTTCACCGGTTGGTACTGGCTCCTCGACAGCATCGTGCCAGGTGGGGCGTTCGTTTTTCCGGGTCGAGGTGGCGAGGATCTCGTGCGACCGAAGTTCATCGACTACGCATTCATCTCGTTCAACACCAATGCCACCTTTGGACCCACCGGCGAGACGGTCGTGTCTCGCCGGGTGAAGCTCGTGATGATGTTTCAGACGTCTCTGTCGCTGCTCGTGCTGCTCGTACTCGTGGCCCGCTTGGTGAGTAGCGGCCGAAGTTAGCCTTTGTCGGCCTGACCGCCGATGAATGCGCATCCATGCCCCGAAAGCGGTGTGCTGTGTCAACTCTGATTCGTGTCGTGTCCCGAATTCTTCGTGGTCACTTGCCTCAGCAACGTCGTGGTGCCACTCAAATAACAACCAGCCCACAGTGGTGTGGAGATCAACACCTGTGTGGTGCGTGCCAAACCGGCGACATCGGCAGGTGATGATCAATGAGGTTTGGGTGGCTGGCAAATCACCAAATGTTGTGGTGGGGTCTGCCCCCACTTCGGTTCCGCAACGTGATCTTCTTCGCGTTCGGCGAGGATGCCACCCGAGCGCTCTCGGAGGATTCCAACACGTCGTTCGACCCTGAGGCGTGGGAGCGCATCGCGGATGCTGATCTGCCTCCGTCCTATCTCGACTACCTGGCCGAGCTCGACGGGGCGAAATAGCGTGCGCCCGCCATGGGCGACTTTTGAAGCCGACGACGTCCCGATTCGTCGACTGTCGCACGCATCGTGAGCCAAGGTCCGCTCGGGGGATCACCGTGATCAGCAACGAGCAGGCAGTCGCCGCGCCCTTCGCGACGCT
>WLNW01000197.1 GCA_009699605.1 Actinomycetota bacterium | reverse complement strand
CCCGATAGGAAGGTGCCCTATGGCGCACCACGAGTTGCTCATCATCGGGACCGGCTCCGGGAACTCGATCCTCACGCCCGACTTCGATGACATCGACGTGGCCATCGTCGAACGTGACGTGTTCGGCGGGACCTGTCTGAACCGGGGGTGCATCCCCTCGAAGATGTTCGTGTACGCAGCCGACGTCGCGTACCAAGCCGCACACAGCGCGCACCTCGGGCTCGACACCCATTTCAAAGGCGCCGACTGGGCCGCCATCCGCGACCGGGTGTTCGGTCGGATCGACCCCATCGCCGAGGGTGGGCGTGCGTATCGCAAGCGACTCGAACACGTCACCGTGTACGAGGGCGACGGACGCTTCGTCGGCCACAAATCTCTCGAGGTCAACGGCGTGGTCCACACCGCCGACACGGTCGTGCTCGCCGCCGGCGCACGACCGGCGATCCCCGACATCCCCGGTCTCGCCGATGTCGGCTTCCACACGTCCGACACGATCATGCGCGTCGACGCCATCCCCGAACGGCTCTTGGTCATCGGCGGCGGGTTCATCGCGTGCGAGCTCAGCCACGTGTTCGGTTCGTTCGGTTCGCACATCACGATGATCGTGCGCGGCGACACACTCCTGCGCTTCGAGGACGACGAGATCGCGCTGCGCTACACCGAGCTTTCACATCAACGATTCGACATCCGGGCGCACACCCAAGTACTTGCGGCGAGGCGCGTCGGCGACAACATCGAGCTCGACATTTCGACCAACGGCCGCCGAAGCACCGTGCACGGCGACATGCTCCTCGTGGCCACCGGTCGCGACCCCAACGGTGGTCAGCTCGGGGTCGACGCGACGGGCGTGACGCTCGACGCACACGGGTACGTCATCACTGACCCGTATCTGCGCACGAACGTTCCGGGCATCTGGGCGCTGGGTGATATCAGCCACGCCGCCCAGCTGAAGCACGCGGCCAACGCCGACGCGCGCATCGTGGCGCACAACATCGCCCACCCCGATGCGCTGCGATCTATCGATCGGCGATTCCTGCCCCACGCGGTGTTCGGACACCCGCAAGTCGCGTCGGTGGGCGCGATCGAGCGCGACCTCTTGCGCGATGGTGTGCCGTACGTGTCGGTCACCCACGACTACGCAGGGGCCGCGTACGGTTGGGCCATGGACGACACCACCAGCTTTTGCAAGCTGCTGGCCCACCAGCACACCCGACAACTGCTCGGTGCGCACATCATCGGCCCGCAAGCGTCGACGCTCATCCAGCAGCTCATCCAAGGGATGCGCTTCGGCCAGACGGTCGACGAGATGGCACGCGACCAGTACTACATCCATCCTGCGCTGAACGAAGTAGTAGAACAAGCGCTGCTCGCGCTGTAGGCAGCGCGAGGTCGTCGAGGGGGACGCACGTGGATTCGCTCGTAGGCAAGACTGCGGTCATCACGGGCGGAGCGAGCGGCATGGGCCGTGCCTTCGCCGACCGACTGGCGCGCGCCGGCATGAACATCGTCGTGGCCGATATCGAGTCGCCGCCGCTCGACATCGCGGTCACCGAACTGCAGGCGCACGGCACCCAGGTGCTCGGCGTACGGTGCGACGTGTCCGACGCGGCATCGGTACAGGCACTCGCGGCACGGGCCTTCGAGACGTTCGGAAACGTGCACGTGGTGTGTCTCAACGCGGGCGTCGCCGGCGGGAACGGACCCATCGAGACGCTCACCGAGGCCGATTGGACCTGGACGCTCGGGGTAAACCTGTTCGGCATCATCCACGGCATCGCGGCGTTCCTCCCCCACATCAAGGCACACGACGACGGCCACATCGTGATCACTGCGTCGATCGCCGGGCTCACCTCGTTCCCGGGCGCGGCGCCCTACAACACGAGCAAGCATGCGGCCATCGCCGTCGCGGAGACCATGTTCAGCGAGCTGCGCGACGCGGGATCCTCGGTCGGCGTGAGCTGCCTCTGCCCGGGCATCGTGCGCACACGCATCATCGAGTCGGACCGCAACCGACCAGAGGCGACGCGCCGTCCCGGTGTTCCCGCGGCGCCCACGCCCGAGCAGCTCAACGTGCACCGCGCCGTCCTCGACATCTTCGAGCAGGCGAAACCGCCGGCCGAGGTAGCCGATCTGGTGCACGACGCGATCGTCGCGAAGCAGTTCTGGGTCTTCACCGACGAGGTGTACACGCCAGCCATCCACGAACGCCTCGACTCGATTCGGGCCCGCACCGATCCGCCGGCCCATGGTTCGCTCGTCGAGGTCTACCTCCGCTGACTCGCGGGCCGCGATTCAACCGGCCGCGTCGAGCGCGGCGCGGGCCCATTCGTAGTCGGGCTTGCCGTTGACCTTGCGTACGATCTCGGGCACGAACACCACGCGCTTGGGCGCTTTGTACGCCGCCAGATGCGCTCGCACGTGGTCATGGAGCTCGCGGTCGGTCACCGCGGCGCCCGCGACGAGCGATACGACTGCGGTGACCGCACTCCCCCACTTCTCGTCGGGGGCACCGATGACGTTCGCGTCGATCACGCCGGGGTGGGTCTTCAGCGACTCTTCGACCTCTTCGGGGAACACCTTTTCGCCACCGGTGTTGATGCACTGCGAACCGCGGCCCAACAACACGACGGTGCCATCGGCCTCGACGATGGCGTAGTCACCCGGGATCGACCAGCGGCGCCCACCCACGAGTGGGAACGCTTCCTCGGTCTTGACGGGGTCCTTGTAGTAGCCCAACGGGATGGGGAAGCCCAGCGCGATCCGGCCGGTCTCACCCGAGCCCGGCACGACGTCACGACCGTCGTCGGTGAACACCCGCGAGTACTCGCCGAGCTCGAAGCGCGCCGTGGCCGCCTTGCGAGTTCGGGACGCGACCTGGCGGGCCATGCCCGTACCCTCGCTCGAGCCGAGAATATCGACCAAGGTAACGCGATAGCGCCGCAGGAACTCCTGCTTGATCTCCTCGCTCCACATGATCCCCGAAGACACGATCGTTCGTACCGACGAGAGGTCGTAAGGGTTCCCGGCGGCTTCGGCTCGTTCGATCGCCGCGAGCATCGGGCGACTGAACGCATCCCCGACGATGGTCAACATGGTGGCCCTGTGCTGCGCGACCACGCGAAACAGCTCGTCGGCATCGAACGAATGCGACGGCAACGTGATGACCACGCCGCCATGGGTGAGCGTGGCCTTCGTCGACACACCTGCGGTGCCGTGCATCAATGGCGATGCCGCAACCTGGCGCACCTCGGTTCCTCGCTCGGTGACGACGCGCGCCGCAGCGACGACCTCGGCGACTGTCGTGGGTACGGCGATGTCGAACGGGCGATAGGTCGGCTCCATGCCGCCGAGCAGGCCCCGTTGGTCCCACATCACCGCTTTCGGTTGACCAGTGGTTCCACCCGTGTACAAGAACCACTGGTCGCGACCCGAACGGGCAATGGGCGCGAATGGTTCGTGTGCAGCGATCAACGTTTCGTAGTCAACGGCGAAGGGGCATGCGCCGTCGCCGTTGACCTCGACCAGCAGCGTGAGCAACGGCAGGCTCGATCGGATCTCGTCGATCACTTCGCGTAACGACACGTTGTAAACCAAAGCCACTGCGTCGGCGTTCTGCAGCACGTAGTGGATCTCGTCGGCGCGATAGCGATAGTTCACGTTCGCCGGCACCCCGCGTACCTTGAACGCGGCGAACTCTGTCTCGATGTACTCGTTGCCGTTGTAGAGCGCGATGGCGACCTTGGTCTCGTGGCCGATGCCGCACGCCGCGAACGCTGACGCCAACCGACCAGCGCGATCGTCGAGCTCACCCCATGTGCGGGTTGCGTCGCCGCAGGCGATTGCGACGCGATCGGGGAATGCTCCCGCGAGCCCCTCCCATGCGGAAGCAAGGTCGAGTTCGGAGGCGGCAAGACGAGCATTCACGAGTGACGATCGTACTGACCCGAGGGCCGAAGGTCAGGTGACGGTGTCGGACGCGCCGCCGTCAATGCGCAGGTGCGCCCCGTTGAGGTGCCACCCGGCCTCGCTCGCGACGAAGGCCACGAACCGACCGATGTCCTCGGGCGTGGGGACCCGACCCGACGGGTTCGGCATGACACCTTCGAGCATGAGCTGCTGCACGGTGGGCCAATCGGCGGCCAAGCCCTTCTCGCGAGCGCGCGCTTCGAACATCGCGACGATCTCGGCGGTCGCGATGATGCCCGGGCTGACCGTGTTGACGGTGACCCCGGTACCTGCGAGCTCCTTCGCGAGGCTGACGGTGAGGCCGGGCAGCGCGGCCTTGGCCGAGTAGTACTGCGGATGGCGATTGCCCGGACGCGTGGCGCCGATGGTGGAGAGGAACACCACGCGTCCCCAGCGTTGGTCGCACATCGCCGGCACGAGGCGGTGCACGAGCCGCACGGCAGTCACGACGTTTTTGTCGTACACGTCGAACCAGCTTGCGCTCGACTGGTCGAACCAGCCACCGCCCTCGGCGATGCCGTAGTTGTTGATCAGCACGTCGACCCGGCCGGCGATCGACAATGACTGCTCGACGACCCGATCGGCGCCGACATCGGTGCAGAGGTCGCCCGATACCGCATGTGCATCGCCGCCGTTCGCTCGGATGCCATTGACGACGTCGTCGGCCTGGCCCTCCTCGAATCCGTGCACGAGCACGGTCGCCCCTTCGCCGGCCATGACGCGAGCGATACCCGCACCCGTGCCGCGATATGCCCCCGATACCAGCGCAACGCGCTTCGTGAGCCCCAGATCCATGGGTGATCCCCTCTCCGGCGCAGTGCCGCGTGCGAGGTCGCTACGAACTCGCACGGTCATCATTGTCCCCGGGCCTATGCTCGCAGGCGATGTCCAGCAGCTTCGGCACTCTTTTTCGTATCAGTACCTTCGGCGAGTCACACGGTGGCTCGGTTGGTGTCGTCATCGACGGCTGCCCGCCGCGGCTCGCCTTCGACGTCGCGGCCATCCAGCACGACCTCGATCGCCGGCGGCCGGGCCAGAGCCGCCTCGTCACCCAACGCGACGAGGATGACATCGTCGAAGTGCTCTCCGGGGTCTTCGAGGGGCGCACCACCGGTACGCCCATCGCGTTGGTGGTGCGGAACAAGGACGCGCGCTCCGGCGCCTACGACCAGCTGCGTGACGTCTATCGCCCCTCGCACGCCGACTACACCTACGACGCCAAGTACGGCGGTCGCGACCACCGCGGCGGCGGACGCTCGAGCGCACGCGAGACCATCGGCCGCGTCGCTGCGGGCGCAATCGCTCGCACGCTGTTGCGCGAGATCGCCGGCATCGAGGTGCTCGCCTGGGTGAGCCAAGTACATCACATCGACGCGGCAGTCGATCCTGCCACGGTGTCGCTCGCCGATGTTGAGGCGAGCCCGACGCGCTGCCCCGATCCGGCGGCCGCCGCCCTCATGGTCACTGCGATCGAAAATGCCCGCCGCAATGGTGACTCGCTCGGCGGAGTGGTCGAGTGCGTCGTACGCAACTGTCCAGTGGGCCTCGGCGAACCGGTCTTCGATCGCCTCCATGCCGACCTCGGCAAGGGCGTGCTGTCGCTGCCGGCGTGCAAGGGGTTCGAGATCGGCAGCGGCTTCGCCGGAACACGCCTCACCGGCCTTCAGCACAACGATCCGTTCGTACCGGGTGCCGACGGTCGCCCGCGCACCACCACCAACAACTCCGGCGGCGTGCAGGGCGGCATCAGCAACGGCGAGACCATCGCGTTCCGTGCGGCGTTCAAGCCCACGGCCACGATCTCGTCGACGCAGAACACCGTCGACCGCGACAACATTGCCGTCGAGCTCGCAGCAAAAGGCCGGCACGATCCGTGCGTCCTCCCCCGCGCCGTGCCCATGGTCGAAGCAATGACGCTGCTCGT
>WLNW01000196.1 GCA_009699605.1 Actinomycetota bacterium | reverse complement strand
GTCCGCGCTGCGGCCGGGGTGCGGGTGCTGTGCGCCGATGACCACGAGACCGCGGCATTGGCCGAGCGCCTTCGCGCCGATGGGATCGCCGTGGTCACCTACGGCACCTCGGTCGACGCCGACTACCGAATGATCGACGTGGATGTTGGTCGCGACGGTGTCTCGTTCTCTTTGCACTCCGAAGCGCACCATGTCGAGGACGTTCGCGTTCCCCTGGCCGGTCTCCACAACGCTCGCAACGCGGCGGGCGCCCTCGCGATGGCGCTCGAACTCGGCGTCGACCCCGAACCGGCGCGCACTGCCCTGAACCGCTTCGCCGGCGTGGCACGTCGCTTCGAACACCGAGGCGAAGTGGCGGGCATCACCTTCGTCGACGACTACGCACATCTCCCCACCGAGGTCGCCGCGGCGATCGCCGCGGCGCGCGACGGAGGGTGGCGCCGCATCGTGTGTGCCTTTCAACCGCATCGATACAGCCGCACCGAGACGCTGTGGCCCACGTTCGCGGACGCGTTCCGTGGCGTCGATGTGCTTGCACTGACCGATGTGTATGCCTCAGGCGAGGCACCCCGTCCCGGCATCACCGGCAAGCTGCTCGTGAACGCCGTGCTCGACGCGCATCCCTGGGCCACCGTCGCCTACCTCCCACATCGCGCCGATCTTCTCGGCTACCTCGCGACCGTCCTGCGCCCAGGGGACCTTTGTCTCACGCTCGGCGCCGGCGACCTCACGTCACTGCCCGACGAGCTGCAGGTACGCCTGCGCGAGACCGCGCGATGACGGCGGCCGATTTCGAGGCGGCCGACGCGCTCCTCCGCGACTCGGTGCTGGCCGGACGTGTTCACGAGAACCGTCCGCTCGGCCCGCTCACCACCTATCGCGTCGGCGGCGCCGCGATGCGTTATGTGGTCGTCGAATCGATGCTCGACCTGCGCGCCGTCGTGCATGCGGCAACCGTCGGAGCACTTCCGGTGCTCGTCATCGGCCGAGGTTCGAACCTGCTCGTGTCCGACAACGGGTTTGCGGGCCTTGCGGTGCAACTCGGTGCGGCGTTCACCGACGTCGACACGCGCGGTCCCGTCGTGCGCGCCGGCGGGGGAGCAGCGCTTCCGATGGTCGCGCGACGAACGGCTGCGCTCGGGCTCGCGGGCTTCGAGTGGGCCGTCGGCGTGCCCGGATCGATCGGTGGCGCATGCCGGATGAACGCGGGCGGACACGGCTCTGACATGGCGAGCTGTCTGTCGAGCGTGCGCGTCGTCGATCTCTACGGCGACGGCTCGGTCAGGCAGATCCCCGTGCGTGAGCTCGCATTGTCGTACCGTCACTCCGTGCTGCGCGATGACCAGGTGGTGGTGCAAGCAACGCTCGCCCTCACCGTCGACGATCCTGCCGACGCGGTGGCACGTGTCGATGCCATCGTTCGCTGGCGGCGCGAGCACCAACCGGGCGGCCAGAACGCCGGCTCGGTGTTCACGAACCCGCCCGGCGATTCCGCAGGTCGGCTGATCGACACCGCCGGTTGCAAGGGTCTCCGGCTCGGGACCGCCGAGGTGTCGTCGAAGCACGCCAATTTCATCCAGGCCGACGACAACGGCCGCGCCGAAGACGTGCACGCGCTCATGACGCTCGTGCAAGAACGCGTGTTGGCCACGCACGGCGTCGCGCTCGTGGCCGAGACCCGCCTCGTCGGGTTCGCCGCGGCTGCATCGTCCTCGTCGGGTCAACGGATGCAAGGCCCGTCCGCATGAGCACCGCCGCTTCGACCGCAACGAAGCGCACCGCTATGCATCCTCGCTTCCGCGCTCGCCGAATCGAGGTCAAGCGCGACGCGGGTCGCCGCCGGCTCCGCCGATTGGCCGCGCTGGGCGTGCTCGCCCTGTTGATCGTGGCCGGCTATCTCGTCACCGGCAGCCCGTTGCTCGATCTCGATCGCGTCCGCGTCGCCGGGCTGGCCCACACCGATGAGGCCACGCTGCTCGCCGCGGGCGGACTGCACGCCGGCCAGCCGATGACCAACCTCGATATCGACAGCGCCCGTCGCGCGATCAGTTCACTGCCCTGGATCGACACGGTGGCGATCGACCGGCACTGGCCGGGAACTGTCACGGTGACCGTCGTCGAGCGCCGCGCGGTCGCGGCGCTGACCGTGGATGCCAGCCATTGGCTCGTGCTCGATGCAACCGGGAGGGTTCTCGAGACGCGAACCAGTCGACCGACTGACCTAGCGGTGCTTGCCGGCGTCGGTGTCACTGCAGCACCGGGCGAATCGGTGGCCGCCACGTTGCCCGGTCTCGCGCTCGCCGGTTACATCACCGCGGATCTTCGCCCATGGTTCATCGAGATACTCACCAACCCTGACGGTTCGCTCGACGCGGCACTCCAGAACAGCATCCGCGTGTCATTCGGCTCCCAGGCGCATCTCTCCGACAAGATCATCGGGCTCGCGACCGTGCTTACGCGGGTCGATCTGACCGACCTCGAATACATCGATTTGCAGGTCCCAAACTCGCCGGTTCTGACTCGGCGCACGTCCAAGGCGTAAGGTGACGGCGGCGCGGCGTTGTGCGCGAACTGGTGGGTGTCCCACCGGGGGGTCACACGCGTCGGGTAGCGTCGTCTCTCCGATGCGCAACCGACAGGCCAACCCCCGTCCCCCTGGAGGTCACGATACCTATGGCTGGTAATCCGCAGAACTATCTTGCCGTCATCAAGGTGATCGGCGTCGGCGGAGGCGGGGTCAACGCCGTCAACCGCATGATCGACGCAGGCTTGAAGGGCGTCGAGTTCATCGCGGTCAACACCGATGCGCAGGCGCTCCTCATGAGCGACGCTGACGTCAAACTCGACATCGGCCGCGAGCTCACGCGTGGTCTCGGGGCCGGCAGCGATCCCGAGATCGGTCGACAGGCCGCCGAGGATCATCGGGTCGAGATCGAACAGGCGCTCACCGGCGCCGACATGGTTTTCATCACCGCGGGCAAGGGCGGGGGCACCGGCACTGGCGCGGCGCCCATCATCGCCAACGTCGCGAAGGCGCTCGGTGCACTCACCATCGGTGTCGTCACCCGCCCGTTCGCGTTCGAGGGACGTCGCCGCTCGGTCCAGGCCGAGCAGGGCATCCAGCGGCTGAAGGAAGCCGTCGACACCCTCATCGTCATCCCGAACGACCGGTTGCTCACCGTGTCGAACGAGAAGACGTCGGTCCTCAACGCGTTCAAGATGGCCGACGAAGTGCTGCTGCAGGGGGTGCAGGGCATCACCGACCTCATCACCACCCCAGGCCTCATCAACACCGACTTCGCCGACGTCCGCATGATCATGCGTGACGCCGGGAGCGCGCTCATGGGCATCGGGTATGCCCGCGGCGACAACCGAGCCGTCACGGCCGCTCGCGCGGCTATCTCGAGCCCGCTCCTTGAGGCGTCTATCGAAGGTGCGCGCGGCATCCTGCTCAACATCTCCGGTGGTAGTGACCTCGGCCTGTTCGAGGTCAACGAGGCCGCAGAGATCATCCACGCGGTGGCCCACCCCGACGCGAACATCATCTTCGGTGCGGTCATCGACGACGAGATGGGCGACGAGATCCGGGTCACCGTCATCGCTGCGGGCTTCGACCGCTGGGACGACTCCCGCGAGAACAAGGCAGCTCCGGTCACGACCACGTCGCGTGCGACCCCGGCACCTCGCTCGCAGCGCGACGAGCGCCCCATCGCGGACGTGTTCGCCGAGGTCGACGACGCCGACGACGAGTTCGACGTTCCCGACTTCCTCAAGTAGCCCGTGGCCAAGGTTCCGTCGACCGAGGCGCCACCCGTCGACGCGTGCGCGGTCGCCGACAACATCGCGATCGTGCGCGAGCGCATCGCTCGTGCAGGAGGCGATGGCCGCACGCGCCTCGTCGCGGTAACCAAGGGCTTTGGAACCGACGCGATCCGCGCCGCCATCGCAGGTGGCGCCGATGCCATCGGCGAGAACTACGCGCAGGAGCTCGAACGAAAGCTCGCGTCGCTCGAAGGTGAACCGATGATCCCGGTGCACTTCATCGGTCAGATCCAGCGCAACAAGGTGCGGGTGGTAGCGCACGGGGTCTCCTTGTGGCACAGCGTCGACCGGGTCGAGATCGGTCGCGAGATCGCACGGCGCAGTCCCGGCGCGAGCGTGCTCGTCCAGGTGAACGTCACCCGAGATGCCGGGCGTGGTGGGTGCGGGCTAGAAGATGTCGATTCGTTGGTCGGCGCGCTGCGCGAGCTGTCCCTCGACGTGCTCGGGCTCATGGCGGTCGGGCCCGTTGCGGATCTGGTCGCGTCACGGGATTGCTTCTCGTCCTTGGCGACCCGGGCCCGGTCGCTCGGTTTGCGTGAGTTGTCGATGGGTATGAGCGACGATCTCGAGCCGGCGGTCGAATGTGGTGCCACCTATGTGCGAATCGGACGTTCGCTGTTCGGGTCACGCCCCGCGCTGTAGGAACGTGAGAAGATGCGCTTGCATGCGGGCGTCCTGTCCTTCCACCACGCAGCGCAGTAGATTCAGCCTCTGAGGAGGGCATGCATGGCGGATTTTCTGAAGAAAACGATGCTCTACCTAGGGCTCGGACCCGATGACGAATACGACGTGTACGACGATTCGGCCGACGCGGCGCCCGATCGTCGCGACCACGTCGCCACGATCACCCGGGTCGCGCCGCGTGGCAGCGCGCCCCCGTCCGACATGGTCGGGTCGGTGCGCCCCATCCGTGTGGGTTCGGGCGCATCGTCTTCCACAGGCCTCGGCGTGGCTGCGGCTATGGGCCTCGCCGACTCGCTCGAGCCCCGCCCCATGCCCCGCGCCGGATCGTCCGCCGTCCGCCCGATCCCCCGGGAAGCGCACGCGAAGCCTCATTCGATCACCCCGCTGTCGTTCAACGACGCCCAGCAGATAGCGGACTGGTTCAAGACCCCCCAAGCGGTGATCATTAACCTCGAGGCCGCCGATCGCGACCTGCGGCGCCGCCTCATCGACTTCTGCAGTGGCCTTTGCTACGGGCTCGGGGGCCAGATGGAGCGCGTCGCCGATCACGTGTACCTGCTCACGCCCACCAATGTCCAGGTCTCGGCCGAGGAACGTCGTCGTCTCGAAGACCAAGACGAGTAGGCGGGGTGCGCCGAAGGGCGCCCACGGCTTGACCAGCATCCCCGCGTGAGCGTCCCCGATCGCGGTGTGGTGCGGGGGTACGATTCGACAATGAACATCACGCCGCAGCTCCTCAAGGACATTCGGCTCAGCGACTCGTTTCGTGGCTACAACAAGGACGAGGTCGACGAGCTGCTTGAGCGCGTCGGGGTCGCCATCGGGCAGCTCCAGGGGCGCCTACGCGAAGCCATTGACCGTGCCGATGGTGCCGAGGCACGCGCCGCGACCGTGGGTGGTCGTAGCGAGTCCGAGGACACGTTGCGCCGCACGCTCGTGCTCGCGCAGCGTACCGCCGACGCAGCCATCGCCGAGGCCAACGCCGAGGCCGCGCAGACGCTCGAAGAGGCCAACGCCCACGCGGCGCGTACCACCTCCGCGGCGAACGAACGAGCGTCGGAGTTAGTGCGCGCCGCCGAGGCACAGGCGGCGATCCTGCGCACCGAAACCGAAGCCGAGGTTCGTCGCATCGCCGAGGAAAGTCGTGCACCCCTCATGGAGGACATCCGCGAGGCCGAGCGCGTCCGGAACTTCTTGCGCGACGACATCGGTCTGCTCGAACGGCATCTGGTCGCGCAGCGAGAACGCCTCCGTGTCGATGTCGGCGAGCTCACGCGCATCATCGAGGAACCCTCCACGCTGCGGCTCGAACCGCTGCCCGAGACCAGCGGCATCGAAGCGAGCTCGCTCCTCGCGGCGCGCGACCCGCTCGCCGTTCGCGTCACCCCCAGCG
>WLNW01000195.1 GCA_009699605.1 Actinomycetota bacterium | reverse complement strand
TCGATGAGCGGCGGCTCATGATGCAGATCGCTGTGGTAGTGGAGCGCGTCGCGGCCGCCGCTGCCCTGCACCGAGCCGATGTTGCGGTTGGCGACGAGGTTGATCTCGGGATGGTCGATCATTCGTGACTTGTCGGCAAGGCTCGGTCGCAGTGGTCCGAACGACGAACAGAAATCGACGACCTGTGCATCGGTGGCGATGGCCGGCCCGTTGCGGAAGATTAGCAACCGGTACTCGTCGAGCGCCGCGAGAAGTAAGGCGTGAGTGACGGCGTCGGGGACCGAGGCGATGTCGACTCCTTCGACGTGTGCACCGAATCCTGACTCTGTCGCTGTGATCGCCACCATGACCGGAGTGTCGCGCACTTCGCGCGTCGGGGCCAGGATCAGGTGCCGCAGAAGGTCTGGTAGCCGGCGAAGGAGACAGGAGCCGGTGTCGTGTAGTCCTCGAGGCCCGGGCGTTCGTCGAAGGGACGACGGAGCGCGTCGAGCAGCGCGTGGAACGGTGCGAGATCGCCGGTTGTCGCGGCGGCGAGTACGGCTTCGACCTGGTGGTTGCGCGCGATGTAGACGGGGTTGACCCGGTCCATCGCGTCGGCTCGGACGCTCGGGTCAACGCTGTCGGAATCGAGACGCGCAAGCCAGTCGGCCAGCCACGCGTCGACGGCAGTCGGATCGGCGAGAAGTGAGCGCGTGGGCGTCGTATCGCCGCGAACCACCGCCGAGAGCGATCGGAAGAACGACGTGTAGTCGATCTGGTTCAGGTGAAGCAGGGCAAGCAGTTCGTCGACCAACGCCGCATCGTCGGGCAGCTCGTCGACCAGCCCGAGTTTGGAGCGCATCCCCGTGAGCCAGTGCCTGGTGTAGCGCTCGGGGAAGGTTTGCAGGATCTCGGTGGCCACCTCGACCGCCACTTCGGGATCGGGAGCGAGTACGGGCAGCATCGCTTCGGCCAGTCGGGCGAGGTTCCACTGAGCGATCGGTGGTTGGTTCCCGTACGCGTAGCGCCCCGTCGTATCGATCGAGCTGAACACCGTGGCCGGGTCGTACGCGTCCATGAACGCACAGGGGCCGAAGTCGATGGACTCACCGGAGATGGTGACGTTGTCGGTGTTCATCACTCCGTGGACGAACCCGACGAGCATCCACTGGGCCACGAGCGACGCTTGCGCGTCGACGACCCGGTCGAAGAGCTCGAGGTAGGGATGTGGATGGTCTGCGAGGTCGGGGTGGTGGCGCTGGATCGCGTGGTCGGCGAGGCGGGTGAGGAGCCCGGCGTCGTCCTGCGCGGCGGCGAACTGGAAGGTGCCCACGCGTAGATGGCTCGCCGCGACTCGCGTGAGGACGGCACCCGGCAGCATGGTCTCGCGCGCGATCTGTTCACCCGTTGCGACGACGGCAAGCGCGCGCGTGGTGGGAATGCCGAGGGCGTGCATGGCCTCGCCGATGAGGTACTCGCGCAACATCGGGCCGACCGCCGCATACCCGTCACCGCCGCGTGCGAATGGCGTACGCCCGGATCCTTTGAGATGGAGGTCGCGTCGAAGGCCGTGGACGTCGATGATCTCGCCGACGAGGAGTGCGCGACCGTCGCCGAGGCGTGGCGAATATCGGCCGAACTGATGCCCGGCGTACGCCTGCGCGACCGGTGACGCACCATCGGGAACGACGTTGCCGACGAGAACGGCGATGCCGGCCGGCGTGCGCAGCGATGTGACATCGAGCCCGAGTTCGGCGGCCAGCTCTTCGTTGAACGCGAGCAACGCCGGATGGGGCGACGGTGCGGCTCGCCACGGTTCGTACAACCCGACCAGATCGTGGGCGAACGTGTTGTCGAAGGCGAACATCAGACCTTCGGCGATGCTCATCTCGGGAGACTAACGGCGACGACTCCTGCGTCGATCAGCGAGGCTGCTTCGGCGGCTGAGTACCCAGCCTCGGCGAGGATCTGGGCGGAGTGCTCGCCGAGGCGTGGCGCGGGGCGCAGCCCGTCGATGTCCATGCCCGGCATGTGCGGCATCGGCACAGGTTGGCGGATCGGGCCGAGCACCGGGTGCTCGAACACACGGAGCGCATTGTTGGCGACGATCTGGGGTTGCTCGGCAAGTTGGTCGAGTGCCACCACGGGAGCGCAAGGTATGTCGTGGGCGGTGAGCGCGGCGATGGCCTCGCCGGTCGGCATCTGTGCCAGCCGTTCGCGTGCTTCGCGCAGCACTTCTGGATGGGTGCGATCGCCGCGAGGTTCGAGTCCGAGGGCCGGGTGCAACGCGGCCCACTGCGGATCGGTGAGCACCATCAGCGAAATGTGCCCATCAGCGGTAGGGGTGAGTCGGTAGGTGTTCGCGGCGGGCGGCCGTGGGTCGGCAACCGAGAACGCCGTGTTGTTCATCATCGCGTCGGGCCACATGAAGTTGAGTGCAACGTCGAGCATGGTGATCGAGATCGACTGACCGATACCGGTGCGGGCGCGTCGCAACAGCGCAGCGGTGATGGACTGGGCGGCCACGTGTCCCGTGGCCTTGTCGATCACGCCTTGGCGGATCAACGAAGGGACCTTGGTCGCCGCGTCGGTCTGGAGCGCCGCGAATCCAGACAACGCTTGAACCACGTGGTCGTAGACCGCTCGGCCAGCCAGCGGACCGGTCTTGCCGAAGCCGACGATCTCGACGTAGACGAGTCGTTCGCGTTCGGCCGTGCGAACCGAGGCCTCATCGATTTTGAGCTTCGCCGCGGCCTGAGGCCGGTACGCCTGGATCACGACGTCGGCGCCATCGAACAGCCGTTGCAGGACGGCTTGACCTTCGGGGCGTAGCAGGTCGAGCGCGATCGATCTCTTGCTGCGGTTGAGGTTGGCGAAGTACGCCGCCATACCGTCGGTGCCCGACCCGGTGCGCCGGATCTGATCGCCGCGCAACGACTCGACCTTGACGACGTCTGCGCCCTGATCGCCGAGGATCATCGTCGCGAACGGCCCCGCCATGTTCTCGCTGAGGTCGACGATGCGAAAGCCCGACAGCGGACCTCGGTCGACGAATTGCCGGTCAGTCATAGTCTCTCCCACTCACAGGCGATGCGAGCCCAGGTACGTTTCGCCGAAACCCTCGATGAAGTCGGCGGTGTGCGACGCCGAGGTGATGTCGAACGCAAACGAGACCCAGCTGGCGCCGGTGCCTGCGATCTGGGCCAACGTCTCGCGATGGCGTTCCACATCGGGTTTCGCGTCCAGGATCGATGGATCCGTGTAGACGATCATGATATCGATACCGGAGGCGCGCTCTCCTGCGGCATCGCGCAGCTCGCGAATCGCTCCGGCGATGTCATCCAGCGTGGCGAGGTGGGCTGTTCGCGCCGTTGTCGCGAGCTCAGGCGGCCCGCTCATGGGCATCCAGCCCTGCGCCCGCTGCGCAACCCGTCGGCGGGTGAGCTGTGAGTTCCCGCCGATCCAGATGGGGATCGACCGGTTCGTCGGCGTGGGCCGGCCGATGATGTCGCGCGCGTCGAAGTGCAGCCCCTTGTAACTGAACGGCTCGCCGCTCCAGTGCAACGGGAGCACGTCGAGTGCTTCGTCGAAGAGGGCGTTGCGTTCGTCGAAGTCGACGCCCAACGCGAAGAACTCGGACTTGAGGTAGCCGGTGCCGACGCCGAGAACGAACCGCCCGTGCGACACACGGTCGACCGTGGTAGCGGCCTTCGCGAGGAGGAGGGGGTTCCGATACGGCATCACGGCGAGGTAGGTGAGCAGCGTGATGCGTGAGGTGACTGCGGCGGCTGCGCCCAGGGCGACGAACGGATCGAGCGTCTGGTGTCCACCGCCTTGGGTGAGCCATCGAACCCCCGGCGCCGGGTGCTCGGTGAAGGCGAAGCCGTCCCATCCGGACCGCTCGACATTGACCGCCACATCGATGATCTCGCCGCCGTCGAGCAGATCGCGATCGATTCCGGTCGGCTCGGGATATTGAAACAAGTACTTCATCGTGGGCCCCCCGTCGCGCATGCGGCAGCTGCACCGTAGCTGGCGACGGTGCAGCTGCTCGGCTCGGCCCGCGTGGCCTGGGTGAACGGGGCGACGAGGTCCATCCAGCGGTCGCACGCGGTGCCACGACCGAGCCGCCCTACAGGGGATTATCCGCACCCTGCGAGGAGCGCGTGACCGTCCCTCCGGGGTGACCGCTCGCTGGTCGGACCTCGGCCCCGGTGATCGTGAAGGCGATCGAGCAGCGGAAGCCACCGAGCACGGCGCGCGGGGCAAGTGGAAGAAGCTCCTCGAACTCCGACTCGCCGTAGTCGAGCGTCGCGGCACCGTTCCATACCTCGACGCATGCGAAGTCGGCCAACAGGTTGCGGGCGAGGTCGTGCACCAGAGGAGGCCCGCCTGCGAGATCGGGCATGAGTCGCGTGTGCCAGATCGGCAGGCGCAGGCTCTTCGGGATGAACCCCTCGTTCGCGGGCGACTCGAGCGTGACCGACCCGTGCGCGAGCCGGCGGCCGAGGGCGGACACATGGCCCACGAACGTCGAACCGGATGCAACCGTCGGGCCACCCCGGCCGACTCGCACCGGCTTCGACATGGCGACCACGCCGAGCTTCTTCGGGAAACCTTGGATGAGTCCGCGAGCGAGCGAGAGATCGTTGTCGACCCATATGTAGGGCACGCGCGCGACCCGTGCGCCGTCGATGGTGGCGTGCACGGCGACGTAGGCCTCCTTGTACTGGCCACGCGCCGGATCCGCGATCGTGCGTGGATCGCTCGCGGACGCCGACGACCAGTCGATGAAGACGAACGTCGCTGCCGCTTCGTCGCTCAGCGCCATCTCGGGCGGCAACACGGCGGCGAGGGCCTCGGGGTCTCCGATGTAGTCGATGCCGATGACATCGCCGCTGAAGTGCCACGGAGGCGGCGCCACCAACGACGCACCGCCGCCTGGGGACAACGGAAGGCTCCAACCCTGAAGTGGCATGTGGTCTCCGAGAGGGTGTCAGATGCGCGTGTCGGCGCGCACGTTGCGAGTGCCGGGCCCCGCGTACGATTTGCCGTAACCGGGGACCTCGGCGTAGCCCAGATCGGGCACGTCGGCCGTCGCGGCCCGCCACCATGTCGCGAGCACATCCTCGGCCGCGTAGTCGAACGGGTCCTGCAGGGCGAGCTCTTCGTAGCCGCCGCGATCGGGTCGGTTGGCCATCAGCCAACGCGTGGCCAGGCGAACAGCATCGCGGGCGGGGACCACGTCGCGATACCCGAGGCGTTCACGGAGCTTGCTGGTGTCAACCACCCGATGGGTCGTGCACACGTTCATCATGAGTGGACGCGCGGGTAAGGCGAACGCCGCGGGCATCGACAGCAACTCCCAGTCGTACGCGAGCTCGTCGGTGATGATCTCGACCACCTGGCGGATCGAGAGCTTCTCGTCGTCGCCGCAGTTGAACACCTCGCCCATCGACGCGTCGGGTTGGTCGACGGCGAGGAGCACCGCGTGGGCCAAGTTGTCGACATAGCCGAAGGGGATGAGGCTGAGGCCGTCGTCAGGCAGGATCAGGAAGGGCCGGCGGTCGAGGATGCGGCGCACCACGCACCATTCGCGAGGCGCGAGCTGCCGGGGACCGTACACGTAGGGGTAGCGGAAGTGGGTCGCCGTCGGGTGCCGCTCGAACAGCATCTGCTCGGTGCGGCCGATGCGGTAGCTCTTGCCGTCGTCGGCCTCGGTCGCGAGCTCGGCCTCTTCGCGCGTCGGTACCGGCAGCCCAGGAGGTTGGTGTACGGCCGCGTCGAAGAACCCTCGATACACGGGCACCCCGCCGATCGAAAGGAGTCGCCCGATGCGGCCGTGCAACACGTCGGCGATCGACCGCAATCGGCCGTACCCCGCGATGGCGATGTCGAAGGTCTCGTCACCCAGCGCAGCGCGAAGGCCATCGTCGGAGAACACGTCTCCGTGGAGATG